>NZ_JBBXMW010000017.1:0-115844 GCF_038442325.1 Methylorubrum subtropicum | reverse complement strand
CGACGCGCGGCGCGACCGTCTGGCCGAGCAAGGGGCCTGGGCCAACGTCAAGCCGATGCCCAACCGCAAGAACGTCCCTGCCTTCAGTGCCTTCCTGTACAAGTACCGCAATCTGGTCGAGCGGTTCCTCAGCAAGATCAAGCACTTCCGTGCGGTCGCGCCCCGATACGACAAGGACCCGGAAAACTTCCTCGCCACCGTCAAGCTCGCGGCCGTCCGCGTCTGGCTTCGAACTTTATGAGTCCGCGACCTAGCACCTCGTCAAAACGCTGTGCCCAGCCCGCTGCATCCGCTCCCATCATCCGCGTCATGGCCTACCTCCGCCATGACAACGCGCAAAACCCGGCTGTAGTACTAGAGCTGTTGCCGACCGCTGTGAGTCGGTTGGGGTTCCCTGACGAGACGAGATCTGATTCCCTTTGGTCCTCTCGACAGGAGGATCGATGGGGTCACCGTTATCGTCGGATCTGCGCGCGCGCGTCGTGAAGGCCGTGTCCGAGGGCGCCTCGCGCCGTCAGGCCGCCGAGCGGTTCGGGGTCAGTCCCGCCAGCGCTATCCGCTGGCAGGAGAGCTTCGAGCGGGAAGGCCGGGTGGCGGCCAAGCCGCAGGGCGGCGACCGGCGCTCGCAGCACCTCGAAGCGCAAGCCGCGTTCATCCTCGAACTGCGCTTGGATCGACCGACGCTCACCCTTTCGGAGGTGCGCGCCCTGCTGGCCGAACGCGGGATCGCCACCAGCGAGAGCGGCCTGTCGCGCTTCTTCCGGCGCCACGCCGTCACGCACAAAAAAACACACTTCACGCCGCCGAGCAGCAGCGACCGGACGTGAAAGCCGAACGCGAGGACTGGTTCGAGGCTCAGGGCGAACTCGACCCGGACAGGCTCGTCTTCCTCGATGAGACGGCGACCACCACCAACATGGTCCGCCGCGACAGTTGGGCCGTGCGCGGTGAGCGCTGCCGTGTCGCTGTCCCGCACGGCCATTGGAAGACCACCACCGTCACCGCGGCCCTGCGCACCGGCGGGGTGGCGGCCACGGTCCTGTTCGACGGAGCCACCAACGGCATTCGCTTCCGAGCTTACGTCACCGACACCCTGGTGCCCATGCTGAAGCGGGGTGACACGGTGATCATGGACAACCTCGCCGCTCACAAGGTGGCCGGCGTGCGCGAAGTGGCCTGCTGCCGGTTTGGTGGACACCGTCCTAAGCTAATTGGGCACGGTTTTCGAACTCGACAGGGCTGAGGTAGTCCAGAGTTGAGTGCCGCCGCGCCGGGTTGTAGAAGCGTTCGATATAGTCGAACACATCGGCCCGAGCCTCGTCCCGCGTGCGGTAGGTCCGCCGCGCTGTGCGCTCGGTCTTCAGCGAGGAGAAGAAGCTCTCCATCGCAGCGTTGTCCCACACGTTGCCCGACCGGCTCATCGAGCAGGTCACGCCGTGCTCGGTCATCAGACGCTGGAAGGCTTCACTCGTGTATTGTGAGCCCTGATCCGAGTGATGCAGCAGAGCATCCGGCTTGCCTCTGCGCCAGATCGCCATGACGAGCGCATCCGTGACGAGTTGAGCCGTCATGCTCACTTGCATCGACCAGCCCACGACGCGGCGCGAGAACAGATTGATGACGGCGGCGACGTAGAGCCAGCCCTCGGCCGTCCAGATATACGTGAAGTCGGCGATCCACTTCCGGTTCGGGGCGTCGGCCGCGAACCGCCGATCCAGAAGATTGGGCGAGGCGGCGGCCCGCTCTCCCTCGTCCTTCGGTAGCCTCCGTCGGCGCGGTCGCGCTCGTAAGGCGTTCTCGCGCATGATCCGCTCGATCCGGTGCAGCCCGCACGAGACGCCCTCGGCCAACACATCGCGCCAGACGCGCCTTGCGCCGTAGGTGCGGTCGCTGGCCACGAAGCTCGCGTGGGCCTTGCTCAGGATCGCTTCGTCGTCCCGTGTGCGTTGGCTGGGCTGCCGGGTGAGCCAAGCGTGGAAGCCGGAGCGCGAGACGCCCAGCGCCGCGCACATCCACGCAACCGGCCAGACAGCTCGATGCTTTGCGATGAACGCGAACTTCATATCGCGTCCCTCGCAAAGTATGCGGCGGCCTTTTTTAGGATATCACGCTCCGCCTTCAGACGAGCGACCTCCTTGCGCAGGCGATCGATCTCGATCTGCTCGGGCTTCATCTGTCCCTGGCCGGGAAAAGCGTGTTGGGGATCGGCCGCCGCCTGCTTCACCCACCGGTGCAGCATCGTCTCGTGAACATCGAGATCGCGCGCGGCCTGCGCGACACTGACACCACGTTCCCGAACCAGTCGAACCGCCTCGATCTTGAACTCACGTCCGAACTTGCGACGCTGCATGGAGCACCTCCGGCTTCACCATCACACCTAAACCGGGTGTCCGGGAAACCGGCAGCAGGCCAGTCTGCGGATCGCCACCCGCGCCGCGCAGGTTCTGCAGAAATGGGGTTTCCGCCGCGATCCGAGCCGCCTCACTCAGAAGCTCTTGTGCCGAGGCGGCTTGGCTGACCCATGCACAAGCTAGGCTGGCGACAAGCTGACGATGAACCCTCGGCACCAAGCTGACATCCCTGAGCAGGCAACCGCCGTCTCCATGACGGTTTCGCTTATCTCAGGCACGTAACAGGCCGGCAACAGCGTCGGTAGGGCGCGCCGACGGCTAGAATCTGGGATTGCCGCGGTTTGATGGACACCGAGATCGCTTTCGCGTGAGGTGTTTGCCCGATGCCCAAGACCCGCCCCGCATACCCCGCCGAGTTCCGGCGGCAGATGGTCGATCTGGTCCACGCCAGCCGCGACCCCACCGAGCTCGTCCGCGAGTTCGAGCCGTCGCGCCAGACCATCCAGAACTGGGTCGCGGAGGCTGACCGCGGCGAGGGCCGCCGCGAGGCCAAGCCGCCGACAGCCGATCCCGGACTGACGGCGAGCGAGCCCGACGAACTCGTCCGGCTGCGTGGCGAGAACCGACAGTTGAGGTTGGAGCGTGACATCCTCTCTCGCGCGACGGCTTGGTTCGTGCGGGAGACCGGGGTCCTGCCGTCGGGATCTTCCGGTACATGAGCGCCAACCAGGCCGACTTTCCGGTCGCCGCCATGGCCCGTGTGCTCGGCGTGTCGAAGGCCGGTTACTACGCTTGGGCGGGACGAGAGCCCTCGGCGCGGGCGGTTGCCGACGTCGCACTGCTGAAGCGCATCCGTACAGTCCATCTCGGCTCGCGCCAGACCTATGGCGCGCCGCGCGTCCACGCCGATCCGCGCGAGCAAGGCGAGCGCCGTTCTCGAAAGCGCATCGCCCGGCTGATGCGGGAGGCTGGTCTCGTCGGAGCCAGCCATCGGCGCGGCGGTCCCGTGACGACAGGATGCAAGGTCACCCCGATTTTCCGATTTTTTGATGCGCGCAGAAACCCGTAAAGAAATAAAGTTACAGCGGACATCGACTGCGTAATTTTTCAACCAGCGATGGAAAATCTAGATCGCGCACTTAGTAGATGATCAGAAAGTTGCATATCATAAAAATTAACGCGATTTTAGCAGATCAACTTGTAAGAACGTAGCAAGGTGCCGACGTAGATGCGCACCTGACCCAAGCTCAATAATTTGACATGTCGATCTGCGCGCTCGTTCGGGGGGAGGGCAGCTCATGTTCGCTATCAGCTCGCATAAAATGCGTTCGAAGCTTCGAGCGCTCCCAGGCCATCATCGAGTTCGACAGCGCCGCCGCGATGAGTATCGCGGCCTCGTCATGCTGACGGACCTATCTGATGTGACGGAAGCGCGCGCGCATAGTGGCGTAGCACTCGCAGGCCCGGTGGCTGAGGCGGTCCCGACTCATGACCGTGATCCGACCATGGCGCATGAGGATCGTGCCCTCGGCCTGCAGCGTGCGCGAGATCGCGACGACGCTGGTGCGGTTGACGCCGAGCATCCGGCTGAACGCCTCCTGACGCACCGGCAGTACGTCGCTGTCGAGCTGATCCCGGCAGGTCAGCAGCCAGCGGCAGAACCGCTGCTCGAGCGAGTGGCTGGCGTTGCAGGCGGTCAACTGAACCGCGGCGGCGAAGATCGCCTCATAGTAGCGCATGATCCGGTGCCCGAATGTCTCGTCGCGCCGCATCGCCGCTTGACACGCCGCACCGGAAAGCTCCCAGGCCGTACCTTCGACCAGCACCACGGCGCGGCTGATCACATGGCCGCTGCCAAGTGTTGCCGGCAGGCCGAGGGCGCCGTGCCGGCCGACCGTGATCCCGTCGCTTTCCCGGCCGCCTTGCAGCAGCGTGACCAGCGAGACCAGCCTGCTCTCGACAAGCCAGATCCGGTCCAGCATCTGTCCGGACTCGAACAGGACCTCGCCGACGCTCAGCGTTGCCGGCCGGAGTTCGCCCTGCAGGACCTGCGCGGTCGCCTCGTCCAGAGACTGCAGCAGAATGTGCTGCCGCCAGCGCGCGGTGCTCGAGCCGGTCGCCGAACCCGGCCGGGGTCTGTCCGCTCCATCCGGCTCCATACGCACCCCACTTCGACGGCCACGGCATGCCGTGACGCAACCGCGGCTCCGGACTTCCGATGAACCAGCTCTACACCTGCGTCACGCAACAGCACGACCTGCGCCTCGTCGCCGTGGCGGCGCTGATCTGCGGGCTCGGCTGCTACGCGACCTTCACCATCGGTCGTCAGGTGTTCCGCAGGCAGCCCTGGCGGGAACGGTTGGCCTGGGCCTTGACCGGGGTGATTGGCACAAGCTCGGCCATTTGGGCCACCCACTTCATTGCGATGCTGGCTTACGAGCCGGGTATGGCGATCGGCTTCGCCGTTGGTCAGACCGCCGCATCGCTGGGCATGGCCGCCGTACTCGTCGGCCTCGGCGCCGGTCTCGTCGTGATGTGGCCCGGCCTGTCCGGTCGGCTGGTCGGCGGTGCGATCATCGGCCTGGCCATCTCGGCCATGCACTACACCGGCATGGGTGCCTACGCCGTACAGGGCAGCCTCGCATGGGACGCGGCGACGGTTGCCTGGTCCATCGCCGTCGGTGCCGGGTTCGGCAGCCTGGCGATGGGTCTGGCGTTCCACCGCCGCCGTGCGGTGCGCAACCTCGCACCGATGGTCCTGATGCTGGCGGTGTGCGGGACGCATTTCCTCGGCATGAGCGCGGTCACGATCCGCTTTGATCCGCGGGTCGAGATCCCCGGCGGCAGCATGGACACCACCATCCTGTCGATCCTGACCACCAACGCCGTGCTGCTGATCCTCGGACTGTCGCTCGCCGCCCTGCATCTGTGGCGCTTGAACAGGCGGCGGCACGAGGCCGAGAGCCAGCGCCTGCGCGACCTCGCCGATATCGCCGTCGAGGGTCTGATGATCTGCGACGGCAATACGATCTGCGGGATTAATCACAGCCTGGAGCGCGTGCTTGGCCGCTCGAGCGAGGACCTGCTGGGAGGATCGCTGCAGCGCGTGCTTACCGACCTGTCGATAAGCGACATTCCTCGGCATCAGGAGATCGACGCGGTACTCCACGACGCGGCGGGTCTTCCTATCCCGGTTCGTCTCATCGCCCAGTCGATCGTGATCAAGGCCAAGCCGCATACCGTCGTCGCCGTGCGCGACCAGCGTGAGCGGCTGCGGGCCGAAGTGGAGATGCATCGGCTTGCTCACCACGACGCCCTGACCGGCTTAGCCAACCGGCGCCAGTTCAACGAAGCCTTGTCGGCACGCTTCGCATCGCGCCGCAGCGGGGACGACACCTTCGCCCTGATGCTGCTCGACCTCGACCGCTTCAAGACGATCAACGACACGCTCGGCCACGGTATGGGCGATGCGCTGCTGGAGCGCGTTGCGCAGCGCCTGCGACGGGCGATCCGCAGCGACGATCTCGTGGCCCGGCTCGGCGGGGACGAGTTCGCCATTCTCAAGGCCGGCGGCATCGACCTGGCCGAGATCCAGGTTCTAGCCGAACGGGTGCTCGACCTGCTTGGACGTCCGTTCCTGATCGACGGGCACGTCCTCAACATCGGCACCAGCATCGGCATCGCCCTCGCACCCAGCGACGGCCTGACCTCTGGGCAACTGATGGGCAACGCCGATCTTGCCCTGTACGGGGCCAAGGAGGATGGGCGTGGGCGCTATCGGATGTTCGAGGAGAGCATGAACGTGCGCATCCAGGCCCGCCGCTCGCTCGAACTCGATCTCCGCCGGGCCATCGCCCGGCAGGAGTTCACCCTAGTCTATCAGCCTCAGCTCTGTGTCCGGACGGGCACCTACGACGGCGCGGAGGCCCTCATCCGCTGGCAGCACCCGGAGCGTGGCCTGATCCCCCCTGCCGAATTCATCCCGCTGGCGGAGGAGACCGGACTGATCGGCCCTCTCGGCGAATGGGTGCTGCGCACGGTCTGCACCGATGCACTGACATGGCCCAGGCACCTGACCGTTGCGGTCAACCTCTCGCCGGTCCAGTTCCGGGACGCGCGTCTGGCCCAGACGATCCGCACTATCCTGGCCGAAACGGGTCTGCCCGGTGCGCGCCTGGAAGTTGAGATCACCGAGGGCTCGCTGCTGCAGGATGAGCAAAAAACCCTCGCGATCCTGCGCGAGCTGCGCACCCTCGGCATCCGCATCTCGATGGACGATTTCGGCACGGGCTATTCCTCGCTGAGCTACCTGCGCCGCTTCCCCTTCGACAAGATCAAGATCGACCAGTCCTTCGTCCGACAGACGCCGGACGATCACGACAGCGCAGCGATCGTGCGCGCCATCACGATGCTGGGCGCGAGCCTCGGCATGAAGACGACGGCGGAGGGGGTCGAGACCGACGCGCAGTCGCGGTTCGTCATGGATGAGGGCTGCGATCAGCTGCAGGGCTACCTCATCAGCCGACCCATCCCGCTCGCGAGCGTAGCAGCTCTTTTCTCGGAGGCGTTCCCGTGCGTGCAGACAGCTTGAAGGAGCCTCTGGCCTTAACGGTCCACCGGCTCCTTTATCGCAGCGACATGCATCTGACCGGCAGCGAGGCCGACCTGCGCCAAGAGGTGGCCGAGATCGTCCGCCAGTCCGCTGCTCGGAATGCCGAGAGCAACCTGACCGGTGCGCTGCTGCATAGCCGGGGGGTGTTCATCCAGGTGCTGGAAGGGCCCCTGCCGGCCCTCGAGACGACGTTCGAGCGGATCTGCTGTGATCTCCGGCACCGCCGGGTCGAGCTGCTGGAATTCACTCAGGCCGCCGGCCGGGTGTTTCCCGAGTGGTCGATGACGTCCGTGCCGACGGATGGCTCGGCGGAAACGTTGTTTCGGCCGTTCCAGGAAAAGCTCGAGCAGGCGTTCGAGGCGGTCTCGGCGCAGACGGCCATTCACCTGCTGCGGTCCCTCATCGTGGTCGGCTCCGACAGTGATCGGGCCAAGCCGGCTGCCACGAGGTCTGCATCGTCACCCGGAGCTGGGGGGTAGCACTGCGTTAAGTACACCGAGGCACGGATAGCGTCACAGTGCCCCTGTATCGGCTTTTCAGGGTTGTAGAAACAGATTTGCAATCTGACCGGTCATACAACTGACGGCCACCCGGGGGCGGGTGGAAAGGAAAAACGACGTGCCGGACCCTTGACCGTTTTGGAAGCACGATGGGTGAACTGCTGCTGATCACGGACGACTGCCGCCGGGGTGAGCGCCTTGCCCGCGACCTCGGTCCGTTCCGATCGTGCCGGCTGCACGACCTCTACGACGACGTGCCGCCGACGGGATCGCCCGAACTCATCATCACCGACGTCAGCACGCTGACGTCCCCCGCCATCGAGCGGTTGCAGCGTGTCCTCGGTCTCGTTCGTGGACCGGATGTCCCGTTCCTGTTCCTGACGCACGGCAATGCTCCGCGCGCTGCCATGCAGGCACAGATCCTCGGCGCGAACGGCTCTGACCTGACCGGCTGGCTTTGGGCCGGGCTGATTGAGAGGATCAGCCAGGACTGAAGGAGTCGGACATGCGGCGAGGTCAGAAGACGAGTGCGGAGCAGGTGGTTCTGAAGCTGCGCCAGATCGAGGTGCAGACCGCCCAGGGCAAGAGCTTGGCGCTGGCGTGCAAGGAGGCGGAGATCTCCGAGCAGAGCTATTACCGCTGGCGCAAGGAGTACGGCGGCCTGCAGGTCGATCAAGCCAGGAAGATGAAGGATCTTGAGCGCGAGAACGCTCGCCTGCGCCGGCTCGTGGCTGACCTGTCCCTGGAGAAGCAGGTGCTGGCGGACGTCGCCTCGGGAAACTTGTAGCCCCCGAGCGACGCCGGCAGGTGGTGGACGCCATCCAGGAGAAGTATGGTCTCTCGGAGCGCCACGCCTGCCGGATCGTCGGCCAGCACCGCGGCACGCAACGCTACGTGCCGACCGTGCCGGCCGACGAGGATGCACTGACCCGCGCCATCATTGCCCTGGCGTCCGAGTACGGGCGCTACGGCTATCGCCGCGTCACGGCTCTGCTGCAGGCAGCCGGCTGGCAGGTGGGCAAGGATCGGGTTCAACGCATCTGGCGTCGCGAGGGGCTGAAGGTCCCCAGCCGACAGAGACCCCGCAGCCGCCTGTGGCTGAACGACGGCTCCTGCGTACGACTGCGCCCGCTCTACCGCAATCATGTCTGGAGCTTCGACTTCGTTCAGGCGCAAACCTATGACGGGCGAAGCCTGCGCATCCTGACGCTGATCGACGAGCACAGTCGGGCCTGTCTGGCGTTGAAGGTGGCACGGCGCATCAACAGCCTCGGTGTGATTGAGGCGCTGGCCGACGCGATGTGCCTACACGGCATCCCGGAGCATATCCGTTGTGACAACGGCCCTGAGATGATCTCGAAGGCACTGCGCAAGTGGGTCGCCAAAGCTGGCTCACAAATCCAGTACATCGCGCCGGGCTCGCCGTGGGAGAACGGGTACTGTGAGAGCTTTAACGGAAAGCTGCGGGACGAGTGCCTGAGGCAGGAGATTTTCTACTCGCTGAAAGAGGCGCAGGCCGTGATCGGTCTCTGGCAGAACACCTACAATCGCGTCCGGCCGCACTCATCCTTGGGCTACCGACCGCCCGCGCCGGTCACCTTCCCGGATCTGGCCTTCCGGCTACCCATGGCCGCCACCATGCAGTAGCCTCTCAATCGGCCCGGTCCAAAATACCGGTCAGGTCAACGCCGATGTCGTGCTCAATCAGGACGATTGCCGTGCCGTAGCTCTCCCGCGCGGCGAGGATGAACCCGCTCAATTCGCCGGAATGGCGATTATCGCTGCCCCATGAATGACTTGCGTTTATAAGGGCATGACGGACAAATAAAGAACGATAGCAGAATGAACCGAGAGCTTGTAAAACGCCCACAAGCCCTGTGCCTAGGGTTTTCAGCTCGGAGTTCAGCGCTCCCATATGTGAAAGCGCGACCTTAAACGCACAATTATGCCACGCGTAGTTCCGGCGCTGAAACGAGCAGCGAGCGATATTCAGCTATTGGCCGCGGCTTACCGGTCAAATATCCCTGTATCTCCGCACACCGATGCTGGCGCAGGAAAGATAGCTGATCCTCAGTCTCGATACCCTCCGCGATCACACGCACGTTCAGGCTTTCACCCAGACTGATGATTGCACGCACAATCGCACTGCCTTTGCCGGCGACACCGATCTCGCCTACGAACGATCTATCGATTTTGATCTTGTCGAATGGAAAGGCCTGCAGCGTGGCTAGCGACGAGTAGCCAGTACCAAAGTCATCAATCGAGATACGCACGCCAAGAGCTTTCAGATCGCGCAGCATCTCTTGTGAGTGCATTGTGCTTTTTAAGAACAAACTTTCAGTCACTTCAAGCTCTAGGCGACTTGCACATAAGCCCGTATCACTCAGTGTTGTCTCAATGACGTCACGTAGGTTTGATTGCTGAAACTGCGCGATTGAAATGTTCACAGCGATACCTAGGGGCTTCGCCCAGGTTGCTGCTTCGCGGCAAGCTTCGCGCAATACCCATTCGCCCAGCGGGATAATTAGTCCCGTTTCCTCTGCAATCGGCACGAACTGTGCGGGCGAGATAGGTCCACGGATAGGATGTGTCCAACGCACAAGTGCTTCGAAGCCGCAAGCCTTATGCGAGGCAACCTCATACTGCGGCTGATAGTGTAATTCGATCTGTGAAGTGCCGATTGCGGCGCGCAGATCTTGTGCTAGCTGATGTCGGTCGCGAGCCGCTGCATCCATCGCTGGTTCAAAAAAGCTATAGCCTCCCTTGCCCTCAGCCTTGGCGCGATACAGCGCCATGTCCGATGCGGAGAGGAGCTTCTCATAGCTGCTGCCATCGCGCGGGAACGACGCGATCCCGACACTGCAACCGACGTCGATCCGCCGATCATGCTCGAGATAGGGCACAGAAAGAGCGTCGATAACGGACTGCGCAGCGGTCGCCGGTGTCTTGTAGTTATTGAATCCCGTTGCCAGGATTGCGAACTCGTCGCCCCCAAGGCGTGCGGCGACACAGCGTTCGCCGAGCAGACCCTGGAGGCGGGCGGCGACCTCGGTGAGTAGTCGGTCTCCAACAGGATGACCGAACAGATCGTTGACCTGCTTGAAGCCGTCAAGGTCAAGACAGAGAAGGGCGATTTCATCACCGGTCCTTGCGCAGATCGCTAGCTCTCGCTGGACAACCTCCTCGAATTGCACACGATTCGGCAATTTCGTCAGGGCGTCATGCCGTGCAAGAAAGCGTAGGCGCTCCTCGTTATGTCGTCGCTCCGTGACGTCCTCGTGCGTGCAGATCCATCCTCCACCTGGGACGGAAACTCTCACGACGCTAATGCTGCGATCGTCAGACAGGTGGACGATTCGCGCGGCGAGCGGCGTCGCATCCAATTCCGGAGGCGTGACAACAATATCCCATGCCCCCGCCGCATCCCCGCGCTGATTGAGAACATGGTGGCGCAACTCCTCGGCTTTGGTGCCCGGCGCGCGCATATCAGGGGGGATGGCATAGAGGCCGGCAAAGCGGTCGTTCATGACCACAAGCCTCTTGTCAGCGTCGAAGAGGCACAACCCCTGGACCATGTTATTGAGCGCTACGCCGAAGCGCTCGTATTGGGTGCGTAACTCGTGCTCACTGCGGACGCGTTCCTCCGCGCCCGCAAGTCGCCTTTCGGCGCGAGACTGTCGTAGGACAAGCCAGTAGAGCGCCCAGATACATGCCGTGATCAGTACCGCTGCCGCCCCAACAACGAAAACCTGTTGGTAAAACGAGGCAAGGCTCGCTTCGACAGTACGACTGATGCTCAGGATCAAGGGGAAATTAGCAAGAGCTTTGGTGGCGATGAGTCGTTCATGACCATCAATCGGACTTACGTTCCGCAGAACGCCACTCGCTTGCTTTTTTGCCGCGATCAGTGCGGCCCCTGTCGTCGAGAAAATTTTACCTATCGTGCCCTCTTTGTGGGGGTGCCGCACAAGTAACATACCGTCGTTGCGGAACACGGAAACAACAGCGTCGGCAGCAGGGGTGATTTGCTTGTAAAGGCGTTCGAAGTATCCGAGCTCAACCGCCCCCAGCACAAGGCCAAGAAATGCCCCGTCCGGCGCAGCCACTTTACGGGCGACGTAGATTGTCCAAACGCCGTCGCCGCGGTTCTGAACCGGCTGGCTTATGAAGCGTTGCATTGAAGGGTCAGCAACTAACGCCTTAAAATAATCTCGGTCCGCAATATTGATATCGGGAATCGGCCAAAATCGGGTAAAGTTCAGAAGTTTACCGGTGCGATCAACGATCGTAATAGCATTGACCTGTGGCAGCGCAGCGACACGAGCTTTGAGCGCTAAATGCATGTCCTTTCGGCTAGCTGCGATTGCGAAGTCCGCAGGAGTAGAGACATTTGCTTCATGCATGCCCCGAATTATGGCATCCTGAACCATCTCCATGGACTGCAGAGATCGATCGGCCTGATCGGCGAGGACTGTCGACAGCCCAACTAAGCTGTGCTCGACGTCGTGAACGGCTTGACGATGCATATCGGCGATGAAAATCGATGTACCCGCCGCCAACACCATGCTCAGGATGATGAACGGAGCAACGAAGCTCATAACAGGCCGTACATTGTACGCGGACGCGAGCGTCGACCAAACTTTTCGCACTGGCATCGCACTCATCCTACGCCATCGCGCGTTGTAGTGACCTCCTGCTTTCGAATCGTTGAAGATCGAAAAAATCAATCCACCGGTCCAATGCCAAGGCTAGAGCAGGGTGAACAAAGCCTTGCGCTGTCATCATTTCCGGGCCGCCGCCATGTGTAGGATCGCGGCCTGCCCACTGGTTTTTCGGTCAGCAAACCGGGCGTACCGCTCGATCATCGCCATCGACATGCCGATCACGTCTTGGATCTGAGCGGTGCTCAGGCCCGCGCGGCGCAGGCGGACAACGGCGGTGGCGCGCAGGCCGTGCAGTATCACGTCCTTCAGCGCCGGGATCGCCTCGCGCTGCGTGTCGAAATGCTTTGAGAAGAGCTTTCGCGTGAATGGCCGGCCGGAGGCCTGCCGGACGAACGGGCCTGGCGCCTTCTCCCATCCTGACATCTCGGTCGCCAGCTCGGCGACGATCGGGCACCAGACCTCGCGCCCGGTCTTCTGCTGCGCCAGCCGGAAGCCGTTCTCGTCGATATCGGTCCAGCCGAGCCGGACGACGTCCGAGCCACGCTGCCCGGTGTAGATCATCAGCATGACGCCGCGGCGGACGTGACCGGTCAGGTGCTCGTGTGCGGCCGCGTTCTGCGCGTCCGTCCAGGGCTTGTGACCGCTTGTTGCGGCGTAGGGCTCGATCCCGTCGGTGATCGAGGCCGTCAGGTGGTCGCGCACCAGTGCCCAGGTCGAGACGGCGCGCATAGCGCCGAGGAAGTTGTTCGCCGCACCCGGCCGCTCGGCGAGCCCATCGACCACGCCACGGATCATGCTGGCGCGCAGTGTGGGGAAGGAAAGGACGCGGCCGATCATGCCTCGGCCCTCAAATAGCGGGTCTTAAGGCGGCCGCAGATCGCGGCGTCGAAGTCGAGGGTCAGCCGACCGTCCGAGCCGTACTCGTGGCGCTCCAGGCCATTGAGCCAGACATCGACGTGGGTCACCCACGCGAGAGCGAGGCCCTTCGCGGGCAGGTTCTCGATTGTGGCAGGTAGAGCTTCGGCGGCATCGATAAGCGCGTTGCGCCGGTCGGCGTGACGATCGAACTCGGCCTGCCCAACGGTGGTATCGTCGAGATTGGGAAGCGCCGCCCATTCTCGCCATGCCGAGATGAGCTGATCGAACAGCGATAGCTGGACGGTACCTGCCGCCTGTTGGCTCGGCCCCGCGGCATCGCTGCCGGCATCGCCACCTGACCGAGCGTTCGCTTCGTCACCCCATGCCCAGTCCGGAATGCGGCCGGGCCGATCATGGAGCGCGGCGCGCTCCCGCTCGCGAAAGTCCGGCTCGTTGCCGTACCCCATGAAGTCCGGTGGCGGGCTTGCACCCGTCACCGATAGAATGGCCCGCGCCGCCGAGACTGGGACGAACTCGTCGTCGCCTTCGTCGACGCCGCAGACCGCCCCCTCTGTGTGAAGGGCCAAGGCCAGCCCGATCACCGCCAGCCCCTCGGTCGTCTTCGGGGGCGCCATTGCGAAGGTGTCGGAGATCAGGGTGCAATTCGCGTTTCATAAGTTGAGCAATGGCACCTTCATCGGCATCGACAAGATTGAGATGCACTGAGGGCGGTTCATGCATAAAATTAAACCAAAAGATGCATTACGATTAAAGTTCGCGCTTTACCGTGAGCCCTCAACTCACCGACATATCACTGAAATCTATAGTTGAAATCACGAAAATTTCAATGAAAGACTAATTCGAACATTTAATCAAAGACAGCAATGTATTAACTATTATGATAGCTAGTACACTTTGAAAGCGAAAATGCCGGGTGCGCTGATGAAATTTTTCCGCAACGCCAAATTGATCGTGAAGATTGCCATTCCGCTTACCATGACCATGGTGATCAGCGCGGGGCTGGTCACCTACGCAAGTTCAATCATGAGTACGCTCTCCAAGCGGACAGCAGGAATTGTAGACTTTCAGGGCGGTAGACTTGATGCCCTGATGCATTTGCGGGGTGGTGTAACCGAGGCAGCACTAATGGATCGCAATATGCTCTTGGAGCAGGATCTTCAAAAGGCAGAGCGGTTCAAAGATCTGCAGCAGAGCGCAATGACCGAAGCGCGAGAGGCGATCAGCCGACTGGTCACTCTGTCCGACTCGCCGGAGCGACGCACCGCCAACGAGAACACGCGTCATGACATCGAGGCTTACTTCGCCATCCTCGACCGCGTGAGCGATCTTAGGGTGAGCGGTCAGCGCGAGGCGGCTTTTAAACTTGCTCGGGACGTAGGCATTCCGGCGCGTCGGCAGCTGAATGTATGGATGAACGAGCGAGCCACTGTTCAGGCGAACGAACTTGCCGCTGCGAAGGCGCAGGGGCTGGATGAGGCGGTGGCCGGCACGTACACTCTAATCGGGGCGGCAGTTGCAGGTCTCCTGAGCGCTCTGGTGCTGGCCGGCCTGATTGTTTTGCGCGCGATTAACCGGCCGCTCGGCAGACTGGTTGGCGTTCTGCAACGCATGGCGCAGGGCGAGATCGATGCCCACATTGAGGAAGCCATCCGCGGTGACGAAATCGGCGCGGTTGGTCGAGCGGTTGAGGGAATCAAGACAATGGTGGCCCGCAAGGCAGCCGAGGAGGCCGAAGTTCGCCGCCGCGCTGACGAAGCGGCTGCTGCCGAACGCAAGCGTACGATGATGGAGCTCGCGGACGGGTTTGAGGGCGCAGTAGGTGGCATCGTGGGCTTGGTCTCAGCTTCGGCCACCGAGCTGCAAGCTACGGCCCAGCAGATGACCGCCTCGGCGACCGAGACGGCATGCCAATCCACGGCTGTCGCAGCCGCAGCCGAGCAGGCTTCAGCGAATGTGAACACCGTAGCTTCGGCCGCCGAGGAACTGGGCGCCTCCGTGCAGGAGATCGGTCGACAGGTTTCTGGCTCGTCGGACTTGGCGCAGGTCGCCACGAGCGAAGCGGATCAGACTGCGTTGCAAGTTCACGAACTGAGCATGGCGGTTACCAAAGTTGGCGACGTCGTCCAATTGATCTCAACCATCGCGGCTCAGACCAACCTCTTGGCGCTTAATGCCACGATTGAGGCGGCGCGGGCCGGCGAAGCCGGGCGCGGCTTCGCCGTGGTCGCTGCCGAGGTCAAGGAGCTAGCAAACCAAACTGCGCGGGCCACAGACGAGATCTCGAGCCAGATTAATCTCATTCAGAGCGCAACGACGCGAGCGGTCGAGGCAATTGGTGGTATTACGGAGCGCATCAAGCAGATCAACACAGTCGCAATGACGATTTCGGCTGCAGTTGAGGAACAAGGGGCGGCAACACAGGAGATCGTGCGCAATGTTGCCCAGGCTTCGACAGGGGCGTCGGAAGTGACGAGCAACATCGCAGGTGTGGCACAGGCTTCAGAGCAAACTGGTGCTGCAGCGACCCAAGTGCTCGACTCAGCATCAGAGCTTTCTCGGCAGTCAGAGCATCTCTCGGCCGAGGTTAAGCGCTTTCTTGCTACGGTACGCGCCGCCTAAACGTACAGTCCCTTCCAAACTTGTGGTCCCGCCCGCTCAATGGTGGGATCATTTCTACAATGGCCTTCGGGAAGCGCTCACGGGTGCCCGGCGTAGTTCGTGTCGGGCCGCCGCTGGCGTAGCGTTCCCCAAATGTGTGCATTGTGCGCCGCCGTACTATTCTTGCGGTGCGGCATGCACTACGCTGGTCTCGTTCCTCCCAAGGACACGGACTACCGCCCCGCCTCGGTTCGCCGCGGCGGGGTTTTTCCTATGGGCATATGTCAAATAACTTCGACCAGTAACATATTATGCATCATGTTGCTTCTGCACGCCCGATCAGCGTGCGCAAGCTGCTGAATGCCAGGACTGGCCCCGCCCGGCACCGCCGCGGTGGGGTTTTTTGTACCAACCATTTGCCGCACTCCATCTAACATAAGTTGCGACTTGCCTCGCTTGCGCTCTACGATGTCTCAGCTCTTTGCGAGACACCCGATTGCCCGATGCGCCCACCCTCGAAGATAATCCCGACCTCGATCCCGAAGAGACGCTGGTTCGCATCTGGGCGCATTGTGCGGATCGAACCTACCAGTGACGGCCCTGCTGCCGAGCCTGGGTATACCGAACCGGCCTGCCGCGTCCGCGACGAAGGCTACGACCTCGACTGCGTGTCGCAGCGGTGTGTCACGCCGAACGATACGTTCGACGGTCGCGATGCCCATGAGCACGCCGAGCGTTCCGACATAGCAGCTGGCGTCCGAAGCGGTGTCGACGTGACCTCCGATAACGATGGCCGGGCCTCCGGGGACCGCCCCCTCAAGTCAGCCGATGAGATTGCCGGCGGGATCGCGCCGGGCCGACAGGCCGGCCTCCTCCATTCAACCGAGGACGAGTGCCTCGGCCTCGGCCTGCTGGGGGCTGAAGACGCGCCGCGTCAGGTTCCACGGGTAGGCGCTGACCCGGGCGAGGCGTTCGATATGGTCGATGACCGTCTCGGCCATGCTCACGACATTGCACCGATGGTGACGATGACGAATTCGGTTGGCATGATGGCACTCCGCACCATGACGTGACAAGACCCGGGTCGACCACGCCAGCCCGCGACCCATCCGTCGTGGGAAATGGCAGCCTCAAACTTAGTGCAGAGGAATCTGACACGACGAACTTTGCGACGCTCATGCAAAGCGATGTCAGATTGTAACAATCGCGCCTCTTGGCCCGTCTTCGGCGGCGTCAGGAACGAGAATGCCGTGGGGATGGCGCCAGGCCGAACCGATCGCCGAACGGCCGCCCGGATGATTTTCAGTCTGATGGCTCTGGAGCGGCGTGCGGGCCCGAGTGACCTGACCGGCTGGCGTCATTTCCTAAACGCATCGAGCGTGTAGGTGGGCACCGAAGAGCTGAGAGCGTCGCGCCTGCCACTCAACCCGCAGCACGCCGATTGCGGATCACCGAGAGCAGCGCCCCGTAGATGCAGGCTGCGAGCGCGCCCATCAGGACCAACAGGGTGATCGTCCGGTTCCAGAGCCGGTCGAGGCCGAGATCGGTGGTGACGAGGTCGGGCCGAGCCGGATCGGCCATCACCCCGACGCCGTAGTCGCCTGCGTGCAGGCCGGCGAACACGTAGTTCACCCGCCGCGTCACGCTGCCCTGGGCCGTGCGCAGATTCAGCGTCACGTCGCAGATGTGGATCACGAGCTTGGTGCTGCACTTGCCTTCGCTCACCCGAGCCTGCGGGGCTGGCTGCGCGGTCTCACGCATCTGCCAGTCGGAGACCACGACGGGCGCCGTGAACCAAGCGCTGGCCCCCAGGATACCGCCGAGCGTTAGGACGCCGAACAGCACGAAGAACATGGCGGTCCAGCCCATACGTTCGGGCGGCAGGCGCAGGGAATCGGACGTCCGGGTCGTCTCGGGCTTCGGGGATACGCTCATCGGCTCCTCAGGCAGGCTGTGCTTCGGAAGGAGTTGCGCGGGCCGTGCCAGTCTCGGTAGGCGTCCGCTCGGTCGAGGCCTGCTCCGCCAGGATCCGGCGGGCCTGGTGGGCTGCCTGGTAGCGGCCGATCAGGTCGGCGAAATCCTGCGGCTTCATCCCGCGCGGCAGGCCGACCGAGACGGTGACGATGCCGCGCTTGCGATCGAGCTTCACGTTGCGGCCGCCGGGGACGCGCTGCGGGAAGGCGGCTTCGGGCGGCAGCAGCAAGCGGGTCACCATCGTGCTCTGACTGAGCGTCATGTCGAGATCGGCCACAGCCTCCCAGGGAATCATCCGGTCGAGGCCCGGCGCCTTGAGCCCCTCCGGACTCAGGGTCAGGGCGAGCGGATCGCCCCGCCACAGGATGAAGCCGCCGACCGCGCCGAAGAGCGCAGCGAACGTGAGCGCCACCGCGAGGACGATGCGAGCCTCATGAGGCGAAATCCCCGGGATGCGGAACAGGGCCAGGGCAAGCGCCACAGCGGCGAACAGGCCGCCGCCCACCGCCAGCGCAAGCCCGCGGGCGCGGTGGTTGGCGTGAAGCACTTGCTCTTCGTTGCCGACCCCCGCGACCGTCGCCTCCAGATGCGCCCGCACGGCCGCCTCTTGCGCGCGGACCGCGCCGAGGAAATCGCCGCTTGCCGCCCGGCACAGCCCGGCCGGGTCGGCGAAGTAGGCGGCGAGCTGCCCCAGCGCATGGGGCGGTGGCGCGACGCCGGCCGCTGCCAGAAGATCGGCGTCGATCGTCCGCCCCAGGGCCGCGATGCGTTCGCGCGTCGGCGGGTGCGTGTCGGTGGGGTGAGGTTGCTCCTGCTCCAGATGAGCCGCGGGATCGTCGAGGCCGCGCGTGCCGGCGCGATCGAGGATCGCCGCTACGAGGTCAGGCGGAGCCGAGCAAGGCACATCGGCCGCCTCGTCCAGGGTCTCGGTGATACGGGGACCCAGCGCGCCGCTACGCAGGAGCGCCCGCGCGGAGGCCTCCGTCGAGGTCGCCCCGGCACCGGCCGCGTCGGCCGCGAACTCGCGCACCCGGCTCCAGTGGCGCACGGCAAGGTGGAAACGCTCCATCACGAACAGGCCGAGCCGCACCGACGGCCCGAGCAGGCCGAGCGAGCCCTGCTGGCCCCTCGCCACGGCTTCGAGGGAGCGCCCGACGCCGGCATAAATCGGCAGGAAGCGTGCGCTGTAAGCGGTATCGCCCCCGGCATAGTGGGCGAGTTCGTGGCCGAGGATCGCCGCGATCTCGTCGCCGCGCATCAGGGCGAGATGGGGCAGCGGCACGTACAGGATGCGGCCTGTAAGCTGGGTGCCGCCCGGCTCCAGCACGGCGTGGCCTGCGGTGACGAAGAAGCCTTCGGTCAAGCCCACGACCAAAGCCTCGGGTTTGAGCGCGCCCATCCGCTCGGCGAGCCCTTCGGTGAGCCGCCACAGGCCCGGCGCCTCGGCGGGTGAAATCCGGCGACCGAGGATCGGCAGCGGGTCGGGTTCGAAAGCGTCGAGCGCGCGGCGCAGTCCGAGAAGCGCACCGCCGGCGGCGATGATCACGGCGCCGACGGCCACGGCGGCGAGCGCCAGCAGCTTCATCCCGCCACTGCTGAGGCCGCCCGGCACGAACATCCCGGCTTCGAACAGGATCACGGCGACGAAGCCCGCGGTCGCGGCCAGGATCTGGACGGCGAGGAGGGCGGGAAGCACCCGGCGCATCACCGAGAAACCGCGCACCAGCGCGTCTCGCGAGCGGCGGCCCAGCCCTCCGAGTAAGGCGCCGGCCAGCAGCACGATCAGGGAGAGTGCAGCGGCAACGCCGCCGCCCACCACCGCGACCGGCGGGAGCAGCCGGCGCCAGTCCATCACGGTGGCGAGCGTTCCGGCCTCGTCCCGCGCCTCGCGCGCCTTCACCACGGCATAGGGCCCGCCGTAGTTCTGGCCGTTGTGGCGGAACTGCATGCGGTAATCAGGCCGCCCGTCTCGCGGCGAGCGGGCCTCCAGATCCGCCACGACCCTAGAAAGCCGGTCGCGCTCGGCTGCGAACTCGGCCCCATCGTCGGCGCCGCGCTGCCCCTCCCAGAGGCCGAGCAGCAGGATCGCGAGCGGAAGCAGCACGGTGGCCGCGACGAGCCCCCCAAGGGTGCGAGAACGCGAAGGCGCGCGCGAAGTCGTGGCCTCGGAAATGGTCACCTCCTGAAGCACCGGAAGATCGGCGGCGACACTGTGCACGGGCAGCGTATCAAGCGAAGCAAACACGGCACCTTCGCAAAGAAAGCGCCCGCGAAAGCTTGCCCTTGAGCCGGGAGAAAGGGCGCAATTAGAGCCGTGATTTGTTCGGCGGTAGGATTCCTACCTTACTCTGCGTTTGCGTCAACCTGTTGCTGCTCAGCTCGCTGTTCCATCGCGGCTTGAGGGCGGTGCCGATCTCTCGTGCGCGTACTACGACAGCGCATCTTCGCGGAGCCCTTCCATACCCGCTTCCATCCTGACGTTCTCGATCCTCGCTGCCCTGGTCCTCCCGGCTGATCCTCTCGATCAGCCCAGTCTAAAGCCAACCGATTAGGTCAGATGCCGGATGTTCGATCCGCCATGCCAACCCGCTTTTCGTATCTACAATCAGATTGACCGGCCGGGCAGCAAATCGTAGATACAGATATGCAGATCGTTTGGGACGAGCCGAAGCGGGAGACGAACCTCGCCAAGCACGGCCTGGACTTCGCAGCGTTCGCCGACGGCTTCGACTTCGATGGCGCCGTGGTGGTGGCCGCCAGCCCAAGTGCTTTCGGCAGCACCCGGATCAAGCTGCTGGGCGAGTTCGAGGGTCGGTTGATCGTTGCCGCGGTCGTCGCGCCGCTCGGTAGCGAGGCTCTGTCCCTGGTCAGCCTGCGCCCGGCCAGCCGTAAAGAGCGGAGGATCTATGAGGATGCCTGAGATCAACCTGCCCCCGATCACCGACGAGGATGAGGCCCGTATCCAGGCCGGAATCGCGGCTGATCCTGACAACCCCGAGACGACGGAGGACGAGGCCCGCGGCGCGCGGCCGTTCCGCGAGGCGTTCCCGGAGATGGCGGCCGGCCTGCGCCGCTCACGCGGCCCGCAGAAAGCGCCGACGAAGCAGCTCGTGAGCCTGCGCCTGGATCAGGACGTGCTCGAGCAGTTCAGGGCGACCGGGCCCGGTTGGCAGTCGCGGATGAATGACGCGCTCCGACGCGCAGCACGCGACCTTTTCGCCGCCTGAGGATCACCGGCGGCTCGATGTCGAGGGAGAGCGCCATGTAGGATTTCGAGACATAGGCGGCGGTGACGGATGAGGCCGTGCGCCTTATGAGGTCCGCGAAAGTCGCGCCATATCGGACTACGAAACTTGACGCGACTTGCTCATGGCATTCGCAGCCAGGACCTGCGGCCCAAGGACAAGGGCACGGCGGGTGTCTTCGATCCCGGCGACGCGAGCGTCTGGGGCCGATGCGAGAACGCCTCCCGCACCGCGGGCGGCCGGCTGCAGCCGGAGCGCATGGCGGCGTGCCTGAAGCGGGCGGTGTAGGCTACACCCTATGCTACCCTCCCCCGACCGGTCGGCCCGGCGGCGGCCGGTCCGGATTGCGATGGCGGGGGACACGGAATGGCGCGAGCGGCACGGGCGAGGACGGAGGGCGAGGCGCGCCAGCGTCCCCCGGCGGAGATCGTCCATGCGGAGGAACTGGCGCGGCTGGCGGCGGAGGACACCGCGCCGCGCCCGCCCGGCTGGGGCCTCTCGCTCCAGGCCGTTCGGCGCTTCATCTGCGGCGACCGGCCCGAGGCGGCCAAGGTCGTCTGCGCCCCCGCGCTGGTCGAGCGCGCCATGGTCACGCTCGCCACCTCGCGCGCCCTCCTGCTGATCGGCGAGCCGGGGACAGCGAAGAGCCTGTTGTCCGAATTGCTCGCCGCCGCGATCAGCGGTTCCTCGACGCTGACGATCCAGGGCGGCGCCTCGCTGACCGAAGACCAGATCCGCTACGGCTGGAACTACGCCCTGCTGGTCTCCGAGGGGCCGAGCGAGCACGCGCTCGTGCCCGGTGCCCTCCACCGCGGGATGCGGGAGGGGCGCATCGTGCGCTTCGAGGAGATCACCCGCTGCCCGCTGGAGGTGCAGGACAGCCTGCTCTCCGTCCTCTCCGACCGGGTGCTGGCGGTGCCCGAACTCACCGGCGAGGCCGGCATGGTCTACGCCCGCGAGGGCTTCAACCTGATCGCCACTGCCAACACCCGCGACCGGGGCGTCAACGAGATGTCGGCGGCGCTCAAGCGCCGCTTCGGCTTCGAGACCGTCTTCCCCATCGCCGACGCGGCGGCCGAGCGGGAACTGGTGCGGCGGGAGGCGGCGCTTCTGCTCGCCCGCTCCGGGGTGCCGCGGGCGCCCGACCCGGGGGTGCTCGACCTTCTCGTCACCTGCTTCCGCGAACTGCGCGAGGCGGTCGATTCCGAGGGCAAGGGGCTCGAAAAGCTCTCCTCGGTGATGAGCACGGCCGAGGCCGTCAGCGTGGCCCACGCCATCGGGGTCAAGGCGCATTTCCTGCGGGGCGATGCCGGGCGCCCCGAGGATATCGTGGCGTGTCTGGCCGGCACCGCCGCCAAGGACGACGCCGAGGACCTCGCGCGGCTGCGCCGCTACCTCGACCAGCGCGTGGCTGGCCGCAAGGGCGAGGGTTGGCGCGAACTCTACGCGGCACGCCACCTGCTGACCCCACAGTGAGGCCGACGCGAACATCGGGTTCGAAGGGCAAGCCCTTCGCGGGTCCAGGGCGGAGCCCTGGTCGGCGAAGCCATTCATGGGGCTCGGCCCCAAACCCCGCCGAAGGGATGATCCCTTCGGAATCCCGGACTCCGGGGAACTGCCCATGGAGGGCCTGACCGTCGTCGGCGTCCGGCATCACTCGCCGGCCTGTGCCGGGCTGGTGCGCCGCACGATCGAGGTGTTGCGGCCGGCCTTCGTGCTGATCGAGGGGCCGGCGGACTTCAACCCGCATCTGCCCGACCTCGCCCTCGATCACGCGCTCCCGGTGGCGATCTTCTCGTTCCGGGCGAACGAGCGGGGCAGTGCCGCCTCCTACGCGCCGTTCTGCGCCTTTTCGCCGGAATGGCAGGCCCTCGTCGCCGGGCGCGCGGTGGGGGCCGAGACGCTGTTCTGCGACCTGCCCGCCTGGGATCCGGCCTTCGGCGAGCGGCGCAACCGTTATGCCGACCCGCACGGGGCGCGGGCCGAGGCCGCCGAGCGGGCGCTCGCCGCGGCGCTCGGTGCCGAGGATCAGGACGCCCTGTGGGACGCGCTGGCCGAAGCCGCGCCGGAGGCCGAACTGCCGGCCCGGCTCGCCCGCTACTTCGATCTGCTGCGCCCGCCCGGCACCGACGACCCGGCGGAGGAGGCGCGCGAGCGCTTCATGGCGGCGCACGCCGCTTGGGCCCTGCGCGCGGCCGCGGGCCGGCCGGTCGTGCTGGTCTGCGGCGGCTGGCACGCGGAAGCGATCCGGCGCTACGCGGCGCAGGCCGACGGCACCCGGCCCGTGCCGGCGGAACCGGAGGAGGGCCTGCGCACCGGCAGCTACGTGGTGCCCTACTCCTATCCCCGGCTCGACCGCTTCTCGGGATACAGTGCCGGGATGCCCTCGCCCGGCTATTACGAGCGCGTTGCCGAAGGCGGGCTGACTGCCGGCGCGGACTGGGCGTTCGATGCGTTCAGCGCCGCCTTGCGGGGCGCCGGACAGGTGGTCTCGACCGCCGACCGCATCGCCTGGGCGGTCCATGCCGAGGGGCTGGCGCGGCTCCGGGCGCATCCGGCGGTGCTGCGGGCCGACCTGATCGACGCCGCCCTAGCGAACCTCGTCAAGGACGCCCTCGACGCGCCCCCGGCCTGGACGGCGAGCGCCGCCATGCCGGGCCATCCCGCGCTCGCCGCGATGCTGCGGGCGCTCGCGGGCACCCGCGAGGGGCGGCTTGCGCCGGGCACGCGCCGGCCGCCGCTGGTCGCCGATGTCGAGGAGCGCCTGCGCGCCGCCGGGCTGGAGCCGGGCGCAGGCCGGCGCCGGATCGCGCTCGATTGGGCCGAGCCCGAGGACCGCCCGCGGGCCCACCTGCTCCACCGGCTCCGCATCCTCGGCCTTCCGGGGGTGAACCGGGCCGAGGGGCCGGACCTCGCCGAGCCGGGCCTGCCCCGAGAGACCTTCGAGATCGCGTCCCATCCCCACTGGCCCGGCGCGCTGATCGAGGCCTCGCAATGGGGCGGCACGCTCGCCATGGCGGCCACCGCCCGGCTCGCCGCCCGGATCGAGGCGGAGCCGGACGCCCTGACCGTGCTCGCGGCCGCCCTCTCGGGCGCGCTGTTCTCAGGCCTCGCCATCGAGGGCGAGTTGCTGGCGCGGCTGAGCCGCGGCATCGCCGGGGCGCACGACCCCGCGGGCCTCGGCGCCGCGGGCCGTCGGATCGTCCGGCTCCACCGCTTCGGCGCGGCCCTCAGTGAGGCGGCCCGGCCCGCGTTGGCCCGGCTCTGCCTCGCCCTGGTGGAGCGGGCGCTGGGCCTCGTCGAGGGCCTCGCCGATCCCCGCGCCGGGCTCGCCACCCTCGACCTGATGATCGCCGTCCGCGACCTCTTTCGCGACGCGGCCGACGACCTGCCCGACCTCGCGCCCCTGCGCCCGCCCTTCGTCGCCATGCTCGGGCGCCGGCTCGCCGACCCCGACGCGCCGCCCGCGCTCGCCGGCGCGGCGCTCGGCTTCCTCGTCGCCTGCGGCGAAGTGGGGGCCGGCGCGGAGGAGGCGGCGCGCCGGCTGCGCCGCGTCGGCCTACCCGACAGCCTCGGCGACTTTCTCACCGGTCTATTCGCGCTGGCGCGGGAGGAGATCGCGGGCGACGCCACGCTCGCGGCGGTCGAGGGGCTGGTCGCCGCCTGGGGCGACGACGACTTTCTGCGCGCATTGCCGTCGCTGCGGATGGCCTTCGCATGGTTCCCGCCGCGGGAGCGCGAGCGCATCGCCGTGGCGATCCTGCGCCGCAGCGGCCTCGGCGAGGCCCGCGCCGAGGCCGAAGCCCTGGCCTGGATGCGCCAGCGTGCGGGCCCCCTCGATCA
Source organism: Methylorubrum subtropicum (assembly GCF_038442325.1). Lineage (NCBI taxonomy): Bacteria > Pseudomonadati > Pseudomonadota > Alphaproteobacteria > Hyphomicrobiales > Methylobacteriaceae > Methylorubrum > Methylorubrum subtropicum. Next base: position 91,178 of record NZ_JBBXMW010000017.1, on the reverse strand, counting down.
GGCCGAAGCGCTGGCCCGCGAGGCGCGGGTCGCCGCCCGCCTCGCCCGCTACGGGTTGACCTGAGGCGAAGCCTCGGGGTCTATCACGGCTCCGTGATACGGCCCCCGACCAGGAGACCGGATGCAGCGCTACGAGCTGACGGCGGGATCGTCGTCCAAGTTCTGGGAAGCCGGAACCGAGGGAAGCGTCCTCACCGTCCGGTTCGGCCGGCTCGGCACGCAGGGCCAGTCCAAGGCCAAGACGTTTTCGGACGCCGCGGCCGCGCAGGCCGAACTCGCCCGGCTCGTGCGGGAGAAGACCGCCAAGGGTTACCACCCTTCCGGCGCCGCCGCCTCGCCCGAACCGGACGAGGCCCCGCCGGCCCTCGCCGAGACCGCCCCGGTCCAGGGGGCGCCACGCCCGGACGGGGCCGCGATTTTCTCCGCCGTGCCGCTTCCGACCCGCACCCGGCCCGGCGCCTCGCTCGATCCCGAGACCGACTGGGCCGCCTTCGCTGGCCTGATCCGCCCGCTGCTGGCGGCGGCGGCCGAAGCGGCCCGCGCGCAGGCCGATCCCCTCGCGGCGCGGCTCGACCGAGAGCCCGCGCCCCCCGACTTGGGCCAGGCCCGCGAATGGCTGGAGACCCTCCAGGCGGCCTGTCCGGCGATGGATCAGCGCCGCTGGGGCGAGCGGCCCGGCCCGCAGGGCCCGGCGGCACGGGCCGCCTTCGCGCATTTCGCCCGCTGGCTCGTGGCCCGCTCCGGCGCCGAGACGCTGGTCGCCCTGTTCGACCGGCTGCGACCGCGCCCGGAAGGCGCCTACGCGATCATGCCGGCCTCGATCTGGGACGTCCCGACGACGTTCGGCGTGCGCGCCGCCCTCACGGCCGCGCCGGAGGCGGGCTACGAGGCCGCGCTCGCCGCCGCCCTGCGGCTCGACGCGGCGGAGGGGAACGAACATCTCGGCCCCTGGCTCGCCCACGTCTTCGCGGACGACCGGCCGGAGGCCGCCCACGCGCTGCGCCCCCTGCCCGTGCTGGAGCGGTTCTTCGCGGCCGATCCCGATTACGGTCACGGCCACGCCGCCGTCCCGCTGATCCTCGACCTGCCGCCGTCGCAGGCGGCCCCCTGGCGCAGCCGGCCTTACCACAAGGCGAGTCTCGCCACCTGCGACGTCACCCCCGCCGAGGCCGCCGCCACGGCGGTCGCGGTGGCCCGCGCGGCCGGCGAGCCGGCGACCGCCTCCCTCGTCTGGCTCCTCGACGCCGCGACTGGAGCCGACCGCACCCTCGTGGCCAGGGCCCTGCTCGACACCCGCGCCGACGACGCGCTGACCGCGCTCCTGCCCTTCACCGGCGCCAAGCTGGTGCGGGACGCCCTCGATGCGGGCGACGCCGCCCTCCCGGATTGGATGGTCCGGGCCTACCTCGCGGCGCTGGACTGCAAGGGCGAGGCCGCCTACGGCCCCCGCCTCGTGACCCTGGCCGGGCGCCACGGGCCCGAGACCGTGCGGGCCTGGGCCGCCGAGGGCGGGACGAAGGCGACCGGGCGGCTCGAGCGGCTCATGGCGGAGAACGACCGGCCGCAGGCGCCGCGCGCGGCTTGGCCGCCGTTGCTGCGCGACCCGCCCTGGCGCCGCAAGGCGACGGCGCGCGGGCGGATCGAACTGTCCCTCGCGCCGATCCCGACGCCCTTCGCCCACGGCTTCGATGCCGAGAAGGCCCTCGACCGCGACGGCTACGGCTATCGCGCCGGCCGCATCGTGCCGAGCCTGGACGACCTCGCCGGGGCGATCCGCGAGGCGGAGGCCAGGGCCGAGTACGACATGCCGATTCCGCCTCCGGCCGAGCCGGTGCCGGCGGACGACGCGCCCGCGGACGCCGCCCTCGCGTGGCTCGACCGGCGGCTCGACCTCACCCGCGAGGACTTCGCCGGCTTCTACTATTTCAACTACGGCCCCTGGTTCCGCGCGGTCCCGTGGCAGCCCGAGCCCCTGGCCCTGCTGCTGTGGGAGAAGACCGGACCGCTGCTGGCGAATTACGGCGACTGGCGCGCGACGATCGCCGGCATGGTCGTCCGCTTCGGCGAGCGGGCGGTGCCGGGCCTCGCGGCCCTCGTCGCCGCCGAGCCCACCGACATGCTGCCCCCCATCGCGACGGTCGATGCGGCCGGGCTCGCCCCGGTCGTCGCGCGGGCCTTCCTGCGGATCAAGCGGGCGCGGCCCGCGGCCGTGGCGTGGCTGCGCGCCCATCCGGCCAAAGCCGCGATGCGGCTCCTGCCCGACGCCCTCGGGCCCGCCGGCCTCGAACGCGACGCCGCCGACGCGGCCCTGCGCTTCCTCGCCGCCGAACAGGCGGGGCGCGCCGCCCTCGATGCCGCCCTGTCGGCCTATGCCGAGCGCGACCCGCGCGTGGGGGAGGCGGCGTCGAGCGGCGTCGATGGCGACCCGCTCGATCAGGTGCCGGCCAAGCCGCCGAAGCTGCCGGCCTGGCTCGTGCCCGCCGCCCTGCCGCGCCCGGTACTAGGCGGGGCCGGTGCCCTGCCCGACGAGGGCGTGACCCTGCTCTGCGAGATGCTCGCCTTCTCCGATCCGCTCCTCCCCTATGCAGGCCTCGCGCCCGTGCGCGCGGCCTGCACGCCGGAGAGCCTCGATGCCTTCGCGGGCGCGCTGTTCGAGGCCTGGATCGCGGCCGGCGCCCCCGCTGCGGGCGAATGGGCGATGCGGGCCTCGGCGCTGCTCGGGGGCGACGCCTGCGCCCGCACCCTGGCCCGCCAGGTCCGCGCCTGGGGGCAGGCGGGCCTGAAGCCGCGGGCCAAGGCCGGCATCGCGGTGCTGGCCGGCATCGGCACCGACGTGGCGCTGATGCACCTCTCCGCCATCGCCGAGAAGAACCCGGCCTTGCAACTGCGCGAGGCGGCGGGCGCGGCTTTGGGCGAGGCCGCCGAGGCGCGGGGCCTCGAGGAGGTGGACCTCGCCGACCGGCTCTCGCCCGATCTCGGCCTCGACGCGAAGGGCGGGCTCGATCTCGATTTCGGCACGCGGCGCTTCCGCGTCGGCTTCGACGAGGCGCTGCGGCCGTTCCTGCGCGACGCCGAGGGCCGCCGCCTCCCGGCCCTGCCGCGGCCGACCAAGGCCGACGATCCCGAGGCCGCGAAGGAGGCGGGCAAGCGTTGGGCGGCCCTCAGGAAGGATGCCGAGGCCGCCGCCCGGCTCCAGATCACCCGGCTGGAGACCATGCTGGCGCATCAGCGCCGCATCGATTGGAGCGTGTTCCGGCCGTTCTTCGCCGAGCATCCGCTGATCCGCCACCTCGCCGCACGCCTCGTCTGGGGCCTCTACCCGGACGGCGCGCCGACGAGCCCGCCCCGTCGCGTCTTCCGGCTGGCCGAGGATCTCTCGGCCACCGATGGCGAGGATGGAGCGCTCGCCCTCGACGGCGCCGAGGGCGTGGTCGGCCTCGTCCATCCGTTGCATCTGGAGCCGCAGGCACTCGCCGCCTGGGGCGCCCTGTTCTCCGACTACGAGATCGCCCAGCCCTTCCCCCAGCTCGCCCGCGAGACCTACGCGCCGACCGAGGCCGAGAGGGGCCGCGCCGAGATCGACCGCTTCGACGGCGCCCGCGTCGCCGGGCGGCGGCTGCGCGGCCTGCGCAGCCAGGGCTGGACCACCAACGCGGCAAGCGAGCACGTCCACGACGTGCGCCGCCGGGTGACGCTGCCCGGCGGCACCGGCCTGACGGCGGTGCTGCATTTCGAGGACGGCTTCTGGCACAGCCCCGGCCCGGACGGCGACGGCGTCCAGACCCTGCGGACGCTGAGCCTCACCGAGGACGGCTGGGGAACCTCGGCGCGGCACCGCTTCGGCGATCTCGACCCCGTGACGGCGAGCGAGTTGCTGCGCGCGCCGAGCCTGCTCGCCGCATCGGGCCTGGATTAGAATTTCGACGGAGAAGGAGCGACGACGGCATGGAGCGTTACGAACTGGTCGAGGGCACAGCCGCCAAGTTCTGGGAGGCCTCTGTCGCGGGCGCGACGCTCACGGTGCGCTTCGGGCGCATCGGCACCCAGGGGCAGAGCAAGGACAAGACCTTTTCGGATGCCGCCGCCGCCGAGAGAGAGAAGGACAAGCTCGTCCGCGAGAAGACCGCCAAGGGCTATGCCCGCGCCGACGGCTCGGCGGGAGGGTCGGCAGCGCCTGCCGCGGCCCCGAAGGCCAAGGTCGTCAAGGCTGCCGAGGAGGCGCCGGCCACCGGGATTCCGGCCGAGGCGGAACCCGCCCCGCAGCCGGTGGAATCCGCCGCCGCGCCCGTCGCCGAGGCGCCCCCCGCGGAGGCCGCGGCCGCCGCTCCGGCCCCCTCCCGCGCCGTATTCGACGGGACGCCGTTGCCGACCCGCCTGCGGCCCGGCCGTCACCTGAATGCGGACGCTGCATGGCAGGTCTTGCGGGAGCCGCTGATCGCGCAGGTCGGCCCCGGAACCTGCGGCCGGCTCGTGGCGCAGAAACCGTCGCCGGACGGGCTGTCCGACTGGATCGCGGCCGTCACCGCGGCCCTGGAGGAGGCGCGCAAGGCCGGCCGGCACGGCTCGCGCCTGGACAACGAGCTGCGCCCCCTGTTCGAGGCGGCCCTGCGCTTCTTCGTCGGGAACGGCGGCGCGGTGGCAGTCGCCCGTCTCGCCGACGCGATGCGGCCTGCGGCCAAGAAGGGGCATTATCAGGACCTCGCCTGGGCCCATCCCCTGTTCCTCGCCCTGCGCGCCGCCCTCGTCCACGCGCCGGAGGCCGAATACGATGCGGCGGTCGCCCATCTCAACGCGCGGATCGCCGAGGATCCCGACTGGCCGAGTGCCGCCGCCTTCGCCTTCCTGCTCGCCGACGACCGTCCGGCGTCCCACCCGCTGCAACCGCTCGCCGTGCTGGAGGCGGCCGACGCCGCCGGGATCGATGTCGCGGCGGACACGACCTTCCTGCCGCTGATCGTCGACGCGCCGCCGGAGGCCGCCGCGCGCTGGCGGACCAAGCGCAGCTACCACCTCTACTTCTGCTACTGCGCCCTCGACGTCTCCGAGGCCGCCGCCACCCTGCTCGCGGTGGCGGACGCCGCCGGCCAGCCCGCGCTGCCGGCCCTCGACTGGCTCCTGCACTACGCCCTCGACGACGAGCGAACGGCTCTGGCGCGGGCGATTCTGTCCACGGGCGAAACCGGCGCGCTCTCCCTCCTGCTGCCGCACCTGCACCAGAAGCCGGTCGCCGCCGGCCTCGACGCGGCGCTCGCCGCCGACCCGGCCGCCCTCGTCCCGCGCTGCCTCGCCGCGCTCGCCACCGGCCGGGCGGAGCCGGCGCTCCGGGCGCGGGCCGTGCGCGCCCTCGACGCCCACGGCCTCGACACGGTGAGGGGATGGCTCGGTGAGGGCGACGGGCGCGCCGCGCGCGTCCTCGACGGGCTGGTGCAGGCCCGCGCCGTGCCGCTGGCCGCGCGGGAGGCGTGGCCCCGCGTCCTGCGCGATCCGCCCTGGCGGGCGAGCGCGCGGCGCGCCGACGACCTCGTCCTCGCCCTCGATCCCCTGCCGACGCCGTTCGGCTTCGAGAGGCCGGTGGTGGAGGAGCATTCCTGGCGCGCCTATCACGCCCACGTCCTGACGGAGCTGAGCGAATTGCCCGCCTTCATCGCCGAGGCCGAGGCCGCCGACCTGAAGCAGAGCTGGGTCAAGATCCCCCCGCCGCCCTCCGCGCCCCCCCAGGACGACGCGAAGGCGCTCATCGCCTGGCTCGCCGCGCGCCTCGAACAGATCGATGCGAGCTGCCGCTACTGGGCGCCCTCGCCCTACCGCCGGCTGATCGAGGGGATGGAGAAGCAGCCGGAAGCCCTGGCGCTCGCGCTGTGGTCGCTCACCGACGTGGTCGCGGGCCAGGGCCACGTCTCGACCCTGCCGGTGATCGTCGCGACGATGCTCGACCGCTTCGGCGAGAAGGCCCTGCCGGGCCTCGTCGCCCTGGTCGAGGCCGATCCGGTCCGCCTCCTGCCCTCGATCCTGACGGTCGACGCCGCCGCCCTCACCCCCCCGGCGGCCCGCGCGCTCAGCCAGCTCAAGAAGGCGCGAGAGCCGGCCCTCGCGTGGCTGCGTCGCCACCGCGGTACCGCGATCACCCGGCTCGTACCGGACGCGGTGGGCAAGCCCGGCGCGCCCCGCGAGGCCGCCGAGCACGCCCTGCGGGTCTTCGCCGCTGACCGGGAGGACGGGCGCGCCGAAATCGAGCGCGTCGTGGCGGCCTATGCGGGAAGCGAGCCGCGGGTCGCCGAGGCGGTGGCGCAGGTGCTCGACCGCGATCCCCTCGCGCGGGTGCCGGCCAAGGTCGCTCGCCCGCCGGCGTGGCTCTTGCCCGGCGCGCTCGCCCGCCCCCAACTGAAGGAGGGCGGCGCCTTGCCGGACGAGGCGGTGGCGAGCTTGTGCGAGATGCTGTCCTTCACCAATCCCGATGCCGTCTATGCCGGCGTGCCGATGGTGCGGGAGGCCTGCACCCGCGACAGCCTTGCGGCCTTCGCCTTCGACCTGTTCTCGGCCTGGACCGCCGCCGGCACGCCCTCGAAGGACGGCTGGGCGCTGCGGGCACTCGGGTGGTTCGGGAACGACGCCACGGCGCGCGACCTCACCCGCCTGATCCGCCGCTGGCCCGGCGAATCGGCCCATGCCCGCGCGGTCACCGGCCTCGACGTGCTGTGCGACATCGGCTCCGACGTGGCGCTGATGAACCTCAACGGCATCGCCGAGAAGCTGAAGTTCAAGGGCCTGCAGGAGAAGGCGCGGGCCAAGATCGCCCAGCTCGCCGAGGCCCGCGGCCTCTCGCCCGAGGAGCTGTCGGACCGGCTCGCGCCGGACCTCGACCTCGACGCGCGCGGCGGCCTCGACTTCGATTTCGGCCCCCGCCGCTTCCGCGCCGGCTTCGACGAGGCCTTGAAGCCCTGGGTGAAGGACGAGGCCGGCCAGCGGCTCAAGGATCTGCCCAAGCCCGTGAAGGCCGACGATGCCGGGAAGGCCAGTACGGCCACCGCCCGCTGGAGCGCGCTGAAGAAGGACGCCCGCGCCGTGGCGAGCCTCCAGGTCGCGCGGCTGGAGGCGATGCTGGCGACCTCGCGGCGGGTACGGCCGGCCGTGTTCGGGCCGTTTTTCGCCAGCCACCCGCTGGTGCGCCACCTGACCCAGCGCCTCGTCTGGGCGACCTACCCGGATGCCGACCCGCGCTCCGCGCCGACCCTGACCTTCCGGGTCGCCGAAGATCTCGGCTTCACCGACGCCGCCGACGAGCCGCTCAACATCGACCTCTCGGAGGAGGCTGACGGCCTGATCGGCCTCGTCCATCCGCTGCATCTCGATCCGCAGGCACTCGCCGCCTGGGGCGCCCTGTTCGGCGATTACGAGATCGCCCAACCCTTCCGCCAACTCGCCCGCGAGACCCACGCCTTCACCGAGGCCGAGCGGGCGGCGACGAAGACCGACCGCTTCGCCGGCGCCGTCGTCGAGGCCAAGCGCCTGCGCGGCATGGCCGCCATCGGCTGGCCGCTCGGCGAGAAGCAGGACCACGGCGACATCCACTGGCTGGAGCGCGGCCTCACCTTCACCGACGGCGGGACCGGCCTCGCCTATCTCCATTTCGAGAAGGGCCTGTTCACCGGCGCGCCTGAGTTCGAGGATGCCGAGCAGACGCTGCGCGAACTGACGCTTGAGCGTCCGTGGAGCCGGGAGACGAGCCGCCAGACCTTCGGCGACCTCGATCCCGTCACCGCGAGCGAGTTGCTGCGCGGCCCGAGCCTGCTCGCCGGGACGCGGCTGCGGTGAGCCTCGACGCGGCCACGCGCTGGCGGCTGATCCTCGGCGAGGCGGCGGAACCCGCCTGCGCCGGGGCCGGCTGCCGGCTCGACGGCCGGGCGGCGGCGATGGATCGGGCGCTCGACTGGCTCTACGGCCGCGACGCGGGCGGCGAGGCCCGCGGCGTGCGCCGGCAAGGGGGGCGCGAAGGCTCGGCCCTGACGGTGCCGGGCTGGATCAACGAGGTCCACACCCTGTTCCCGCGCGAGACCATCGAGCGGATGGAGCGCGACGCGATCGAGCTCTACGCCATCGACGACGTGGTGACGAACCCCGAGGTACTGGCCCGCGTCGAGCCCAACGAGACCCTGCTCAAGGCGGTTCTGCGCACCAAGCACCTGATGGCGCCGGACGTCCTCGTGATGGCGCGCAAGCTCGTGCAGGAGGTGGTGCGCCGCCTCACGGAGACGCTGGCCCGCGACCTCGCCGTGGCCTTCGCGGGGGTGCTCGACCGGCGCCGCCACACCCGCCTGCCCGGCGCCCGCGACCTCGACCTGAACCGCACCATCCGGGACAACCTGCGCCACTACGATCCCGAGCGAGCCCGCGTCACCGTCGAGCGGCTGCACTTCTTCGCCCGCAACCGGCGGCAGATGCGGCCCTGGCAGGTGATCCTGCTCGTCGATCAGAGCGGGTCGATGCTCGACTCCGTCATCCACGCCTCGGTGATGGCGGCCTGCCTGTGGCGCCTACCGGGGATCGAGACCCACCTGATCGCCTTCGACACCGCGGTGGTGGACCTGACGCGCGACTGCGACGATGCCTGCGAACTGCTGATGAAGGTCCAGCTCGGCGGCGGCACCGATATCGGCGGGGCGCTGGCCTATGCGGGCGAAAAGATCACCGCCCCGGAGCGGGCGATCGTCGTGGTGATCTCGGACTTCTACGAGGGCGCGAGCGAAGCCGTCCTCGTCGCGCAGGTGCGGGCGCTCGCGAGCCAGCGCACGCGGGTGCTCGGGCTCGCCGCGCTCGATTCGCAGGCGAAGCCGGATTTCGACCGGGTGATGGCGCGTCGCCTCGTCGAGGCGGGCGCCGAGATCGCCGCGATGACGCCGGGCGAACTCGCGGGCTGGCTCGCCCAGGTCGTACGGAGCTAAAAATTCGGCATGGCCCGCCCCGACCTTCTCGCCCTGACCGAGGACGGCCTGATCCAGCTGGCCAATGCCGGGCTGGTGAAGCGGGCGACCCGCGAGGTCGCGGCCGGGCAGAGGCCGGCGCTGGCGGAAGCGCCGGACGGCACGATCGAGGCCCGCTTCCCCGACGGGACCGTGACCCGCTTGGAGCCCGGCCGTCCGCCGGGCGAGGCGGCCTGCACCTGCCCGGCGAGCGGGATGTGCCGCCACCGCGTCGCCCTCGTGGTCGCCTACCAGGCGCAAGCCGCCTCGCCCGCGACCGAGGCGGCGACCTGGGACCCCGGCAGCCTCGACGGCGCGGCCTTCGAGGCGGGGCTCGGCGCCGCGGCGGTCGCGGAGCTGAAGCGCCTGCTCGCGGCCGGCCTCACCGTCGGGCTGGAGCACGGCCCGGTGCCGGCGGCGCGCCTGCCGACCGCCAGCGTGCGCTTCCTCGTGCCGGACGTGGTCGGCTACGCGGCTTGCGACTGCGCGGCCGGGGGCGGCTGCGCCCATGTCGCCGTGGCCATCCGCGCCTTCCGCGAGGCGCGCAGCGCCACCGAAGTCCGGCTCGGAGGCACCGCAGCCGCCCCCGTGGCGGACGATCTCGCCGCGGCGGTGGACCGGCTCGTCGCCGGCCTCCTCGATGCCGGGACCGTGGCAGGCCCCGAGGCGCACGGGGCCGCCCTCGACGGCCTGCAACGCGCCGCGCAGGCCCGCGGCGCCACCCAGATTCTCCTGACCGAGGCCGAGTTGCGGGCGCAGCTCGCGGCTTACGCGACGCGCAATGCCGCCTACGACGAAGGCGTGGTCCTGGCGCTTGCAACCGAGTTGCTGGCCCGCACGTGGATCGCCGACGCGACCGCGCTCGGCCTCGGCCAGCCCTACGAGACGGCGATGGGCAAGACCCGCCTCGTCTCCCTCGGGGGCCGGATCGTCGCCCGCGGGCGCGGGGCGGTGGCGCGGGTCGCGCTGGCCGACACTGATACCGGCGCGACCCTGGCGCTGGAGCGCGCGTTCGAGCCGTCAGACGACGAGGCGGGTTTCCTCGCGTCCCTGCCCGGACGCCTGCTCGCGCCGGGTCTGCCGCTCGGCGGCACCGGGCGGGGCCAGATCCTCACCAGCGTCGCCCGGCGCCGGGCCGACGGATTGCTGGCGCTGGGCCAGGGGGGCGGGGGACGCACCGCGTTGCTGCCGCGGGACGCAAGCCTGCGCCTGCCCGCCCCGCTCGCCGCGAGTGAGGTCCGCACGGTCCTGCATCGGCTGACGGAGCGGGCGCCGGGCTTCCTGCGCCCGCGCGACCGGCTCGACGCCTTCCACCTCTTCGATGTGGGCGAAATCCTGGGTCAGGCGTGGTCGCCCGGCGCGCAACTCTGGCAGGCGGCGGTGGAACTGCCCGGCGAGGGCGGCCGGCTCCACCTCGCGCGCAGCCACGACCCCGCCGCGCCGGGCGCGCTCGACCGTCTCGCCGCGGCCTTCGACGGGGCGTTCGGCCCCGTGCGGCAGGTCGCCGGCCCGGTGCGGGTCGAGGCCGGCGCGCTGGTCTGCGAGCCGTGGTCGGTCGGCACCGAACGTTTCGTCGTGCCCGACCTCGACGCGCCGGACGGACCCGCCGCCCCGCTGCTGTCGGCTCCGGCCACGGGTGAACGCGGTGTCGTCCAGGACGTCGAGGCGCTGCTGGCCGGCGCGCTCCATGCCGGCCGCCGCGCCTTCGCGCCGGTGGCGGCAGCGAGCGGCCGGCCCCTGGTGGCCCGCCTGCGCCAGACCGGGCACGTCGCCACCGCGGCGCGTCTCGCGGCGTTCTTGGCGTCCCGGGAGGAGACGGCAGCGATCTTCGCGCAGGCCGCCCTCTGGGTCGCCACGATGCGCGAGGATGCCGGGCCGTTCCCGACGGCCGCCTGATGCTCGGCTGCTGCAATGAGCATGACATTCCCGGGAAGAGCGGCAGACCTCCGCTTCGTGGAGAGAAGGTCCGATGACGAATCCGGCAAGCGCGAACGCGCCGATCTTCGAGCGCGTCCTGGGGGAGGACTGGACGAAGCTCGGAGCGATCGTGCGGCGGCACTACAGCCTGCGCCCCTTCACCCGCGACGCCGTCACCGTGCGCGGCACGATGGACGAGGTGTGGCACTCGAAACTCGCGAAGGTTCTGCTGCCGCTGGCGCGGCTGGCCGGCGCCCTCGTGCCCTATCGCGGCCGCGACGTGCCGGTCGCGGTGCACTACGCCGCCCGAGAAGGCGACGGGACGCTGCACTGGGACAGGATCTTCCGTTTCGCCGGCATGCCGCCGTTCCACTTCCGCTCGCATATGGAGTGCGCCGACGGGAACGAGGTGATCGAGTTCGTGCGCCTCGGTATCGGCCTGCGGCTGGCCGTGACCGCCGAGGCGGGGGCGCTGGTGTTTCGAGGCCGGGGCTACGTCTGGCGCCTGTTCGGGCGTGACTGGCGGCTTCCGCTCCACCTCGTCCTGGGGCAAGCCTATGTCGAGGAACGGCCGGCCGACGGCGACCGCTTCACCATGCGGATGAACCTCGTTCACCCGCTGTTCGGCGAACTCTTCCGCTACTCGGGCCGCTTCACCGTCGATGCTCCCGTCCGGTGAACGAGGCTCCGTTCGGGACGGGACACGACCGCTCCGTCCCGCGCCGCCGAAACCGGGACGGGTTCGACGATGCATGCAAGGGGAACGATGGCCGTCGATTCTCGAATGCGCGCTTCGGCCTGCACTCGCCCGGGAATACCCGGGTGCGGGCCGGTCGAGTGGAACGAAAGGGGGAACGGATGAGCTTCCTGAAGCGGTTGTTCGGACGCGGGGATACGGCCGACGGGGTCGGGGCGGCACCGATCGAAACGATCCTGATCAACGCCTACGCCACCTTGCGCGACCTGCCGCCGCTCGACGTCCCTCATGAGTTGCACGGGCAGCGCGATCGCGCCGACCCCGAACTCGCACCGCACCTCGACGGCTTCATCGGCTACGTCATGGGTCGCGGCGACGGAGGCATGACGGCCGCGCGCTACCATCTGTGGCGCCATCTCCAGCGCGTCCGCAACCACGTCAGCTTCGAGGTTGTCACCCTCGATCTGGCGGACGTGGAGGCCTGGGCGCGGACGGCCAACGCGGTGCTGTTCCTGCCCGACGGCTCGGTGCGGGCGCCCGACATGGCGATCCTGATCTCCGCTGCTGGCGAGTCCGATCCGGCAGCGGCTCTGCCCTACCCGCCCGACGCGGTGGCGCGCCGCGCACGCACGCTGGCTCGGCTCGAAGGAATGGACCCGAGACTCCCGAGTGGAATGCCGCCCGCGCTCGGGGAGGGAGAGGTCGTCCTGCAGGCCCCGGAGGCGGTGCTTCGGCGTGCCCTCGCGCTCTTCACCGTCGCCGCATGGGGACAGGCGCACGGCACCGGTGCGGGGCCGATCCCGGCGGGACAGCGGATGCACAACCCGATCGGTTTCGACGCGCTGACACCGCGCGAGCGAGCCCAAGTCGCGGTTGAGACCCCCGAGGCGGCGACGCCCGAGGCAGCCGCCGCGATGTCGTGGCGCTACGAGGCCGCGAACACCCTGTTGTGGGCGCTGGGCCGCGAGGCGGCCGAGATCGGCCGCAGCGACCGGATGATCGACGTCGATGCTCTCTGGCGGGACGTTGCGGATCTGGCCCGCCCCGGCAGCCCCGGCGAGGTGCTGCGCCTGCGTCCCGTCGGAGAGATCCTCGACGCCCTGGACCGCACATGGCGCGAGCACTGGATCGTCCGTCAGGCCCGGCAGATGGCCTCGCCCATCGACGGGCTGAACGGCGACGTCGTCGCGGAGCGCCACGTCGCTCTCAACTGGCTGACCGGTTTCCAGAACGATCTCGGAACCCCCTGGGACGAGATCGATACGCCGACGTGACATCGAACCGCTGAACCCGCGAGGCTTTCCCTGCCCATCGTCCCCGTCATCTCCGCTCGCCCTCCCATCCCGGACGCGCCGCTCGATTTCGAGGCCCCGCTCACCCAGGCGCACCGGGTCGCGGGCAACCTGCAGGCGCAGGCGCCGCTTCTGGCCGCGCAGCGGCGGCGCATCCTCACCGTCGGCCTGCCGACGCTGTGGTTCCTGGCTCTGCTCGGTACGGTCTCGGCCTGGGCCACGGCGGGTGGGCGGCGAAGCCTGTCGGCGTTCTGGCGCGACCTGCCGGACTTCGATCCACTACCGCTCGCCGCCGGCCTCGCCGCGATCACGCTCGCCTTGCTCGCCCACTACGCGCTCCAACCCCGGCTCGCCCGGTGGCGGATGCGGGCCCTGATGGGTCCGCCGAGCCAGGACGGCCGCGACCCGGGCCCGGTGCCGACGCGCTACCGGCTCGACGGTGCCGGACTGACCCAGACCGCACCGGATCTCGCGAGCTTCGTGCCTTGGCCGCGCATCCGCGGATCGGCGGAGGACCGGGATCACCTTTTCCTCATGGTCGAGATCGGCGACGTCCCGATCGTCCTGCCCAAGGCGCATCTGGGCGAGCAGGTCGTCGCGGACATCCGGCGCTGGGTGCTGGCCTGCGCCGGCCGTCCCGCCCCCGTGCCGCCGCCGGCCGAACCGGTCGCCGGCCCCGAGGCGGTGCGCGCCACGATGCGTCTGACGGTGGAGGAACGGGTGCCGATCATCCTGCGTGCGATGGAGAACCCTCTCGCCCGCCGCGCCCGGCTCGTCGCCGCCGCCGCGTGGTTCGCGGGTCTGAGCCTGCTCTACCCCGCGCTGCTGGCGATGCTCTGGGCGATCGACCCCTACCGGGTTCCCCTGGCCGACACGCTACCGCTCTTCGCCGAGATGGCCGCCACCGATTTCTGGAAGCCTGCCGCCATCGTCGCGGCGGTGATCGGCTTGGTCCTCGCGGTCCATCCCCGCGCGCGCCGCTGGTTCGCCGGGGCCGCGGCCCAGGACCTCGACGCGGAGGCCCCCGCAGGGGAGGCCCGGATCGTGATCGACGGGGCCGGCATCGTCACGGCGCAGGACGGTGCTCACGCTCGCCTCGGCTGGAACCTCTTCCACGGATACGAGCGGGTCGGCGACCTCGTGATCCTGTCGATGCGCTGGAACGACGTGCTGCCGGTGCCGCTGCGGATCTTCGAGCCGGAGGCGCGCGCCCGGTTCGAGGCCCTCGCCGAACGCCACCTTCCGATGGAGACCCGTGCCCGATGACCGATGCCCTCCGCCGCGGCCGCGCCATGCTCCTCCTGTCCTACCTGCTCGCCATCGCCCCGGCGCACGCCGAGGATGCCCCCGAAGCCATCGCCGAGCCCGCCCCCGACGCGATCGCGACGCCGGAGGCGGGGGACGCTCTCCCGGGCCCGACGGTGCTGCGCCTCGATCAGGGCTTCGTGCTGGACCTCCCGGCGGGCTGGGTTCTGGAAGAGGCCGACGACGACCCCGGCGACGCCACCGGCCGGCGCGTGGTGCGCGTCGTCTGCCGGACCCCGGCCTGCGCCCGGACCCAGGAGACCTGCACCTTGCGCCTGCGCACCGGCCCGGTCGAGGGGGCGGACGACGCGGCCCGCCTCGCCGGGCTCCACGCCGCGCCGCTTTCCCGCTACTTCCGCCTGCGCGCCGTGCTGAAGAGCACGAGTCCGGGCGCTTCGATCCGCCGCCCGATCGGGCCCGAGCGCTTCGGTCCGCGCGACTGGATCGCCGTCGAGACCGAGGCGGCGCCGCGGTTCAAGTCGGGCCTTTTCGCGGAGACGGTGATCGGCGGGCGCTATCTCGGGGCGATCTGCAAGACCTGCGAGACCGGTCCGGTGCGCCACGAATCCGCCCGCGCGCTGCTGGCGAGCGCGCGCCGGCCGGCATGGTCGGCGGCGCGGTGAGGCCGCGCCCCCTCTCGACCGGCCGCCCGCGGCGGCGAAAACGCGTCTGCGCGTCCATGGCGCACTCGAGCGACGGCGCGCGGTCGGCGCCGGCGAACCATGTCACCCTTGCGAGGAGAAGCGAAGAATGATCATCTGGTCCGGCTGGGGCATGCTCTCGGCTGTTCGGTAGCGTGCTTCTCGACCCCGCGCTCGCACGCCTGGGGGTCCCGACGCCCACCGGGGTCGTCCTCGTCTGGATCGCCGCAGCCGGCTTCAACTGGTGGCTCGGCGCCCGGCTCAACAACCGCCCGGGCCGCGAACTCCTCGATCCGCGCACCGGGCAGATCGTGGTCCTGCGCGGACGCCACACCCTGTTCTGGAACCCGATGCAGTACTACTCCGTGCTGATGGTGCTGCTCGGCGCCCTCGCCGTGCTCGGAGCGATGCATGGGGGTCCGTCCGGGCGTCCGGTCTGATGCCCCGGTGCTGCGCCGGTCTGCGAGCAGGAGTGGTTGCAGCCGCGTCATCGGCCCTCAGGGATGACGAAGACGGAGGCCGGCGCGCCGTGCTGCCGGTCCCAGCCCTGCCAAGCGACGTCGGTCGGACCGACGGCGAAATCGACGATGCGCCAGCCGGACCCCTCCCGGCGCAGGAGCGCGACGTAGGAATCCGAGGTCAGGTCGTCCCGCATCGCCCGGCGCGGGCGCCCCCCGTCCGGCCGCTGCATCGTAGCGAGGAGAAAGGCCCAGACGCCCTCGCGGTTCAGCGCGGTGACGAAGAAGCGGAGCGGCTGGCGAAGCGCCGCCTCCGCCGGGCCGCGCGCAGCGTCGAGGAGGACGCGCCGCTCCGGACCCTGCGGCGTGTCGGCCCGGCCCGACGCGGCCCGGAGGGCGAGCGGGGCCGCAAGAAGGGCCAGGAGGGAGCGGCGTCGCATGATTGGATCTCCAGGGCCGTTCATCGCGCGTGCGACCGTCGCTGCGAAGCCTGGACGAGCGCGAGCGCCGGGGTGAGAAACATGACGGGCAGGAGAGGGATGACGAGCCACACCGGCACGATCAGCGCACCGGATGCGGAGGCGTCGCTGCGAAGCGCAGCGGGGTGAGGTCCGGCGTCATCCAGGCCCCCTGCGGTAGTCCCGCATCTGCCGGGCGAAGGCCCGCGCGCCCGCCGCCCAGGGGGCGCCGCTGCGCGAGACGGCGTCGAGGGCGGCGAACGCGGCGCGGCCGTGTCGCCGGCTGGCGAAGAGGGCAATGCCCTGGTCGGCCACGTTGACGTCGCCGTCCGTGAGACCAGCGACGCAGGCGAGGTAACCGGCGACGTTGGCCACCGCGTCCGCATCCAGGGCGATGCGCTCGATTTTGCGGGGGTCGGCGAGGTCGCGCGGGTAGCGGCCGTCGAACGTCTCCGCGAGAGCGCCGCCCACGAGCTTGGAGGCTTGAACTTCGGCGCAGCTCGGCAGCGGCAGGCCGTCGACGGCGCGGGCAGCGGTGGACGCGAGGATCAGGGCGAGGGCAGCGACGGCGGGGGGTGGGACGGTCATCGGCGGTAGCCCGGCACGCGCAGGGCCTCGGGCCCCCGTTCGAGGGGGAAGCGGCCGCGGGCGGCCAGCGCGACCTCGGCGCCGTCCAGATCCTGCGGGATCGCGCGTGGGGGCAGGCCACTCCCGCGCGGGTGAAGGACCACGGCCGGCATCTTTAGCCACTCAATCGCCCGGAGTTCGATCGGTCCGAATTCGAGCGTGTCGACGTAGGGTCGCGGCGGGTGCAGCGCCCGTCCGGTCGGCAGGGTCATGGGCTTGGGGTCCGAAACATCGATGAACTTCACCGATGCCCAACGGACCGCGACGCCAGCCTCCTCCAAGGCGATGAACAGTCGGCGCCATTTGGTGTCGGACATCAGCGCGTGCGAGAATCGCCGCCGCGCCAGCGCGGCGAGACGGTCCAGTCCGGTGCGCGCGCGGGCGGTGACGGTGCCCGCCATCACCTGCCCTCCCGCCGGTAGACGCCCCGGAAGCTGACGTTGAGCCCGCCGCAGGCGAGGTTGTCGTCCACCACGAGCCAGGGGCCGACCCGTCGCATCCAGACCTTGCAGTCGAACTCGCCCCCCTTCGCGAGCGGAAGAGTGCCCTTCTCGCCCATGGCGAAGCTCAAGGCTCCGTCCGCGGGCGCGACCGTGCCGCCGATCTCGCCGAGGTGGACGGAGCCACGCTGCGCGCGCTCCGGGTCGCCCGCGCCCCAGGTGGCGCTGCCGTCGATCGCGACGGTGCCGGGCTCCGCGCCCGCCTCGATCGCGATCCTGGCCTCGACCCGCCTCCAGACGCCGAGCCAGGCCTCGCGTGTCACGGGCGACGCCGGCTCGGGGGCGACGGCGGCTTCCGGCAGCCAGCCCGTCGTGTCCAGGCCGGTCTTCATCTGCGGAAAGGTCGCGCAGACGTAGCCTTTCCGCCGCTCGCCGAGGACCACGCGGTCTCCCGGCACGAGGTAGCCCCGCGCCGCGCATGCCGGGTCGGCGCCTGGGCAGCCCTTGCGGGCGAGCCCGTCCCGCACGAAGCGGACGCGGCCCGCGCCGACGATCCGCCCAGGGCCGCATGCGGCCCCCTCCGAGAGCCGCGGTGCCTGCCGGCACAGGTTCTCCGACGTCTCCTGCGCGCCCGCCGCGGATGCTGCAGTGAGGAGGGCGGCCACGGCCACGTTCCGTCCGGATCGGGTCATCAATCCATCCCCGCGAGGTCGTCGAGGTCGGCCGCACAGCGCTCGTCGTGGCCCCCGATGGTCCTGCCCTCCGTGCCAACCTTCCGGCACGCCCGGTCCATTCCAGCGGCGCGCGGCATCGTTAACGTTCGCGCGGCCATCCGTCAGCCCCGGGAACCGGTTTCCGGATGGGAACCCCGACCCCTAGCGGGCGTGGGATAGCCAGAGAGCGATCCGCGCGCTTCAGCCGACGAGGAAGACGAGGATCGCTGCCGTCGCGGCAAGGGCGATCCAGGGAGCTGCCCGCCGCTCCGCCACGAGCACCCGCACGACCATGAAGAGGAGCGCCTCCGCCAGAAGCAGGAACCCCGCTTGTCCGGTGAAGCCCCGTACGGCGTGCCGCCAGTTCCGGGACCCGGGCACGTAGCGCGACTCGACCAGCGCGGCGCCGATCGCGGCCAGCACGAGGGTCAGGCCCACGACCACCGCGAGGACACGGATCGCCGCTGCCGACCGGCCGTTCCCATGCCCGCGCCACAGCATCAGGAGCTCGGACGCGTAGAAGCCGATGACCGGCGTCACCAGAGCCGCCGCCACGACCCCGGCGCGCATGGGGCCGGATCGACGCGCGAGCACGGGGGAGCGTGCCAAGCGCACGACCCAGACAACGTGCGCGATGAGGACGCCCACGATGAGGATGAGACCGATGTTGATGACGAGCAGCATACCCCGGATGCCGTCGGCGTTCAGGAACATTCAGGCTCGCACCAGGATGCGCGGCGGGGCGTTCATCTGGGGCGGCTCGGCCCCGCCTCGCTTCCTGTGTCCCCTCGTGCATCCCCTTGCGCGTCGGCCGGGGCGGACTCGTCCGTCACGACGTCCCTCTGATCAGCCCCCATGCGGTGCTCCAAGTTCAAATCGAAGAGCTGGCCGGCCATTCTAACTGCCATGCGACGAGCTTGTTGAATATCGGATAGGATCATGCCGTCTTCGTCGATAACGGACTTGCCGTCGTAAACGTTGAAGAAATAGCGTGGCACAGGAGACTCCGCCTACATTCGATAAGGCGGGAGCGTGTTCGCTCTCACTCGCAGACGTGCCGATACAAAGCCCTGCGATTGGCGACTGGCATACGCCTCAGATCAAAGGGCTGCCGTCACCTTTGTTGGTTTGCAGGCGTCTATTCTGTGTTTTGTTCGCGGGCGACGAAATCACAAAATAAACCCCACGCTGACTGAAGCGCGGGGCAAGGTGTGTCGATCGGTGCAAGCAAACCGATGGGGCATCGGGTGCCGGCACAAGCTACATCGCATTGGGCGTCGGCGCATTCACAAACGGCACAGCGCAACGGTTATGGCGTAAAATACCGGCCAGCCACCGCTACCCGTGGGGCGTGGTTCGCGAGGTATATAATCGCCCTTTTTTAGCACCCGCCGCATGTTGGTGGGCGCGGACGATGGTAGAATCCACGATCAGGTACTCGAAGTCGGGATCGTCCGACATCGCTTCGAAGATGCGCCACCACACGCCCTTCTGGCTCCAGCGGCTGAAGCGGCGGAACACGCTGTTCCACTCGCCGAATACCTCGGGCAAGTCGCGCCAGGGCGAGCCCGTCCGCACGATCCACAGCACGCCTTCGACGAACAGGCGGTTGTCGCGCCCCGTCGAACCGCGCTGATCGGGCCGACCGATGATCAGCGGCGCCATCCGCTCCCACTGCGCGTCGCTGAGAACCAAACGATCCTGAACACTCAAGCCTGCCCTCCCAAAGACAGCCTTGAATCACGCCTTACCCCGCACGTGAACCCCAAGAGTCCACGCGGCCTAGTTCGGCTGCATCCTCGCGGCTGCGGGTATCGGGGAGTTCGCCATGCTGCTGGTATAAGCCGCCATCCTCGAACCTTATGCCTTGCGAAAAAGATCGCCTTCCGCTGGCAGACGATTGTTCAGCTCCATCAAGGATCCGCAGCGGATAGCGGCATAGAGGAGCGTCTGGTCGCCAGGGTCAGCGCAGACGAGATCGCGCGGATCCTCCATCCTTCTATAACACCCGAGCGCCGGGATGAGATCGGCCGGCGGATACTTCCAGAAATATTCGCAACTCACCGTGCGAGTGCGGCCCTCGATCGGGAAGGCGACCCGAGCCGTTCCCTGATTGCCCTCCGGTGGCAACGTCATTGTGATGTCGTGCGGCTGCACGGCATGGCCCAGCGCGGCGAGCGCACAGGCCGTGATCTCGGCAAGGAGGGTGGCGTCGTATTCGGTGTGGGCCGGAACGAATATCAGGCGCCCGATGCGCGGATGTCCATCGTCGTGAAGCGCCGCGAACGAGCCGATGGCTTCATAGATGCCGATGGGCCGGCCGGGATCGAGCCGCTGGGCCGCCCTCCAGAGCGAGCTTGCATCGATCTCGCCGCGGGGGGGGGCGCCGCCCGCCCTCGAGCGCGGCGATCGTGGTTTCGAGGAGACGCAGTTCGTTCGGCGACGGATCGCCGATCGGAATGTTCTCGACCGGCTCGATGCCGATCGTCCGAGGTCGGTCGGATGTCGTGGGATCGTCGATTTTCTGTCGCCCGACCTCGATACCCGGCTTCAAGAGGCCGATGTCCCGCTTGAACAGGCCGCAGCACGCGAGGATCACGAAGGCGACACAGGCGGCAAGGCTTGCCCAACCGACGAAGTCGAACGGGCGCCGGAAGAGGACGAGTGCGCCCGCCGCAAGCGCGAAGAACGCCATGCCCACCCAAAGCTCACGGTTCGAAGGCATGAAGGCATCCGCGCTTTGGCGAGCCGATCGGAGCATGCGCACCCCGTCCCTGATGGCCACTCGCTTCGGCAGGAAATCCGCCGAGGCGGGAGCGGACGCCGTCGGCCGGAGCGTCGTGGGCAGCGGCTCGGCCGCCCTCGTCCCATCGCTGGACGACCGGAGGGCGCTGCCCGATGGAGCGGGCTGAATTCACAACGCTGTCAAAGATCTTCTGGGCGGCCTCGGCGAAGACGGCCTGCGCCGTCCTCGTGCCCTCGCGCAAGTGAAGGGCGGCTTTGTGGACGAGTCTCATGCCGGCCTCCGGGCCGAGGAACGGGCGGGGGGCTCAATCATCGGACGAGAACACGTCGTCGCCGATGAAGATCATGTCGCGGTCGATCTCCGGCGGCTCCTTCTGCGAGCTGTAGGCGAAGAACACGCGGCGGCTGCGCCCGTCATTGCCGGTCAGGGTGAGGGTGTGGCGGTCCAGCGCGTAGCGTCCGCCCTCCGGCGCACGGCGCCGGCCGATCGCGGTGCCGACGCCGGTGTCGCCCCCTGAATTGATCGCGCCGACCGAGCCGCCGCGGCCGTAGCTGCCGTCGGGGCGGAAGTCGTAGCGGCTCTCGACCGCGACCGTGACGCTGCCGCCCATGGCGCTGTTGCCGCCGCCCGACAGGCGCCGGTAGGCGCGCTTCACGCTCTCGCCGGAGGCGGCCGGGAAGGCGCGGAAGAAGCTGCCGTCGCCGAGCGCGTAGTCGTTCGAGCGGCCCTTGTAGTCCGTCAGCACGAAGCCCTTGGCCGCGCGCGTCCAGCGGCCGAACAGGCGCGGCTTGGCGAGGCGCTCGGCGGCGAGATCGACATCTTCGAGCGCCGTGTCGGCGATCTCGTAAGTCGTGCCGTCGCGCAGGAAGATCAGCGGCTCGAAGTCGATGATCATCATGCCGCCGACGCCGAAGCCGGTGGTGGAGCGAAAATATACGCCCTCGACCGCGTCCCAGTTGGCAGCAAAGCGCGGCGGCTGCGCGGCGTCGGGCGGCGGCGCGACGGAGTTCGGCGGCAGTGTCGGACGGGCGTCGGCGACGGGCGGAGGCGCCTCCCTCGGCTGCGGTGCCGACCGGCGGGCCCCTTTGCCCACCAGCCCCTCGTCGGTGAGGGCAAGCGCCTGAAGTTTCGAAGCCGGGATGAACTCGTTCGACAGGGTGGCGAGGAAGCGCGGCAGCACGCCGAGCTGCTTGGCGGCCTTCCAGCCGGCGTGGTGGAGCACCATGCGCAGCTTCACCTGCTCGGCGAAGGCAGCGCGGGCGCTCGCTTGCGACAACGGCGGCTTGCCCGCCAGCGGCTCGACGAAGGTCTGGCGGATCGCCCGGAGCGCCGACGGGCTCGGCTCGTTCATGGCATCGTTGGCGACCATCCATTGGAGCGCGACGAAGGCGGCGAGCACGTCGCCGGCATCGTCTGGGCGCAGCGGCGTGCCGTCGAGGAAGCCGCGGAAGATCGTGTCGTAGTCGTGCCGGGCCATCTCGCGGGCGGTCTCGGCCGCGCCGACCGGGTTCGTGGCCCGGAGCGTTCGGATTTCGCGGGCGACCGTGGCGGCGCGCAGCTCCGGCGTCGAGGCGAAGGGCAGCGGCGTGACCGGGCCGGAATCCTGGGATCGGGCCGGGCTCGCGACGAGCCCGATCAGCAGCGCCAGCGCGAAGCCGAGGCATCGGAGCGCGCGTGTCGTCGGGCCGTTCATGGCAGCTCCTTCCGATGGTCCGCCTCGGTGCAGGCCGCGAGCGGCTGCCGGTCGAGCAGGAATACCCGGTTCGGCGCGTCCGGCGGTACGAATCGCCCCGGCCGCGCCGCATCGGCGACGGCCCGGCACACCGCGTCGGGGTTGAAGCCCGGCGCATCGCCGGGCTCGCGCGGGGCCGTGCCGTCGTTGACGATCCGCAGGCGCCCGTCGGGCATGAGATCGACCGCGACATCGCCGGCGCAGTCGGCGTTGCGGCCGCAGCGGCGGATACGCCCGCCCCTCTCGGGGCAGCCCACCGCGCCCTGCGCCCGGCCGCCGTCGGCGAAGTCGATGCGGATCGTCAGGGTGAGTTCGGGATCGATGCGGGGGGCCTCGCGCCGCAGCGCGACGAGGCTGCGGGCATCGCCCCAGATCCGGAGGCCGGTGACGACCTGACCGGGATGACGGGCGAGATGCGCGGCCTCGTAGCGGCGCAGGTAGCACGCGCCCGCCACCGGAAAGGAGCGCTCGGCGACGAAGCCCTGGGCGCTCACGCCCGGAGCGAGCAGGTCGACGGCGCCCGCCAAGACGGCCGCCAAGACGGCCGCCAAGATGCCCGCCGCGGATCGGACCGGCCGCATCACGCCCCCCATCCCTGCACCAGCGCCCAGAGTCCCGCTCCGACTCCGAACAGGATCGAGAGCGCCATGAACGGCAGCATCGGGATCATCAGCCAGCCCATCATCGTCAGCGTGTAGAGCAGCCCGCCGAGATCGAGCCCGCAGATCACGCAAGGGTGGCGGCTGCCCTCATCGACGCGGCAGCCGGTGAGGAAGGCGAGCCCGAGACCCAGCGCCAAGAGCAGCGCGGGGGTCCAGACGATGGCGACCAGAATCGGCATCATGCGCGAGGCTCCCCGCACGATCCGGCTCAGCGCATCGCCACGGAGGCCGCGACGCGCTCGGCGCGGGCGAGCGCGTCGCTCTTCTCCGCGTCGGCGAAGCCGAGCACCCGCAGATAGCGGTCGTTCTCGAACACCACCGTCTGGGTCGCCGCCATGGGGCGGGCGGTCTTGGCATCGGTGAAGGTGCCGCGCAGCCGCACCACCACCGCGCCGCCGCGGGTCGTGCGCTCCTCGTCGGTCACGGCGAGGTCGCGCGCGTCCTTCTGGCTCGCGAACAGCCGGCGGGCATAGGCGGCTTCCGCGCCCTCTGGCACCGGCGCCTGCCCGAGGGAGGGGGCGATGACGATGGCGGGCTGCGCGCGCTCGGGATCGACGTCCTTCGGCCCCTCGGTGAGGATCAGGCCGTTGCCGGCGAAGACGATGACCGGGCGATACCCGGCGGTGTCGCCGATCGCGTAGGGCAGGGCCGCGACCTGATCGGCCACGCTGGCCTTGCCCCGGAAGGCGATGGTGCGGAGCGCCGCCTCGACCGCTTGGCCGGGCACCTGCTTGGCGGCTGCCTCCGGCACCTGCACGCTGACGAGGCCGGTGCCGGGCTGGCCCCGCACCACCGCGACCCACTTCCGGTAGGTGAGCCCATTGGCGCTCTGGCTGCCGCGCAGCACGAAGCCCTCGCCGCCCGCGACCGGCAACGCCTCGCGCGCGCCCTTCACCCGGAAGCCGCTCGCAGCCAGCGCCTCGGGCGTGAATTTCTGGCTGATCTGGTCCCAGGCCTCCGGTGGCATCTCCATCAGGATGATCGAGGCGCCGGAGCGGTGCTCGAACCCCGAAAAGCCCTTGGCCGGGCTCATGCCCGCGGGCGGCGCGAGACCGAGCGAGCCGGCGGGCGGGAAGACCGGCTCGGCCCGCGCCGGGACGATCGCGGCGAGCACCGAACCGAGCAGGCCGGCGGCGAGGCCGCGGAGCGAGGGGCCGCGGAGGCGGGCGAACAGGGACGATCCGTCGATCATCGGACAGCTCCGGTCTGGAAGGGGGGCTCAGCGGGTCGCGACGCGGCTGATGACGAAGGTATTGCCGGAGAACTGGACCTGTCCCGGCGCGCTCATGTGCTCCAGCATCAGGCGCAGGTTGCGGCCGAGCCGGGCGGAGTCCGAGCGGGTCTCGTACCAGTATTCGGCGGCGGCACCGCCCGCGCGGACCGGGCGGTGGTGCTCGTAGCAGCGGAAGGCCGCCATGTACTCCTCGGCCGCCTGCACCTCCTGGGCCGAGAAGCCGTTGAGCTTGACCACGTAGGCGCTCGGCAGGCCGCCGCAGGCCTCCCCGCCGGGGGCTGCCGCGACCGCGGCGTTGCCGACCGGCGCCGGGGGCGGGGCGCCGGCCTCCGCCCCGCGGCGGGGGGCGATCCCGCCGTCGAGCTTCATTGCCAGCGCCGCCGCTACGTCGCCCGCGATCGCCTTGGCCTCGGCGCCGACCCGCTCCAGCAGGCATTCGCGGTCGCAGCCCTGCGGCAGGGGCGGCAGTTGCAGCCCGGCCACCTCGAACGAGCCGAGCGACTGGCCGGTGCGGACGTTCAGGAGCCGGCCGGGGATGCGCACCTCCGGCCGGACGATGTCGGAATAGGCCGACTTCGAGGCCGAGGCGTAGATCTGGAACACTGCCACCACGTCGAGCGGCGGGTTCTGCACGGCGCGGGCGACCTCGATCAGCTCGGCGTCGCGGCGGCGCACGCGGTTCGCCTGGGTGAAGCTCATCGCCACCGCGGTCTCGTCGTAGACGTTGTAGCCGCGCAGGTTCATCGTCTCGGACAGTTCGGCGATGACCCGCTGGAAGATGCGGTTGCCGCGCGGCACCGCATCCTCGTCGGCATCCTCGCCCATCACCACGAGGTTGGGCCGCCCTTGCGCCTGGGCGGGCGCAGAGAGAAGGGTCAGGCCGGCGGCGAGCGCGAACAGGGCGGCCGCGACAGAGGTTTTCTGGGCACGAGCGAACATCGAAAGAATCTCCTCAGGGCGGCTTTCAGTCGGCGCAGGGCCGCGGCGTCGGAGCCGCGTCGAAATCGTCGAGGTCGAGGGGCATTGCCGCCCGCGGGTCGGTGAGGCCGGCGCAGGTCGTCGCGGCCGGCAGGACGAAGCGCAGCGCCCCGGTGCGGGCGGGCGCGATCAGGCTGACCTCGACCCGGCGGTTCACCCGCGAGAGCGGCGCCAAGGCGTCCTTCGGGCGGCTCGGGCCCCAGCCGTGGACGCGCAGCCGCGCGGGGTCGATGCCGTAGCCTTCCACGAGATGCGCCTTCACGGCCCGCGCCCGGGCGAGCGACAGGCGGCGGTTGTAGGCGAGGCCGCCGGCCGCATCGGTATGGCCGGCGATGAGGAAACCGTGACCCGCGAGCGCCGGGGCGCGCAGGGCTTCGGCCAGGGGTTCGAGCTGAATGCGCGCCTCGGGCGTCAGGCGGGCGCTGTCGTAGGCGAAGAGCACGGTGAGATCGACCGAGCGGGCGGACACGACCCGCACGGCCGGGCCGCCGTCGCCGGGGGCGACCGCGAGCGGCGCGCCCGGATTTCCGTCGGCGAAGGGGGCGAGCGAGCGGATGATCGCGGTGGCGCTCGGGTTGGCGGTGCCGGCTTCCGCCCGCTCGGCCGCCTCGTCCCGCGGCGGTGGCGCCTCGATTTCCGCCGGGCGGGCGCCCGGCACCTCGGTCAGCGGGTTGGCGAATGCTTGGCCGGCGAGCGCCACGGCGAGGCAGGCTGCCGAGGCCGAACCGGCGCGGCACAAGCCCGCCGGCCGGTGATCGGTCCGTTCGCCGCCCGCGGCCCGGCGGCGCGCAGGCGCAAGTTTGCGCGCGAGCGCATCGATGCTGCGCATCGGGTCCCCCTCTCGATCCCGGGCCTTGCTTCGGCCCCTCACACCCCGTCCTTGGGCGGCCCAGAGCGCGTTTCGCGCGTCCGCCGCCGAATTTTTTTGTCGGTTCAGCGCCCGCGTAGGATCGCGTTCATCCGCGCTGGATCGAGCGGGCCGTCCGCGGCCGGGGCCGGCGGTGCCGTCATCGGATTGGCCGCAGCCGGCCGCGGCGCCGGATCGGCGGCGGCCACGGGGCGGCCTTGCGCCGCCGCGATCCTCGCCAGGATCGGGCTGCGGCCCAGCAGCGCCGTCAGCCGCGTGGCGTTGTTGAAGCTCGTCGTGTCCTTCGGGTCGAGGCCGCCCTCCTTGTGGAGCGCGACGCCCGCCACCGAGGCATCGAACATCAGCGAGCCCGACGAGCCGCCGAGCGTGTCGCAGCGATGGCGCAAATCCGGTCCCACGGCCTGATCCTTCAGGGCGAAGCAGCGGAACCGACTCATCACCTTCGGGCGCCCGAGGGGATGGTGGATGACGAGCATCGAGCGGTTGCCGGGGACCGCCTCGCCGGAGAGCTTGGCGGCACCGTAGGCGGCGGTCGGGTTCCCCTCGGCGCGGGTGAGCGCGTAGTCGAGCCGCGCGTCGAACTCGACCGGCTTCGGATTGATCTCGAAGCGGCGCGAGCCTTTCCCGTCGAGGGTCAGGTAGTCCATCAGGATCGACGCCTTGACCGGCACCAGTTCGCCGCCCTGCGGCAGGCAATGGTGGTTGGTCAGCACGTAGTCCCCCGGCAGCAGCGTGCCAGTGCAGGAGGCGCCGACCTGCTGGCCGGTGCGGGCGTTCCTCAGCACGATGTCGACGCGGCCGATGGGCCTCGCCAGCGCCGCGAGCCCGTCCTTGGAGTCGAGTTCGGCGATCGGCTCGAACGCGCCCTTGTTCTGATCGACATAGGCCGCCGCGTCGCCGGTGGTCTGGCGCAGGGGCAACTGGGCCCGCCCGTAATCGGCGGGGTCGAACCCGACGCTCTGGCCCGCGGCCGGGCCGGCGGTCCCGAGCGCGAGCAGCAGGCAGGCCCCCGCCCCGGCGAGGCGGTGTCTCCGGCGAATCGAGGTCATCGCTTCCCTCCGCTTCGTCGCGGCTCTATGCCCGGCCGAGGGCCATAGGTCAAAAAGCCGTGAACGGATTGCTGTCCCATCGTCGGTCCCCTCACCGCGTGAGCGCGTGGACGAGGCGCGGACCGGACGCCGCGCCCGCCTCGGTGACGGCCTGGACCGCGTAGACGAGGTTTTGCCGGCCGCCCTCGCGCAGGAAGTAGCCCTGCGCGCCGTCGGCGAGCCGCACCGGGGGGAGGGCAGCGGCGCGCAATTCCGGGCCGACGTCGATTGTCGTGCCTGGCGCCTCGGCCCGGACGGCGAGGCCGCACAGGTCCGGTGTCAGGCGGGTCGGGGCGAGGCGCTCCGCGGTCTCGACCGGAACGGGCCGCCGCTCGGGCGGATCGGCGCCGAAGGCGACGCGGCGGCAGGACGAGCCGGCGGGGGCTCGCAATTCCTCGACGCGGATCGCGGGTTTCGGGGTCGTGGCAGGGCCGGCGTCCGGTGGCTCCGCGGCCGTGGCGGGGGCGGTCGCTGCCGGCTGCGCCTGCGGCTCGGCCGGCACCGAGGCGGTGAAGGTCGGCGCGGGCTCTTCGGTTCCGGAGCTCGGCATAGCGCGAGGAGCGAGGAGGACCATCGCGGCCATCCCCGCGGCGGCGAGGGTTCCCGCCGGCAGCGCGAGGCGCCCGAGCCGTCGCGGCGCCGCGACAGGCCCTGTCGCGATGGGCGGCCCCGGTTCGTCGGGTCGCGTCAGCGCATCGAGGGCCGCCGCCAAGCCCGTCCCCGGCAGCATCGTCGGCGCCTCGGGCCGCGCGAGGGCGCGAAACGCCGCCTCGGCCTGCGCCCGCTCCGGCCCCTCCGGCAGCAGCATTGCGAGGCGGGCCCGCGGCGCCTCGGCGAGGAGCGGGCGGGAGCGCTCGATCTTGTCGAGGAGCGCGTAGTCGCCGGGCAGCACGGCGAGGTCGAGATCGACCGCGCCGGTGGCCCACAGGATCCACTCGGCCTCTTCCGGCTCGGCGACGAGGCGGTGGCCGCGCGCGGCGAGACCATGGGCGAGCCCGACCGGCACCTCCCAGGAGCGCCCGGCATCGAACGAGCCGGAAAGACGCAACTCGTGCGGGCCGACCTCCTGCCCGACGAGCCGGGCGAGCGGCCCGCCCGCGGCGGCGAGCCGGGCGTAGTCGGCCGACCAGGGGAGGGGGCGGTAATCGCCGTCGGCGAAGGCGGCGGAAGCGGGCAGGCCGGGGCGGGGCGTGAGGGCGCGCACGCGCAGGGGGCCGGCGGTGGTGGGGATGAGGATGAGAATGGCGGATGGGCTCACGCAGAGAAGCCCCCGGTTCTGCGCGCGGAAAAAACCCTCCCCCCTCCGCGGGGGAGGTTGGGCCCCGAAGGGGGTCGGGAGAGGGGAGCGACGGTGCCGCTTTGCCGCACTCGCCCAGCTATCTCCGGAAGCGTGGCTCCCCTCTCCCGCCCTGCATCCGCAGGGCACCCTCCCCCGCAGAGGCGGGAGGGTTTTCGGCGCGCTCGCGCTTCGCCCTTCACAACAGGAACACCGCGCTGCCCGGATCGCGCAGCATCCAACCCAATTCCACCGCCTCCGGCACCACCGGATCGAGCGCCAGCACGATCGCGCCCTCGACCGGCGGCGGAAGGTCGAGCCGCACGGCCGCGTCGCCGAGCCAAGCCTCGATCGTCCGGGGCGGGCGCGCCTCGGCGCCGCGCAGGATCAGGAGCGGCGGCGTGCCCTCCAGGATCTCCAGCGCGAACGGGCCGACCCGGCGGCGCAGGAGCGCGCCGTCTAAGGCCGCCGCGGCGAGCGGGGCGTAGGCGATGGACTGGGCGGCGAGCAGGATGCGGTAGCGCCGGGCGGTGTCGGGATCGGTGCGCAGCGCGCGGACCACTGCGAGATCGACCGGGCCGCCGCCCGCGCGGGTCGCATGCGCCCAGAGCGCGGCGTGGCCGATGCGCGGGGCGGGGGCCGGGGCCCGCATCAGGGCGCGGGCGGCGTGGAGTTCGGCGAGCAGGCGGGCCTCGTCGCTCATGCCGCAGCCTCCCCGGCATAGGCGGCGGAGAGCGCCGCGGCGAAGACCGCGCGGTCGGCCTCGAACCCCTGCTCCAGCGGATGCTGCCGGGCGAGCGTCGCGAGGGCCCGCTCCAGCCGAGCGGTCTCCTCGGCGACCCGCAGCAAAGCCGTCTCGGCGGCGGCGAAGCCCGCGGTCAGCCCGGCGCGGTCCTCGAAGCCGGCCCGGCGCACCCGGCGCAGGTCCGCCTCCGCCGCGTCGAGGGCGGCGCGGGTCTTTTCCGAGAAGCCGTCGCGCTCGACGAGGCGCAACGCCGCCGCGATCCGCAGCATCCGGGCGAGATGGGCGGCGAGTTCCGACGCCCGCTCGGTGAGCGCGGCGTAGCTCTCGGCCTCGGTGCAGGCGGCGCGCGCGGCGATGTCGGGCCCGCCGCCATTCCGGCGCAGGCGGTTGGCGATGCCCGATTGCACCCGACCGAAGCTCGCGGCGCGCAGGGCCGTTAGCGGGCGGGTGCGGTGGAACGGCTCCAGGCGCAGGAAGTCGGAAAGGTCCTCGCGCTCGGCGCCGGTGAGGATCTTGGGGCCTTCCGGCCAGTCGGCCAGCAATGCGGCCAGCGTCGCGGCGGGCTCGGCGGCGGCGAGATCGGAGAGGGCCGCGTC
Organism: Methylorubrum subtropicum; assembly: GCF_038442325.1. Taxonomy (NCBI): domain Bacteria; kingdom Pseudomonadati; phylum Pseudomonadota; class Alphaproteobacteria; order Hyphomicrobiales; family Methylobacteriaceae; genus Methylorubrum; species Methylorubrum subtropicum. The sequence continues at coordinate 61,748 of NZ_JBBXMW010000017.1, read as the reverse complement.
GAGACGGTCTTCCCAGCCCTCGTGTGCGTCGAGGGAGGCGGCGGACGACAACCCGTCGAGGCCGTCCACGAGATGGGCGCCGGCCTCGAAAGTCACGAAATGCTCGGCCACGGTGCGGAAGCCCGGCCGCTCGCCCGCCGCCATCCCGGCCTGCCAGAAGGCGAGGATGTCGGCATCCGAGAAGGCGCGGCGCCCGCCGAGGAAGCCGAGCAGCGCGCGGAAGCGCCGTTCCTCTCGCGCCAGCGGCAGGTGGGCGTTGCGGTAGGCAGTGAGATGCCGGGCGAGGCGTTTTGCCAGGAAGGCGGCGCCCGCGGCATCGGGCGCGGCGACCAGCTCGTCGAGCCAGCCGGTGACGGTGCCGAATGCACCTAAGTCTTCCGCCGTCAGCACGAACTCGGCGAGCGCCAGCAGCCGGGCGAGGCCGGCCCAGCCGGTGTGCCAGCTGGGTTCGCCTTCGAGAACGAGGCCGCGACCATCCGCAGCCTCGCTCCCGGAAAAGCGCGCCGCGCAGGCCTGCGCCGTGGCAAGGCCGGGATCGAGGGCGAGGGTGACGAGGTCGCGGCCCTCATGCGCAGCTGTCGCTTGTGCGAGCGCGGCCAGCGCGTGGGCGAGGTCCCAGAGCGGGCGGTCGCGGTTCGGGCGCACGGCGCCGGTGACGACGCGGGCGAGCCACGCCCGCTCGGCGCGCGACAGGTCGCGGCCCTCGCCGACCGCCGCGAGGTCGGCCGCGCAGCGCTCGTCGTATCCGCCGGTCATGCGCCCCCCTGCGCTCTCCGCCGCCCTCGACCCGAGGGGCCCTCGATAGCCCGATCCCGCCGCGCGGTCACGGTCAGCGGCCGACGATGCGCGGCGCCACCGCCCGCACCAGCGACTCGACCTGCCGCGTCGCCGCCTCGGAGTTCTCGGCCACCGCGCGGATGGTCAGCCGGTCGCCGCCGCGCAGGAGGATGGCGGTGGCGCCCGCCGTCCTGCCGATCGGATAGGCGCTGATCCAGCCCACCGCCGGGGCCACGCCGAGGGCCGAGAGGCGGCAATCCGGGCTTTTGGCCCGGCACAGGGCTTCGAGCTGGGCGATCGAGGTCTGGCCGGATCGCACCCGCTCCTCGGTGCCGTCGGTCTGACGTCCGAGGAGCAGATCGACCATCGGGCCGCCGGGGCAGCCGAGGCACATCAGGGTGAGCCGCTGCGGCTCGGCCCGCGCGGCATAACCGTCGCCCAGCGCCCGCTTCGCCTCGTTGGCCACGGCCGTCAGGTTCTGGACTGCAAAGCCTTGGGCTTGGGCTGATTGGCTCAGGAAGTACTGGCTCCAGAGGCAGGCGAGGAGGAGGGCGACGATCCGCATGGGGAACTCCTGAACCGGGACTTGGTCTTTAAAAAATCAGCGCACGACAATGCGCGCCGTCGCCTCCGTTACGCCGGGCGTCGCCCGGATCTTTTCGAGCAGGTCGAGCACGTCGGGCGGCTGAAGCAGGGTCGCTTCGCTCTGCGCGCCGGGCGCTGCGGCGAGCCAGCGGGCGGCGAGTTCCGGCGGCAGGCCGTCCTCGATGCCGAAGCAGGAGAACAGGTTCTCGAACGGCGCGCCCGCCACGATCTCGTCGAGGCCGTAGCCGCGGGGGTAGCGCTTGGCCTCACCGGGTTTCAGCGGATTGAGTGAGGCGGCATTGTCGCGCACGGGCAGAGCCACGAAGGCGGTCTCGTCCGGCGCCACGACCCAGCAATAGAGGTTTTGCCGCGCCCGCGATTCGATGCGCAGTTCGAGCCGCTGCCCGGCAACGAACGGCGTCGCGGTGGGGGCCACCGTCAGCCGGCCCCCGTCGGTGCGGGCGGTCGCCGCGAGATGGTCGAGGAAGGGCCGCGGAATCGGATCGCAGCCGAGCCCGTCGAGGCCGATGCGGCGGCGCCCGGTCGGAGCCAGCACCGCGCCGTCGCGCTGGAACTCGACCTCCATGAAGGCTTGTGCGCTCCGATCGGTCAGGAAGCGCCCGCGCGCGGTGAGCGGACCGGTGCAGGCGGTGCCGGGCGGGCGGCGGCGCACGTCGAGGCGGGCGCCCTTCAGGACGCGGTTGGCCGAGCGGGCCTCGGCATCCAGCGCGATGACGAGGCGATCGGTCAGCACGCCGGCGCAGCTCGAATGGCCGCCCTCGGCCACGATGGGGCAGACTTCGATCGCGCTCGCGTTCGGCGCGGCCTGCGCGAGCGCCTTGACCGCGCCTTCCATCACGGCATCGACGTCGGCGACGCCCGCGCCGACGCGGATCGGCACGCTCACCGGCTCGCTCGTCGCCTTGCACTGGGCCGAGCGGGTGATGGCCTGGAGCCGGAGCGCGGCGGTCTCGCCGGCGCGGCGCGGCTCCACGAGGAAGACGCTGGCATCGCCCTCGAAGGCCGCGCGGATCTGCGCCTCGGCCTCGGCGCCGGAGAGCCCGGTGGTGCCCTCGCGCAGGGCCTTGATGCGCACCACGTCGGCGGACGCCGCGAGCCGCACCCGGCCGCTCGCCTGGAGCCGGCTCTCGATCGCGAGGCGCACTTCCTCGGCCTGCTCGCGCGAGAGCGCCGTCTGGCCGGGCTCGACGCCGACGACGGCGAGCGTCAGCTCGCGCTTCCCGGCGCAGGCGGAGACGGCGTCGAGGAAGGGGGTGAGGGCGGCGGTGGTGGGGTCGGCGTGGGCGGGGGTCGAGGTGACGATTGTGGCGAAGAGGGCGGCCACCAAAAACCCTCCCCCCTCTGCGGGGGAGGGTGCCCGCGGAGCGGGCGGGAGAGGGGGACCACGCTTCCGGAGAATTCGCGTCGAGGGCGGCCAAGCGGAACCGTGGTTCCCCTCTCCCGACCCCCTTCGGGGGCCACCCTCCCCCGCAGAGGGGGGAGGGGAAGCGTCGCAGAGCCGGCTCATTCCGCCTCGTTCGCCCGCGCGTACTGATCGAGCGCCCGGACGAAGACCGGGTTGAAGCGCCCGTCGAGCGCGCCCGGATAGTAATCCGCCTCCTTGATCGCCCGCTGCACCGTGCGGATCGTCTCCGGCTTGAGCTTCTGCTGCGCCGTGTCGGTGGCCGAGACCGAGGCGGCGCCGATCTCGCCCTTCTTGAGCGCCCGGAGTACCATGTCGGCGGAGCGCACGCCGGGGAAATAGCGGCCGAAGCCGTTGTCGATCAGCGTCGCCATCGTCGCCATGGCGACGGGATCCCCCTTGTCGGCCGCTTGGCGAAACAGGTCGAAGCCTTGGCGCAGGTCCTTCGGGAAGCCGTAGGCGCCGGTCGAATAGTGCGGTACGAGCTTCGAGATCGAGGCGACGTCCCCGCCCGCGACCGCGCGCTTGTAGAGCGCGACCGCCTGGGCCTCGTCCTTGGGGATGCCGTTGCCGTATTCGAGCATCCGGGCGGCGTTGGCGAGCGCCACCACGTTGCCGCCTTCGCCCGCCTGCCGGTAGAGCCGGAACGCCTCCGTTTGCGAGCGCTTCACGCCCTGGCCGTACTCGTAGAGCGTGGCGAGGTTGTTCATCGCCGAAACGCTGCCGGCCTTGGCGGCGCGGTCGTAAGCCGCAAATGCCTCCTTGGACCGCTCCGCCCGGTCGTAGACGCGGCCGAGCTGGTAATCGAGGCGGCGCAAGTTCGGGTAGGCCGAGGCCGCAGCGCGGCAGGCCTCGATCGCGGCCGACGCCTCGATGCGGCCGAGCTTCACTCCCGTGACGCTTTTGGGCCGATCCGGATCGTCGGTGCCCGCCGCGAGTTCGTCGCAGCGCTTCACCCGCGGATCGCCGCCGGGGTTCGTGCCGCCGAGATAGCCCTCCGCGATGCCACGATAGGCGCAGACCTCGCCGCAGGAATCGAGATAGGCCTGATACTGCCGCTGTGCCCCGAACTTCGCCCAGTTCTCCCCGTCGATCGCCGCAGCGTCCCGGCGCCGGCCCGCGAGCAGCCGGTCCATGGCCTGGGGCCGGTAGGTGCAGGTCGCGCCGCAGGCGCCGACATAGGCTTCCAAGGCCTCGCGGGTGCCGAGCGCCTCGGCGCGTCGCCACGCCGCCTCGTCGCGGAGCGCCGCGACGCCGCCCGCCACCGCCTCGACGGGGAGCGAGGCCTTGAGCACGATCGGCGCGTCGTCCACCTCCGTCACCTGCTCGCGGCCGGACGCGCGCCGGGCGCCCTCGGCGACCTGATCGCGCAGGTAGAGCTTCAGCTCGGCCCATTGGACGAGCCCGTCGCCGTCGCCTTGCGCCTCCTTCGCGTCGGCCTGTCCCGAGACGCCCATCAGGAAGCGGCTGGTGAGGAGGCCGAGGCGGTTCGCCTCGTCCCAGTTGGCGGGCGTGGCGCCGGAGGTGGCGACCACCCGCACGATGCCGCTCTCCGCCTTCGGCTTGGCCGGCGCGAAGCCCGGAGCCGAGACCGCGAGCAGGCTCTCGCCCTTGCGTCCGGTCTCGCCGGTGAAGCAGGCATCGACCATGACGACGAGCTGGCGCTCGGGCCCGATCTTGCGCTTCACGAGGTCGAGGTTGCGGTAGAGCGTCTCCAGGCTGTAGCCGCTCTCGCCCTGGTTTGGGTTGCCGTCCTCCGGCAGCAGGAAGGGCTGCTTGGTGGCGAGGTCCGGCACGCCGTGGCCGGAGAAGTAGACGAAGACGTTGGAGCGGCCCTCGCGCACGCTGCGCCAGAGGCGCCCGGCCTGCGGGTTGCGCTCGGTGCCGAAGGCTTGGTTGAACTCGTTGAGCGTCGCGTCCTTGAGGACGAAGACGTTGCCCTCGCGGTAGCCGAGCCGCCCGATCAGGTACGAGCGGATCGCCTCCGCGTCGTTGTGGGCGTAATCGACCGGCACCGTCTGCTTGTAGCTGCGGTTGCCGATCACCACCGCGACGGAGTCGGCGTTGTCGGCGAAAGTCGCCGGCGAGGAAGACGGATCGGGGGCGGCGCGGGCGGGAGGACCGGAAAGGCAGGCGAACCCGAGGAACGCGGCGGCGTAGAGGGCGATCCGCCGCGGGGCGGGCGCCGGGGCCTGTCTCGGCATCAGGGTCCTCCTGCCGGCTCGCGGGCCGGATCGTTCGTCCTTGACAAGGGGCACGCCCGAATCCGGGCACGGCACAGGGTTAGCCGCCAGAACCCTGAGAAACAATGCCGCCCTCATCCGCCCGCGAACAGCGCGAGGACGAGGCTGAGGGCGGCCAGATGCAATGGCGAGAGGGCGGTGAGCAGCATGGCGGCGCCCCCTCACGGCAGGTAGAGGCCGGAGCCGCAGCGGCGCACGCGGCGCGCCTCGACATAGCCGGTATAGCGGTTGAACACCTCGACGTTGCGGTAGAGGCAATACCGCCCTGAGTTGCGGCCGTTGTAGTAGACGCCGCCATTGTCGAGATCGACGCCGATGAACTCCTGGTTGCCGCGCGGCGGGGCGCTCTCCTGAGCGGAAGCTGGGTTCGTGGCGGTGAGAAGGCCGGCGGCGGCAAGTACGAAAATCATCGTCCGGGTCATGATTACATCTCCCTGTTTGGGCGGTGTTTTCCGCCCTCGACGGGGGCATGGGCCGGCCAGAGCGGCTTTCGCCGACGCGCCCGAAAAGTTTTTCGGATTTTTCGTTCAGGGGCCGGCGCCCCGCGGCGGAGCGAGGCGTGGCGGCGTACCCGCTTGACATAGACGCAAACTGCATCTTAGTTATTCGCACGATGCGAATAAGAGGTGGCCATGAGTGAGGACGCGTTTCTCGCCGCCTACGATCCGGACGCCTACGGGCGCCTCGCGCTCACCGTCGACGTGGTCCTGATGGGGATCCGAGACGGGCAACCGGCGGTGCTGCTCCTGAAGCGCGCGGAGCCTCCCCAGGCTGGGCTGCGGGCGCTGCCCGGCGGCTTCGTCGGCGTGGAGGAGACGCTGGAGGCGGCAGCCGAGCGGGTGCTGTGCGACAAGGCGGGGCTCTCGGGCTTCCATCTCGAACAGCTCTACACCTTCGGCGCGATCGGCCGCGATCCGCGGATGCGCATCGTCTCGGTCGCCTATCTCGCCTTGCTGCCGGAGGCCGCGTTCGCCGCCGCGCAAAGCAACGGAGCGGGCCTGCTTCCGGCGGTGATCGAAGTGCCCTGGGCCGGAGAGGCGGGCGGCCCGGTCGCGGTGCGGGCGCCTGACGAGAGCGGTTCGCTCAGGCTCGCCTTCGACCACGCCGACATCCTCGCGCTCGCGATCCTACGGCTGCGGGGCAAGCTCGCCTACTCGGGCGTCGGCTTCGCGCTGCTGCCGGAGCGCTTCACCCTGCGCCAGCTCCAAGCGGTGCACGAGGCCATCCTCGGCACGCCGCTCAACAAGCCCGCCTTCCGCCGCCGGATGCTCGACCGCGGCTGGCTCGAACCAACCGGGGAGCGCGAGGCCGGCACCTCGTTCCGCCCGCCCGAACTCTACCGCTTCCGCCAACCGTAAGGAGACTGCCATGGCCACGATCCGCAATCTCGGCCCGGTCGCCCAACTGCGCAGCGAGGCGAGCCGGCACGTCATCCGCTATCGCAACGGGCGCATCCGCCAGAGCGGGCGGGGCCTCGTGTTCTGGTTCCGCCCGGAGAGCGCGAGCATCAGCGAGGTGCCGATGGACGACCGCGAGATGACCCTGTTCGTGCGCGGTCGCAGCCGCGACTTCCAGAGCGTGACGGTGCAGGGCACGATCGGCTGGCACGTCGTCGACCCCGAGCTGCTGGCGAGCCGCATCGACTTCTCGATCGGCCTGTCCAGCGGCCAGTTCCAGGGGGAGCCGATCGAGCGGATCGAGGCGCGGCTGTCGGGAATCGCCGGTCAGGCGATCCTCCAGCACCTCGGCGCGAGCCCCGTGCGCGCCCTGCTCGATGCCGGGCCGGAGCCCCGTGCGCGCCCTGCTCGATGCCGGGCCGGAGCCGCTGCGGCTGCTCCTCGAAGCGGTGTTGACGGAGGCCCCCGCGCTCGCCGAGATCGGCGTCAGTCCGGTCTCGGTGCGCCTCACCAACCTCGCGCCGACGAGCGAGCTGGAGCGCGCCCTGCAGACCCCGACTTTTGAAGCTCTGCAGCAGAAGGCCGACGAGGCGACCTTCGCCCGACGCGCGCTGGCGGTCGAGAAGGAGCGCGCCATCGCCGAGAACGAACTCGCCACCCGCACCGAGCTGGCGCAGCGCGAATCCGGCCTCATCGCCCGCGAGGCCGAGAACGCCCGCGACCGCGCGGCGGGCCTGGCGCAAGCGCGCGGCCTGGAGGCGGCAGCGGAGGCCGAGCGCATCCGCCTCGTCGAGGGGGCGCGGGCCGAGGCCGAGGCGCGGCGGGTAGCGGTCTACCGCGATCTGCCTCCGACCACCCTGCTCGGGCTGGCTGCGCGGGAGCTGGCGGGCAAGCTCGACACGATCGAGCATGTTAACCTCACCCCCGATCTGCTGGCGAGCCTGATGGGTGAGTTCCGCCGGGCGGCGCCGCTCACCGCCCCCCGCTGAGGACGCGACGCGATGGCGGCGATCCCCCCGCGCGCCGTGTTCGTCACCCGCGACACGGATTACGAGTTGCTGCTCGCCCGGCACGCGACCCGCGGTCAGGCGAAGTTCTTCCTGGAGAGCCGCGGGCAGTCGCTCGGTGAGGTCGAGGACCGCCATGCCCGCTTCCACGCGGTGCTGGCCCAAGCCCGCGCCGCGGTTCCGGGGGAGTGGCGCCAGGCGCTGGCGCGGCGGAGCGACCTCGACCGCTTCCTGTTCGCGCCGGAGGACGTCGTCGTCGCCGTCGGCCAGGACGGTCTGGTCGCCAACGTCGCGAAGTATCTCGACGGGCAGCCGGTGATCGGCCTCAACCCGGCGCCCGACCTCTACGACGGCGTGCTGGCGCGGATCGGGATCGAACGGCTCGGCCCCCTTCTGCCCGCGAGCGTCGCGGGCGCGGCTCCGATCGAGCGGCGGACCATGGTGCGGGCCGTGCTCGACGGCGGGCAGCGGCTGCTGGCCCTCAACGAGATCTTCGTCGGCCACCGCAGCCACCAATCGGCGCGCTACCGAATCGCGGCTGGCGCGGCGGCGGAGGACCATTCGTCGAGCGGGCTCATCGTCGCGTCGGGCACCGGGGCGACGGGCTGGGCGCGCTCCATCAGCGAGGCGACCGGCCTCGGCTTTCCCCTTGGCCCGGAGGAAACGGCGGTCGGCTACTGGGTGCGCGAGCCGTTCTCCAGCGTAGCCACCGCCACGCATCTGCGAGCGGGGAAACTGCTCGCGGCGGCGACGCTGTCGGTGGTCTCACGGATGAACGAGGGCGGCGTGGTCTTCGCCGACGGCATCGAGCAGGATTTCATAGCCTTCGATTGGGGCCGGCATGTCGAGATCGGGCCGGCCACCCGGACGCTCAATTTGATCGCATCTTGAGGTCAGTGACATCTTGTCAAAATATTATTCGGGATGGTTTCGGATCGAATATCATCATTCAAATTCGGTATATATGTATGCGTCATTTTACAATAAATATGGATCGACGGACTTGAGCTTCCAGTGTTGATACTTATAATATTTCGACAAAATGTACAGTGACTATATTATAAAATGCGAATCTGCCAATTTTGCATTGTGTGAGTCGAGAATTTGATAATTTAGTTCCTACCATATGCTGTCTTGGAAATTACGACATCGTTCACACCTACGCAAATCATAACGGACGCGTCGCTGCGGCGGTGGGCCAACACACGGACGATCTGCACGTCGGGATCGCCCACCGACAGGGAAGTGCCGGTCGCCGAGTGGAAGCCGACAACGATGCCGGTGCGATTGTGATTGAGTCCAGCATAAAGGCGTTCCATCTCGAAGATCCTGGCGCTCGCCCGGACGAAGTTCAAGAACGAGGCGGGTGGCAGCGGATATTTGAAACTCCCGCCCACCGCCCAATTTCCAGTCGTGAAGGCGCAGCCGTCGATGATGTCATAAGCACAAGCATCGCTTTTGGATCTACCGTACCGACCTCGGCACTCGCCGGGTAGGTCAGGAAGGCGTAGAGGTCCTCATCACTATCACCGAATCGTCAAGCACACCCATGCTTGGTTTTCGCTTTCAGCGCCGTGCGGGACAACGGTCCGTATGGCAGGCACGATATCGGCTAAGACGGATATCGTACAAAAACAAGTCAAAGCCCAAGGTCACGGCCAGGATGGTTGGCTAAGAGTTTTGCGCGACGGACGTAGCCGTGCATGGTCTTGAGATCGCGGTGGCGCGAGTGTTCCATGATCGCCGCATCGCGCGCGCCGGCCCGGTAGGCCTCGGTGATGAAGCCTGCCCGGAAGCCGTGCGCCGAGAGCCGTTCGCGCGGCCCGGCCGACAGCCCCGCTTCGACGGCGCGCTTCTTGACGATGCGACCGATCGAATCCGGGTGCAGCCCCGCCTCGCAGACCGTGCCGTCGGCACGGATAGCGCGGAAGACGAAGCCTTCGGTCGGCGCTGCCGTCATCCAGCGGCGCAAGGCCTGCACGGGGCAGGTCGCGGCGTGTTCGCCAGAAGGGATCGCCACGATCGTTCCTTCGCGCTCCTGATCGCCCTTCGAGGCCGGCAGGAAGAGGCGCAGGCCGTCGGGCCCGAAGGCGACGTCGCCGGCCCGGACGGCGGCGAGTTCGGAGCGTCGAAGGGCTCCGGCGAAGGCAACGAGGAACAGAGCTCGGTCGCGGAGACCCGCGAACCCGTCGCAGATGGCGACGAGACGGCGGGTCTCGGCGACGCCGAGGGCGGCCGCCTTTCGCGTCGGTATGCCGTGACGGCGGAACAGGCCGCGCAGCGTCGCCCGGATGGCCGGATGCGCTCGAACCCAGGGATGGCCCGCGAGCTTGTGCGCCTGTCCGATCGTGACAAGCCGGCGCTCGATTGTGGCGCGGCCGTGGGTGGTCGCCATCGAGGCGAGATAGGCCGAGACCTGCTCAGGCGGCGCAGGCAGTGGTGCGAGAGCATGCGCCTCGCACCAGTCCATGTAGTGGTTCCAGTCCGCCCGGTAGGCGCGGCGCGAAGCGGGCGCGAGCGCCTCTTCCGCGAAGGAACGGGCGGCGGCGAGAGCGGTCGCGGGGAGGGTCTGCATCGGGTCGGCCTGGTATCCTCCTGCGATTCGTACGGCAAGGTCTGATAAGGAAGCGTTATCAGACCTAAGCTCTCGTTCAGAGCCGCCCGCGGATCACCGGGCACGTCCGTCGCAAATCGCAAAACACCTCCGAGTAGGGGAGGGCGCGGGACCGTACGAAGTTCCACGCCGGCCGGGCGATGCACCGAAAGATCGCCATACCGTAAATCCCCCGGCGAATCTGACCCGCGACTCGACTCTCGCTCGAGAATCGGTCCACGACTCGTAGCGCTACGAGTCGTGGATGGTGCCACCGATGCCCGACGTCCGTTCCCAGGCCCGCGTGAAGCGTCTGCGGGAGAGCCGCAAGGCCTCCGGCGAGGTCGAGACGAACGTCTGGTTGCCGGCGGCGGTGCGCGAGGCGATCGACGCGGCCGTCAAGGCCGGCCGGTTTCCTAATAGGCGAACCGCCATCGTCCACGCGCTTCAAAGCACGTTCGCGGAGATGAAACAGATGTAACCGGCAAAGCAAAAGGCCCCGGAGCTGGGGAGCTCCAGGGCCTTTGGACCTCAGATGCCTGGCGGGGAAGCCGGGGCGATCAAAGGCGATTCGCACCTCCTTATCCCCCGAACCCGCCGAGCCGTCAAGAACATCCTTCGGGGTGAACGGTCCCGCTTTGCCTCCAGGATGGAGGTTGAAGGTGGAGAGGGTTCATACCGGTGGGAGGCCGCTGACGCGTGCCGCTCTCGCCGGCCGGGGACGTGCGCTCGATGCGGGCCGCACAATCTCGAGACGCGAGCTCGCGGGTCACGCCCGCGATGCCGCCAAGGCTTTACGCCTGCGTCCGGCACTGCGCCAAGTACTCGCGGAGCTTGCCGCCGTTTGGGGCGAGCAGCCCTGGGATCGGTTGCTGGTCTGGCCATCAAACGAGCGTCTCGGCGAGCGTACGGGACTGTCGGAGCGGGCCGTGCGCTACGCGCTGCGCGATCTCATCGGACTGGAGCTGGTTACGCCCAAGGATTCGGCCAACGGGAAGCGCTACGCGATCCGCACGCCCGACGGCACGATCGTCGATGCCTTCGGATTCGACCTGACGCCTCTCGTCGCACGTGCCGGTGAATGGGCGGAGCGGTTGAGATCGATGGCGGCCGAGACCGAGCGCAAGCGCCGTTCGTTCGATCTTCTGACCGTCTGTCGCCGGGCATCCGAGGAAGCCCTCCTGGGTCTGGCTACACGATACCCGGAAAAGCTCTCTCACGACCTCGTCGCGCGGCTCGCGCACCTACAAACGTCCTCGCCGAAGCGTCGGAGCGGAAGCGATGTCACGCCGGAGCTGTTGGCAGCCTGGGGAGATCTTCGCCGTATTGCCGAAGAACGCTTCATGGAAGCCGGCTGTGCCGGCAATTCCAGCCCGCACAAAGAAACAGACAACGGATGCTCTAGCGATTCTTGTCCAAAAGGCTTCCCGAAGGAAGCTGACGCCGTTCTTCCAAACGAACGGGAAAGGGTGGATCTGGACCCGACGCTGGTGGCTGGAGCCTGCCCAATCATCACCGATTTCACCCCCGACGAAGACGTTTCTGCTGAAACGCTGGTGGTGCTTGGGCAAGATCTGCGTGGCTCGATCGGTGCGCACCCTTCGGCCTGGACCGAAGCGGTCGGGGACCTCGGCCGGTTGCGTGCTGCGCTCCTCGTGTTGATCGTTGCGCAGCTGCACGCGGATGATGCGGAGCGCGGCGAGACGAGGATCCGGAACCCCGGCGGCTACTTCCGCCAGCTTGTGCGGCTCTGTGCCGAAGGCCGCTACGATATCCCAGCTGAACTCATGGCGATGCGACGCAGGAGGATGACATGAGGGATGCCTATCCCGTGCTCAAACCCGACGATTAGACGCGACCCTGTGGCATTGTCGGAATCGTGAGGCAGTCGTCACTGCCAGTCGCCGCAATTCATGATTTTGATGCCCGTCCGCTCGTCGGTCGGCTGTCGTGCTGAGGCCGCCAGTGGGGCGGCCTACTGAGATCGGGTCGGTCATACCCCGCTAGGGAGGGCCAGCCCGAAGGTAACGCCGGTCGTCGGCGATCCCGCCGAAGTGCTTCATGCAGGACTTGATCCAATCGCGCTGCGCAGCCTGCACTTTGATGATAGTGAGGTGTTAGGCGTCGCGCGTCCTACCGGCGAGCTGCTGTCTAGGCATGCGCTGAAGCTGAAGGAACCCGACCGATTTCCGAGCCGACGATCCGCTTTCTCTGTGCCTACCCCAAAAGCAAGTATGTCAAGCTGATTACCTCTGCTTTCGACGGGCATCATACCTACGCGTTCTCTAACATCCAGGCCGTCGACGCGCTTGGCGTTGGCAGCGTCGTGCATGTCCAGTGGGAAGAATTCGCTCTGACAGGCTGTGCCGACGAGCTCGAGGCGAGGCGACGCGGCGAGCGTTTCGCCCATGTTCTCGAAGCCTACCAAAACCGTGGCGGGCGGGTGGTGCTGACCATTCACAATGAGGAGCCCCATTCAGGGGTATTCATCGATACCTTCATGATGCTGCGGCGTGCGGTGGGCCGACTGGCCGATCTCGTGCTTGTGCACGACGCACACGCCGCGGAACTCATGCGGCGGCAGATCGGCGACGCGGCTCGGATCGCGATCCTGCCGCATCCATCCTCCCTCGACGTCTACGAATCCGCGGCGACACTGACGGCGGCGCTTCCGGCAGCTCCAAGTCGGACCCTTCTGGGGTTCGGCGCCATGCGCGCGCAGAAGGGCTTCGCGGACATGATCAATCACCTCCCGCCCGAGTTCCTAGCGGAGAGGGGCGCGCGCCTACGATTCAGCGGTGTCGGCGACGTGGCCGCCTCCCTCGCGGAATGCCACGGAGACCGCACCGACATCGACTTCGACATCCGCTACGTGCCCGACGACGAGGTGCCGGCCCTGTTGCGTGGCAGTGCCGCCGTCGTTCTACCGTACAAGCGCATGCTGACCTCGGGCGTCGCCCTGTTGACGATGAGCTGCGGCGGTGTCATCGTCGCCCCTGATCTTCCACCAATGCGCCTTCTACTGCCGGAAGTGGGCCACAACTTGCTCTTCCGGCCGGACGACGCCGACGACTTCCGGCGCGCGGCCGATGCCGCACTTACTTTGAGCCAGGACGCGCGGCGCCTTCTTATTGCCGAGGGGCTCGACATCGCGCGGGCGCATCATCCGCGCATCGTCAGTGCACGGCTATCGACACACTATGATATCCTGCTCTCGCGAAAGGTTTAACTGCAATGACGGTGATGTTGCCTGATGGTCGCTTGTACGGCAAAACGCTGCTAGTTTGCGTTGGTGCGCAAAAATCAGGAACCACTTGGCTTCACGCCAACCTACGCCGCCATCCCGAAGTGTATCTCCCGCCGCTGAAGGAGATGCACTGGTTCGATGCGAGCTATCCGAAGCAAACCGAGCGACTTGAGCGCTACATGACGCGGGCGAAGCGAGCGATGACCGCACTTCGCATCGATAGTCCTCCGAACGCGTTCGATGAGGTCTCTGCCATGCTCGACTACTTCCAGCTGCTTGGCGGCGGCCTGACACTGACAGACTTCTTCGCACGTCACGTGCGGCCCGGCCACAGGGTGTTCGGCGATTTCACTCCAGCTTACGCGGAGATGGACATTGATGCGTTAATTCGAATGCGCGACGCTTGGCCTGATACGCGCGTCGTCTTTCTCATGCGCGAACCCGTGGCAAGGCTCGTTTCGGCTGCACGGATGAATGGGCGTCAGTTGGGTCGGCGGGCGACCGATACCGACGTTCTTGCCAAACTCAATAATCCGCGAGACGTGGCCTATTCACGCTACGATCTTCTGATCGAACGGCTCCTGTCGGTGTTTGGCGAGGGACGAGTCTACACAACCTTCTATGAGACCATGTTCAGGCCTCAGTTCAGCACTCATCTATGCCGCTGGCTCGGCATTTCCGACATGCCCTTCAACAACGAGGAGAGAGTGAACTTCGCGGCCGACCCCTATACTGTCGAGGGGCCGGGACTCCAAGCAGCGCGCGAAATTTTAAAGCCCGTCTACGATTACTGCGCCGACCGCTTCGGCGACGCCGTACCGGCAGAATGGCAACAGACGGGCTGAGCCAAACCAGCAAATCCTGAAGAAGGAACCGCCGCAAGGCACGCATGGTGACGGTGGCATTCGGGATTGGCGCTTCGAACGATGCCGTCTCAAGATTGCTCCTCCGATAACGTGAGCCGCGCCAGTACACGGTGCCGAACCTCGGGAATTCCTCGCGAGGCCTGCACGGTTCGCCACTGGGCTTCGCGCTCTTCGTTGGTCGCCATACGCAGGATCTCGCGTACGCCACCGCGACGCTGATCTGGCAGAGGATTCGTCACCTCAATGCAATCGAAGATGCCCAACCGCCAGTTCGTCTCCGAGCCGAGATAATGGCAGAACCACCAATCGATACCCCAGCCTATTAACGATCCGTCATAAATGTAGAGAAAATCGCGCAGCTTGTCGGCGCGGAACAGGGGGCACGTCACCTCAATGAATGTCGTCAATCGAACATCGCAGGTCGGATACTGTGAGTGTGTGATGAGGTGCGGAGCTTTTCCATTTTTGTTGAAGGACGGCTGCGCCGCCCACAAATCGAGCCGCTCGCTGATTTCGAATGTTCGAACAATCTGGTCGGAAGACATTATGATATCATCGTCGCAGGCCCAAATGTAACTGTAATTTTCAAACAAATCAGGACGCTTGTCAGCAAGCCATTTGAGATTCTGGAACTTCGATCCTTTGATCCGGATGCAGGCCCTGGAGACTTGCTTCAACTTTTCGAACTCGTCATCGCTGTCACCATAGAAGGCAATGATCAAGTCCGTTGGCACGCTGGTGCCGATTTGCCAATTAGAGACGTGGCTATGATCGCCGGCACTGGTGAAGATACACCAGCGGTTAGCCGGAGGGGACAAGTACGTAGGATGTGAGGCTTTAGGCTCCGCCTTCAGACGCCGACCGGCATGCCAAGCCAGGATCGTGCGTCCTTCGGTGTGTGCCCTGGCCGTTTCGATCAAGTTCCGCCGCCGCGATGCGGCTATGAAGGGGCAAGCTTCGAGCAAGGCGAAAAGGTCAACCATGACCTCTCCCGGAGCTGATACTCCAACGGCAGGGTCGATTCGTGCGCCGTTTCGCGCGTCGAGCGGAGCGTAGTTGGCGTGGCCGATCGAGGCCCAGTAATCATGGAATTTAAAGTCATCGCCTAGCGGGCGGTCGCTTATCTTCATCCAAGTGGCTGGCACGCCGTAGGCGTGGCTGACGATGAGCCCGTGCAGAGAGCTGGATAGGATGCGACGGCAAGAGAGCACAGCATCGATGACTTGCTTGATGCCACCGGTGATGTCGATCAAGCGCACGCTGGTGCCTACTGGAAGACGCGGAAGCGGCTCGGTCCCAGCCTCGCGAAAATGCTGAATGATGCCGATGTCGTAGCGCGGCTCGATCTCTGGACGGTAGAACAGAGGCAGCAGCAGGGCAGGGTCGCCCATTGGTAGTGCCGTGTCGCCCCCAGCCTCTGCGATTCGCCGTGCTGTCAGGGGACCGCGGACCGCGCGGATCCTGTTCACCGACGCACGCAAGGGCAGGCCCGCCTTGATGAAACCGCTGCCCCAGATCAGCGCTTCGGCACCAGCGCCTCCGAGGCCGCTTCCAATCACGAAATGCATCGAGGCGTTGCGGTCAGCATCAGGATGCGACGCGTTGATCGCCGGACGTCCGGAAAGCAGCTCCACGAGAAACGGGTTGAGATTGTCGCCCCAGTTATGACCGCCAGGCGCTGCATCGGGCCAACAGACGACAATCGGAACCCCGCCTCCAGCCGTGGCGGCGGCATGGGCTGCGGCGAATGGATCGAGGTCGGGCTCGGCCTCCGATAGGCGCGTCATCTCGACCGGTGCTACAAAGGCGCGCGGTTGCTCTTCTATCTCCGCCGGCATACGCGGCTTGGGCGTATCCATGTGCCAGCGCAAAAAGCTCTCGGCGTAGGTGGACCGCAGGATGTTGCTGCCGAAGGCGTCGAAGCCGCTCAGGGCGCTGGAAGTAAGCGAGGCAGGATGGCGCAGGCCCACCGTCAGCACATCGGGCGAGGTAACGACCGCATCGCTGCCGTACCGTGCGCGCAAGCGCCATTGGAACTCGGCATCGGCGCTGAATCGGACCGGATCGAAGCCTCCGGCTTCCTCGATGATCTTGCGGGAGAACAGGCTCGACGCCCTATTCTCCATTGGCGGCGTCTCCAATCGGCCGGAGCGGTCGATGCGGACCCAACGCGAATAGACGCACGCGATGCGTGGAGTGGCCTCGATGATGGCCATCGCTCGGCCAAGGCGCTCAGGATGCATCCAGTCGTCGGCATCCAGAAAGGTATAATAGTCGGCGGCTACAAGTTTCAGAGCCGAATTCTTGGAGCGGTAGACCCCAAGGTTTGCTGAATTCTCGATGATCGAAACCCGTGGATCGGCGGCGGCGATTGAGCGTATGATGTCGCCCGTACCGTCTTTTGACCCGTCATCGACAAGAATCAGCCGGAAGGCTTCGTATGTCTGCGCCAGCACACTTGCGACCGCGGAACGCAAGGTATCTGCCGCGTTATAAGCGCATAAGATCACGGCTAGACGCGGGGCGGGCGCGACAGCGGGTGGAGCCGGTGCCTTCTCCCGGCCGAACGAGGTGAGGATATCGCCATCCGCTGTCTTGCAGATGCCCAACTCCGACCGTGAAGCCAGCCGCAGGTATCGATCCATGGCACTCGCCCAGGCGACGCGGTCGCCGACACCGGCTTGGGCGTTGACGAGGGCGTGCAGCGCATTGAGTTCGTCGCCCATTGTGGCTTCCGCGCGGGCCAAGGCCTCGCCCGGGAGACCCGAAGCGACAAGCACGTTGCCGCGCAGGACCGCTCGCCCTTCAAGGCATCGTGCAAGAACGGGATCGGCCTCAATGCGGCGCAGTAGAGCGAGGGCCTCCTGCGGATCGCTCTTGGCGAGGAGTTCGAGATGCAGGACGAAGGCATGGCAATCGTTGGGCCAGCGCCGTTCGGTATCGGCCAGCATTGCGAGCGCCGCCTCCGAACGGCCAGCCTTGAGCTGACAGTGTGCTAGTAGCAGGCGCAGATCAATCTGAGCCGGACCGGAGAGCACGCGCTCGGCCTGTGGAGCCAACGAGGTCAGGATGTCGGCAGCCCTGCCCGGCACGAACGCGGTTAGCAGGGCGCGCGCGTAGTTGCGACCGAGTACGACCTGCACGTCATCGGAAAGGTTCGCCCCCCGGCCGCTCGCCTCCACCGCTTCAGCAAGGCGGATGATGGGGTGAATTTCTTTGCGCGCGTTCAGACTTTCGAGCGCCATGGCCAGGGCGGCTGCGTCGATCCGACCCGTCAGCACTGCCTCGCATGCATCGGAGTCGCTTCGTTCGAGAAAGCGAGCCAGGTCAGACGCTGCAAGCTCCGGCGGCGTAACCAAGCGATTCAACCGACTAGCTCCGGCGCGACGATATTTGCGGCATGATTCGGCGAAGAAGCACGCCGTATCCAATGTCTGGC
The DNA here is from genome assembly GCF_038442325.1 of Methylorubrum subtropicum. Taxonomy (NCBI): domain Bacteria; kingdom Pseudomonadati; phylum Pseudomonadota; class Alphaproteobacteria; order Hyphomicrobiales; family Methylobacteriaceae; genus Methylorubrum; species Methylorubrum subtropicum. The sequence continues at coordinate 44,171 of NZ_JBBXMW010000017.1, read as the reverse complement.
CGGCTTACCAGCGCGCCGCAAGGACTCTGAGTCCGCTTCATGACCGTTTGTCGACCGGTTGCTTGAGGCGGCAGGCGAGCAGCGTCAGCGTTGAGAGCGGGCGGACGCACCGTCCTGGGCCGGCATGCACGTTTGCGCCTGGCCCTTCCCGGTGCGGCGGCGCGGCGGATCGGCCACGACGGCTGAACCGGACCGGTGCAGCAGGGCGAATGTCTGGTCACCTCGCATTCGCGGGCGGTCCACTATCGCGGCCGGTCGAGCGATACAGCCTGAAATCGTTCGCCTTGAGCAGATTGATGACGCAACGGGCGTCACCGAGGTAGGCGGCGACGGTCAGGTGCCACAGATCGAGGGCCATTCCGGAATCGCACGTGACCGTCTGGGCGGGCTGTGCCAGGTTGCCCTCCGTTGGCCAGGCGGTTCGATGGTGGAGCCATTCCCGGAACGTCGCCTCGTCGCGTTCGGACAGCGTTCTCGCTCGGCGCAGGGTGTGGACAGCCAGCGCGAAGCGCTGCAGCCTCTCCGTGTCGGCAGGGGCGGTATCCCACCTTGGTCCCGTCGGCGCCCGCGCGTCAACGAACCGAGTCTGAAGGAGAGTGACAGCGCGCTCGGCCCCCCGCACAGCGCCCATGAGCGTCGACGCGAGCGTCGAGCTGTCGATGTCGTCGATGGCTTTCTGCGCACGGGTCTGGTCGTCACGGTGCTCCCATGGTTCGCTGCCTTCCTCGCGACGGCCTGACCCCTCGCCCCCTTCAGGAGTCGACGGCTGAAGTCCGGCCTCCCAGTCTTCGCGCAGCAGGCGCTCATCCAAACTGTCGATCATCGAGAGGATGCCGGAGCGCCGCGCGCGACCGCGCAACAGCATCGCCTCTGCCGTCACGCGCTCCTGTTCGGGGTGCCCGGAGAACAGACGTGCGACCCAGCCGGCTTGGGCGAAACGACCGGCATCCAGGGATGGATCGGGCTGTTTCAGCTCCCAGGAATCGATCTTCCAGTAGTCCCATACGCCAGGTACGCCGAGGCGCATTAGAAGCTCGACCTTCGGCCGCGTTCCGTAGCGGAAACGTTCGTCGAAGGTTTCGCGTGCATCGGACCGGAAGAGTACCTGCGGCTCATGCGTGGCCGGGACCACGAAGTCAGGCTCAAGAAGCGCGGCGTTGTCGATAATGCGCGCCATCGGCACGATGAAATAGGGAAGGTCCGGCTGCGCCAGGACATGCTCTCTGAGTTGATCCCAGGCGGAGGCGGTGAAGAAGCAGTTTCCGTCGAAGGGGAGCACCCAGCGTGCTAGGGAGCGTCCGAGGTTTAGCGCATGGTTGCGCGCACCGTTGTTGTTCATAACGTAGAGGTTCTTGAACTCGTAGGTCTTTTCGTTGATCCGCTGTTTCTCCAATTCCGACAGTGCGTCCCAAGCCGGCCCTTCGAGGTATCCTGTCTTGGACATGTGTTCGAAGCTCCACCCGACACGGCGATAGGCGTCGGCGTCGAACGGAATGCGGTTGTAGCGCCGTCCATGCCGTTCGAGCAGGCCGATCAATTCGGCTTCGACGCGCGGGCATACGATGCGGTTGAGGATCCAGACCTTGCTACAGCCAGTGAGCTGCGGCTCATGCTCCAGGATGAAGCGCAGATTTCGTACCGTCTGCCCGCTCTCGTGGCGAGGTGGAAGATCGTTGCCGAGGATGCGTAGCAAGACGAAATCGCTTTGTACGGTCACGTCATAGCCTTCCAATGCGTGCGATACCTCGTGGATCGCCCCTCAATCTATTTCATCAGCACGAAGCAGTATCTTTCCCGACGCCCGTCTCGCTGCGGTGCGGATATCGCACAGGCATGTTGGTGCGGCTCAGTCTGGCGTGCCGATCCGGGAGGGCCGGTTCCCAGTCATGCGTCGCGTGCGGCTCCGACGGGTCGAACGTGGCCGAATATCGGTGCGGCGACCCCTTTGGCCGGGACGCCTCGGAGCACCGGACATCTAGTCTGAGGGTATGTCAGGCCATAGAGCCAGTCGTCGGCATCTTCGCGTACGGCGATCCATGCAGCGGTCTTCATGAAAATTGTCTTTGCCACAGCTCGTCTACGCTGCGAGATATAAGCCATAGCGGCGGTCCCGATACCGGCCTTCGCGACCGAACGCTGATAATCGAGCGCACACAAACAAGCCACAAAAATGAACGAACGCTTCCTTCTCTGGCCGTGCCCAACCTGCTTGTATGAGGCTAGGCACCGTATCAGTCCCGCATGAGGCCACCGGTGTGATCGAGCTCGCCCGAATCGAAATGCATGTGGCTCACAGCTGCAACCTAGCGTGTGAGAGTTGCGCGCACTTCTCCAATCAAGGTCATAAGGGTCTCACCAGCCTTGAAGAGGCAGAAAGATGGATGGCTAGCTGGGCGCCGCGGATCGCGTTGAACGAGTTCTCACTTATGGGCGGCGAGCCCGCCATTCATCCGAATTTCCCCGAGTTCCTTCCGCTGGTTCGGCGGCATTGGCCGGACGCGCGTATTCGTCTAGTCAGCAACGGCTTCCTCCTGGCTCGGCACCCCGACTTGCCCCGTGTCATGGCTGAACTGGGAAACGTACGCCTCTACGTTTCGATCCATCACGATTCGCCCGCCTATACGGAGCGTCTTCGCCCAACGATGGAGATGCTCGACGAATGGCGAGCCAACTACAATATCTGGATCGGTACGTACGCATCTGCGAAAAAATGGACGCGCCGTTATCTGGGCGAAGGCTCGGCCATGCGGCCCTACGCGGACGGGCTGCCGGATCAGAGCTGGGAGAAATGTCCGGCTCGCTTTTGCATGCAACTCTTCGAGGGAGCGCTTTGGAAATGCCCTCCTTTGGCGTACCTGCGGATGCAGCACGAGAAGTATAAGCTCGACGATATCTGGGCGCCTTATCTCGCCTACGAGGCCCTTCAGCCGGACTGTTCCGAAGCGGAGTTGCGAGCGTTCCTCGCACGCAAGGCTGAGAAGGTCTGTGGGATGTGCCCGGCCGAACCTGAGCGCTTCGATTTGCCGATACCAATCCATTCCGAGCGACGGCGTGAAGCATCGTAACCCAATCTGCGGTGTGCACACGGGCTTCCACGCCGGCTCTGTCCATTTCACGGTCCGCAGTCTCGGTGTCCTGATCCTGATCGGCAGTCATTAGCTGCAAAGTAGCAACGCGAAATCTGGGGGGAAGCCGCAAATCCTACTGGCGACGCGCTAGCTAGCCTGCAGCGTGTTCCCCGTCTTCCGAATAAAACGCCCGCACACCGGCCTTCGTACGGATCTGCGTCCTAGCAAAATCCCGCGTTCCGCCGGATGCGTTACGTGCCAACAACCTAGTTGCGCTCAGACACATCTGTCAGTTCGGTTAGGCGCTCAAAGCCGACCGCTATCAATCGTCTATTTGACCTTTTTACGTCTTTCAGACGTAGTCAAAGTTAGCTCGGACTAGTTTAAGTCGCCGAGGTTGATCGGCCGACATTTGAGCCAAGACCAACGGCCTTGCAGAGATACGCCGTGTTGTCGGGAGCGCATAGCCAAGCTTGTCGATATGCTTCTCCTGCCTCCGGTCGCTGTCCAGCTTGAAGGTATGCGGCGCCGAGTAGTGCCCAGGCAAGCTCTCCAAAGAGCCGCAGGTCGTAGGCGACTAAACCGATTTCCAGAGCGCTGGCATCAATACCCACCAGTCGCCGGCCCTTCTGTAACGCGTCTTCTGCATCGCCACGTAAAAGAGAAGAGCGACCTGCGAGATAGAGTGAGCCAAAATCGTCTGGGTCTTCCCGCAGCAGCGCCCCGATCAGGTGAGTGGTGTCCTCGCCCCTTTCAATGAGAAGGCGCGTGAGCGTCTGAGCGAGCTGACGCCGATCCATACGATCCTTGTCGGTACCGACGTCGCGCGTGGCCGCCAAACCCCGTCGACAGATCGTAACAGCTTCGTCGTGGCGTCCATCCAGCGCGAGCATCTCTGCGAGATGATGCCAACAATAGGCGCGGCCAGGGCACGCCTCCACTTCCGTCTCCAGCAACGGAATGTTGCGAACGACCTTGTGGGACTGATCTCCTTCAAAGCCAAAATGATCAATACAGACCGAAGTTACGGGAATCTTTAAGCGATGCTCTTTAGCATACGAGAGGAGATCCGGTACCATCGTCTCATGGATCCGCCCCCGGAAGCGGATAGCCGGGTCCGATCGAAACAAGCGCGGCTCGCGGTAGCAAGAATAGCCGGGACGCGGTCGGAACCGCACATAGCCGCCAGCGTGTTCAGCCAGATTAAGAACCTGCCCGATCCCGGCCCCGCCCGGTACGGACACCCTCTCGTCAGCGTCGATATAGAGAGTCCAAGGAGTCGTGACTCGTTCGAGCGCCTCATTCCGAGCTGCAGCAAAATCGCCGTTCCAAGTGAACGACGACACGGCAGCTCCGGCGGCATGGGCGATATCGATCGTATGATCGGTCGATCCAGTGTCGACAATAACAACTTCATCGACACAGCCTTCCAGGCTGCGAAGGCAACCCGGAAGGAAGCGCTCTTCGTTGAGAACGATGAGCGCGGCCGTAACTGACATCCGTCAGATGTTGCCGATCATGCTGATCGGGCCGGTCTGATCATGCCCCGAGATCGGGAAGGACTTGACGGCAGGAGCCTGGTAACGCGTGCGCGCCATGATGCTCCGAGCCCGATCACTCACCACCCGGCCGCGAGGCGCCGGGGTTGCAACCTGCTCCTGTTTCTCGACAGCGTTCGACTGCATGTGGCGTCTCCCATTCATAGAGAAATTCCTGACGCACCTCGCCCGGTTCGTCAACGCGCATGTGGAAGATCTGCGTGGCAATGAGAGCAGCAGCCGAGATGGGATCCCCCATCGTCAGGCGGAACGCATGAGCGTTCTCGCTCATCGTGCGAAGACCAATAAGCGCCCGCACGTCGGGCCGCTGCGGATGCCGCGTGTTCCGTAGCAGGTGGGCGAACGCCGTCTCGGAACGAAGACTCGTGATCGCCGAGCGACCGCCCTCGTTGCGTTCGACGAACAAGACCACTCCGACCGGCCCCTCCATCACCGACCACTCGACGCCATCCATACGTGGGTCGATCGCGCAGAATGCTGCGTTGGGATTCAAGTCGGCGTCGGCGTGCAGCGTGGGCAGCTCGCCGTGGGCATGCGAGAGACCGACCGCGGCGAGGCGGAAGTGCCTCAAGCGGGGTTTGGCCGGATGGGCCACGACTCCGCCGACGCGCAAGAAGATACGGGCGATCCCCTCGAACGCGGCACCGCGGCGGATCAGGGCGACAGCGAGATCGCTCAGGTCGCCGTCAAACTCCGTGACGAGCAGGCAACGAACCTCACCGATGCGAAGGATGCTCCCATTCAAGGCCGCCGTCGGCCCTTCGTCCGAAGCTGCCAGACGGTAGATCGAGTCATCGAGGGCTCGAGCGAGCGCGCGCGCCGATCCGGTCGCTTGGCGCCCCCAAGAGCAAGTCATCGACAACAATCCGTCGCTGCGCAACTCTACGTCGATGATCTCCGTCCGCTCCGTTGAGGTCGGAAGACGTGGATCGGCATGCAGGAAGGCGAAGCAATCACCCGGCAGGGGGCCGCGCAACAGGAACGTCCGCCTGAGCGTGCGGGCTAAGATCATCCCAGCCGGCGGATCAAATGCTCTGCTTCGAGACTTTCGAGGCACTGCTCCACCTCGTCGAGCGGTGGTGCATCGAGCCCGAAACCGTCGCTCAGTTCCCCCGCAATGTCTGCGAGGCTGCTTCCGCCCTTACAGAGTTCGTAGACGATCGCCGCGGTCGGATTCAGGAAATGCACCCGGTCGCGGAGTTCGTCGTAGAGGACATACCCATCGCCTGCCTCGAAGGTTTCGAGTGCAGATGTATGTTCGAATCGCGTATCGGCAGGCACTGCTTTCTCGACTTTTTCCTCTCAGGGGATCGTCTCACCACAGGGATGCCAGAAGCGCAAGCTGCCGGGCAAGGCGAGCGATCACCGCCGTCCGATCGTACAGCATGCGTGCGATGGTCCGGCCGGACGCTTCGCGCACGCTGCGGCCTTCATGGTCCCGCAGGGCTTCGGCGCAGGCTATCGCAAAGTCGGGCGTGTTACCCGCACTCCAGCCGGCTTCCGCCAAGCTCCTGTTGACGCTTGCCTCATGCGTGACACACGCGACGCCGTGCGCGGCCGCCTCGATGATTTTGGTCCGTGCTCCGCCGCCGAACCGCATCGGAGCGATGGCGACCGTCGCTCGAGCATAGAGTGGGGCGGTGGCCTCGAACCCGCCGACGATCTCGACGCAGGGACGCAGGCCGAGTTGCAAGACGCGGTGCGGCGGTCCGTTTCCCGCGACGACGAGGCGAAAGCCACGCGGCACGCGCAGCCGTGGAGCCACATTCTCGGCGAACCACAGTATCCCGTCGACATTGGCAAGATGACCGAACGCCCCCACGAACAGGAGCGTTCGCCCGTCGTGGCGCCGCTTCGGCGCGCGAGGGATTTCCACGGCATTGTTCACGATGATCGGGTGCAGACCGGGATGGCGCCGCCGGAGCGTAGCCGCGTCGTTCTCGCAGGAGATGAAGGATGCGGACAGACGGCTCTGGTGAAGCGCGATGATCCGGTCCGTGGTGGTGGCGTCCGCCAGCAGCCAGGCGGCGTGCCCACTCTGACGACGTGCGAGCGCGATCCGTGACTGGCTGTGCGCCGAGCCAAATTCGTCCTCGTCGAGGTCGAGTGCAAGGGCCGTCGTATCCCCAACCGCCTGCGCCAGCGGCAGCATGTAGCTGCGCATTACGACGGCCAGATCGAAGGATCGCGTCGAAGCGAGACGGGCGACGAGTTTTCGGGCCTCGTCAGTTAGGCAGCCGCTCAAACTGGGGCGCCCGTAGGCCAGAAGGGCGTCGGCCCTCTCACCGACCGGTATGCGGCTCATCAGGGACAGGGCCCTGCAGGGATAGGCCGGCGCGTCGTGCAGGCGCGTCGTGTCCCGAAAGGCCGGAAGCGGAGCGGAAATCGCCCCTGCGACGGGAACCACGACGACGTCGACATCGGCGAAGGTTTCGGCGGCCTCGACGAAGAGCGAGACTCGCATCGCTAGGCCGTTGCCGCTTCTTGCCGGGCGGATCGGCGCTATCACAAGGACGCGCGGGCGCGGTTTCATACCTAGGTACATGGAACCGGACCGGTGCTTCTCTTCTGTGTCGCCGGTGGACGACCGCCGCCAAATCCCGTCCTTCCGTGTGCGTGCCATCGTCGATGCATCGGGCTCATCGGCGATCTGTATCATCCATCGTCGCCGTCAAAACTATAATTCGACTCTGACCAATTCCATCTTCTGTCGGGCGCCGCCGGGCGGTCGTCGGACCGCGATCCACGCCCCTCGATCAGGACCGACGCCGATGCGTGTTCCTCCGCCCAGCGCCCCCCACCGGCGGACTCGAACCTCGTCGAGTTTTGGAAGCGATCGATCAAGACCAGCGTAACAGGGTTGCTGCCGATGCAATACCAATGGACAAGCCCAGAGGTGCAATCGTCGAAGATGTCGCCGCCCTGAAGTAGGTCGAGTGCGACCGGGGCTTGGCCGGGCGTCATGAGTTCGACCGATCCCACCGCTGAGAGCCGCGCCTCCTCCTTCTGTGCCTCGGGCGAACGCACTGGTGCGTTGAAGACGCGACCGCTCCACGTGCGCCGCAGTGTCGCGAGAGCCACTTCACACGCCTCCTGAAAGCGAAAGCCGGGTACGGCCATCTGGGGATCTCGGTAGCGCCATTTTGCGCCGCATCGATGCTGGAACAGCCGTTCGCCCGCGAAGTCCCGTTGGAACAGACACCATGGCTGGTCGGTGTAGGGTAAGTGTGGAACCAAGTGGTAAGATTGGCCTGTGATGAAAAATCCCATCAGGAACAAATCTTTGTCACCATAGACAATGCGATAATAGTGTTCCCGACGTGTATTAAGAAAAACGATGATCTGCAGGGCGTCCCAAGCGCGGGATTTGTCGATCAACACCTGCCCGCTTTCCACGGCACGCGTCGTACGGGGCGGAAGGCCGCACGCGGCCCAGATCTGGTTTTCGGCCGAGATGGAACAGATGTCGGGCCAGAGCACCGCACCAGCCGCCTCGAATTCCGGCCACGCGAACAGTTCTGCCGGATCCCGTTCCGGCACGATGTCGGCATCGAGCAGCAGGACGCGCGCGAATGAAGAATGGGCTAAGGCGAAGCTCTTCAACTGCCAGCCGTCTTTGATCTGCACTCCTTGAGCTATCATGACGGCTTCCGCATCCACTGGTTCGGCCGAAAGATCGCGTAGTAGCCATTTCATCCGCGCCGACATCTCGCCCGCGCCGATATGCCAGACCTCGATCGGGAGCGCGCAGCGAAGGACGGTCCGCAGGAGGCGGATCAGGACGTATGCATTGGTGAAGACCGAGGCGCCTCCGGCGCAGACGACGATACCGTCGCGCCTGAAACGGCTCTGCTGGTAGGGCTCCAGCCTTTCGCGGTGGGCTGCGAGTTCGGCCGCGAGCGTGGCGGGATCGGTCATGGAGAACATCGCCGGTTGCTCGGAGGACATTGACTCTGGTCGGACCGATCCGGCATCGCATTTGCCGATGGCGAGACCTGCGGGGAAATCGTTACCGATGGACGAACCGTTGCTCGAAGCGCCCGTGGTTATTTTGACGCCGATTAAGGATTGCGCCTCCCACCTACCGGCATACGTCGAGCGTATCGAGGCCTTGCGGTATCCTGTCGAAGCCTTGTCGATCGGCCTCTTGGAGAGCGACAGCACCGATGCGACATGGCCTCTTGCGCAAAGCCTCGTGGAGAGGCTCGAACGGCGGTGCCATCGCGTCAGCCTAGTGAAGCGGGACTTCGGTTTCAACATGCCCGCCCAGGTTCCGCGCTGGATGCCGGCCTATCAGAAAGCCCGTCGCACGACGCTCGCCCGGGCGCGCAACCACCTGCTGTTCTCGGCCCTGCGCGATGAGACGTGGGTTCTGTGGCTCGACGTCGACGTCATCCGTTTCCAGTCGGACCTGATCCAGCAACTGCTGGCCACGGGACGCGAGATCGTTCAGCCGCATTGCGTGACACGCCCCGGCGGCCCGACCTTCGATCGGAACGGCTGGACCCATCACGGCACGCGCTGGCTCGAAAACTATCGCGGACAGTCTTTAGTGCGGCTCGATGCCGTCGGTGGCACCGTCCTGCTCGTCAAAGCGGACCATCACAGGGACGGCCTGATTTTTCCAGCATTCCGCTACGGCGTCTCAAACGAGAACGTTCGCCCCGTCCATTCCTGCTGGGAGCGCGGCGAGATCGAAACGGAAGGGCTGGGGATCATGGCGTCCGACATGGGAATTCAGTGCTGGGGCATGCCGGACCTCGAAGTCATCCATGCACCGGAGTAGACGGGAACACCCGCGACGTTGTTCCGGTGGATAAGCGTTATCAGAATGACCCGCGTAACGCAGCATGACAGCAGCAGCCATCCGCATGCCCTGCAACGAATCCAAGAGCCGATCGATCACATCACCGAGCGCCGCCGGCACATTTTCCATGAACCGATATGAAGCATGCCTAACCTGCTTGGGCTGATCTTATGTCCTTTCCATCGAGCGATGCGATGCATGCTTTTTCACAGAAAATCAAAGAACGTCTATTAAGTTTCTTGTGGACAATGGCGCCGGAGCGCTTGAAGGATTGGAAGAGACAAATCGACGCCGTGAGGCTCCGCTATCGGACTAGGCTGAACCGCGAGCTGAACCTTTTTAGGCCGGTGCGATTTAGCGAGAAGATGCAGTGGAGAAAATTATTTATTGAATCTGCGCTGTTTACGCAGCTGTCGGATAAAATTTCCGTGCGGCATTACATTGCCTCGCGCGGCCTTTCATCCTTGCTAATTCCACAGCTGTGGATTGGTGAGGACCCAAAAGATATTCCTTTTGATGAGCTTCCTCGGCCCTATATCATCAAGAGCTCGCATGGCTTCGGTCATACGGTGATTGTAGCGCAAGACCAAATCGTTGATCGAAATCAAGTCATAAACAAAGTTAGGAAGTGGCTGGCCCATTGCCACGGTACCGTTGCACGGGAGCCGGGATATCTCGACGTTCCCCGCCGAATTGTCATCGAGCCGCTCTTGGTCTCCTCCACAGGTCAGCCGCCACCGGAACTCAAGGTTTTTGTCTTCGACGGAACGGCCAGATACGCTCAGTACGTCGAATTGGGGCTTGATCGCAACCAATTGTTTGGATTCGTTGATCGAAATTGGCAACGGTATTCATGGCGCGGTCGATACAACCTCTCCTCACTTCCCGAAAAACCTTTGTGTTTCGATCTGGCGTTGGCGGCCGCCGAGAAATTGGGTGCCGAATTGGACCACTGTCGTGTTGATTTTTACCTTGTGGACGAATGTGTGTATATTGGTGAAATAACTTTGTATTCATACAGCGGAATGGTTACTTTGCAGCCCGACGATACGGATCTCGTGATGGGATCCTATTGGAATATACGTTGGCCAAGGACCAGAGCGTGGCTGGCAATCGCGACGCGTCGCTGGGGGCAGCCCCACCGTCGGATGTAAGTCGGCGTCGAAGTAGGCCTGACGCGTGACTATGTTCCTGTCACTGTGATTGATGCTCAATAGCCTGGGATTTGAGGTGGCGATGTGCGCTGATCGCGACACGACAGCAAAGCAGAGTTCTTCTATCTTATGAGGCCGTTGACGGCGGAAGCGCTCGGTGACGGCCGGCTTGTGCGGGTAGCGCTCCGCTCTGGATACAGGAACTGGCGTCGGATGGCGCTGTATCGGCCCTGTGTCTGGACCCATGACCAACCCTCACATCATCGTCGCCGGTACGCGCCGGAACCTGTCGCCCGAGGCGAAGCGGGCCATCCTGGCCGAGGCGGACGATCCCGCCACGACCGCCTCGGCGGTGGCGCGTCGACATGGCCTGCATTCCAGCCTACTGTTCCACTGGCGGCGCGCTGTGCTGGCCTAGCAGCAAGCCCGGACGGCCTTCGTCCCACTCGCCCTGCCGCCTCCCGCCGCTGCGGCTATCGAGAGGCCGGCCGGGTCGGGCATCATCGTGATCGAGCTGGCCGGCGGTCACCGGCTGCGGGCCGAGGCGGGTGCGGGCCTGACGCTGCTGCAGGGCGTGATCGCGGCGCTGCTCCACCGATGATCCCGGTCCCGTCCGGCTCGCGCGTCTGGCTGGCCACCGGACACACCGACATGCGCAAGGGCTTCGATGGTCTGGCCGCCCTCGTGCAGGACCATCTCTCCCGCGATCCGTTCTCGGGGCAGGCCTTCGTGTTCCGCGGGCGGTAGGGGCACCTGATCAAGGGCTATGGTGGGACGGCCAGGGCCTGGGCCTGTTCGCCAAGCGCCTGGAGAAGGGCCGCTTCGTCTGGCCGGCCACCGCCGGGACCGCGGCGGCGTTGACGCCGGCCCAACTCGCCATGCTGCTGGAGGGCATCGACTGGCGCGCGCCGCTGCGCACCGACCGGCCGAGGATCGCGGGCTGAGGCAGACCACCGAGGCGGCCGTATGCGGGACCGAGGTTGTGGGGAGCCCCCTCGGCCAGGCTCAAGCTGTTGGCGTGACTCTCGATCCTGCCCTGCTGCCCGACGACGTCGACGCACTCGAGCGTCTGATCGTCGGCATGGCGCGCGAGGCGGTCCAGGCCGACACCCTGGTCGAGAAGCTGTGCTTCGAACTCGACCGGCTGAAGCGGGCGCGGTTCGGCGCCTCCTCCGAGGAGATCGGCTAGCGGGTCGAGCAACTCGAACTGCTCATCGAGGCGCTGAAGACCGACGCGGCCGAACGCTTGGCCCCCGCGTCGGCCGTCGCCGAGGCGGTAGAGACCGCCCGCCTCAGGCCGGCCCGGCGGAGCTTGCCCGAGCACCTGCCGCGCAAGAGCGTGGTTCATGCCGCCCCCTTGCACCTGCCCCGCCTGCGGCGGGGGCTTACTCCGGATCGGCGAGGATGTGACCGAGAGTCCCGATTACGTGCCGGGCCGGTTCAAGATCGTGCGCCACATGCGCGAGGCGTTCGCCCGCCGTGCCTGTGAGCAGGTGGTGCAGGCGCCCGCACCCCACCACGCCGTTCCCCGCGGACGGGTCGGACCGGGGCTGCTCGCCCACATCGCTGTAGAGAAGTTCGACGATCACCTGCCGCTCTACCGTCAAGCCGAGATCTATGCCCGTGACGGCGTGGACCTGGCCACTTCGACGCTCTCCGGCTGGCTCGGCGCCACCGCGGCCACCTTTGAGGCCGCTGGTCGATCTGCTGCGCCGGGAGGTGATCGCCGGCTCGGCCGTCCTGCACGGCGATGATACGCCGATCCCGGTGCTGGCGCCGGGCAGCGGCACGACCCGGACCAGCCGGCTCTGGACCAATGTGCGCGACGAGCGCCCCCGCGGTGGCGCCCGTGCGTCGGCGGCCGTGCTCTTCGCTTCGCCCGACCGCCGGGGCGAGCGCCCGTTCGCCCATCTGGCGGGCCTCTCCGGTGTGCTCGTGGCTGACGGCTATGCCGGCTTCAATGAGCTCTACGAGGAAGCCCGCCCAGATGGTGCGCTCACGGAGGCAGCCTGCTGGGCACACGTGCGCCGCGGGATCTTCGACGTGCATGCCGCGACCGGCTCGGTGCTGGCCGCAGAAGCGCTGGTGCGGATCGGCACGCTCTACGGGATCGAGCGTGAGCTGCACGGCAAGACGCCCGACGCCCGCACCCGTGAACGGCAGGCCCGCGCGAAGCCGCTGGGGGCGACGCTGAAGGTGTGGGCGGAAAGCAACCTGACCCAGTTGCCCGGGCGGTCTGAACTGGCCAAGGCGCTACGCACCATGATGGCGCGCTGGCCAGCACTGACCCGCGCCTTCGACGGGCGCATCGCGCTCGACAACAACGCGGCCGAGCGTACGCTGCGCGGCGTGGCGGTCGGGCGCAAGAACGACCTGTTCGCCGGTTACGACCTCGGGGCCGAGCGCACGGCCGCCTTCTACATCCTGATCGAGACGGCCAAGCTGAACCGGCTCGATCCCGAGGCTTACTGCGCGACGTGCTCACACGCATCAGCCGGTTGGGATCGATCGTGGTGGCGCGCACCGCCGTGCGGATGGATGGCGGCCGTCGATTTGCGCACGGCATCGAGGACGGCGGCGCTGGCGTTCTCCATCAGGTGCCAGCGGTCGGCGACCTGGGTCGCCACGGGCAACGCCCGCGTCGCAGCCTCGCCGTAGCAACCGCCGCGATCAAGGGCGAGGACGGCGATCTTGGGATGGGCGGAGAGCCATGCCTCGACGGTGCCGCTCTCGCGATCCGACAAGAGGGCAAGCTCGCGCCGCTGCTGCAGATCGCAGATCAGCGTGCCGTAGCGGCGCCCGCGGCGGAACGCCCAACCGTCGATGCCGATCACGTTGAGGGGTTCCCTCGGCCTCAGGGCCCGGCGGCGCACGGTCCGCAACATCGTGTCCTGATCCGACGCACCGGAAACGGCGGACGCTGACCGTGTTGACGACGCGCCGGCCGGCGACTGACAGATCCGACAGGGTGCGAGTGTAGCGGCTGTGCATCCGAGACGAGATGCCCTCACACCTCGGACACCGGGCTGAGGCGGCTTTCGGCTGAGCGGTGATGGTCAGGCACGCTCCAACCTTGATGTGATCGATGACGAGATCTGGAGGAACGATCGAACCAACACGAAGGCTATGAGGCATGGCAGGATCTCCGACGGCTGAATCCGAGATCCATCAACCCGCCTGCACCAAAAGTGAGTTATAGCTAATTTTAGACGCAGATCAGGGGTTGATATTCCACGCTGTTCGACAGCCTATGGCAGTCGTCATGCAGCATCACCCCAGCCATTATGTGCTTATTATCGCAGATATATTGCATTGTTTCTCAAGTAGCACGATTCGCTTTGATAAGATATAGTTATATAACGACCGTCTTAGGATGCAGCCTGTCTTGCACATATCGGCGCATATCCGGGTCGTATCCTATTCGCTTTTTCATAGATTGATGCATGTGATAGATTTCGTTCCCTTGAGGGTCCTTTTGAAGTACCATGACTCTATCGAATATAAAACTTGCGAAGTATCTACTAAATTCATGGTCCCCAAGGCGACCATCTGATAGGCGGGAAAGCAGATGGTCGAGGTTTATCCTAAATGAAGGAATATCGCACCCAGCCATTGCGGCGAACATGCGGCCGAGCAAATAGGGCTCAGAACGACATAGACAAATCCCGAACGTCCAGTGATATCCGTGATCGAAAAGATAATGCACCGACGCCCACAAATCATACGATATGGCCATCAGACCGCTGTCTTCGGCGAAATTTTCTATATCTTGGAGCTTGCTACGGATGTGACCCATATTAACATTTTCGCTGAGAAGAGGCCGAATGTCATCCGCGTCGATGTTCCAGAACCAGCGCGATTTAGTCTGTGCAAACGGTGTTAAATTTGCTATACTTTCCCAACCCAACAGATTCAAGGGGCGACGCGATTGCAAAAATAAAGTATGCGCCTCGTTAAACCCGTCTCGAATGCTGTGGCTGGCGCTGGGGCTATATTGACTGTAGTGATCTTTGAGATTGAGACCGGTATCGTCGAGGACCACGATCCTGTAGCGGTCCGGATCATTGAAGCACTCCATCCAGAATGATACGAACGGATGGATATCGAATGGTCGCTTGACGCATTTCAAGAAAACGTCGATCCGGCCATCGGATCGATATACGGGCTCTTCGGACGGAAACGGACGCACCGACGGCGCAACTACGCTGTCGGTTACAGCCTGTTCGGGACGCAGCGCTCTCAAGGATTCGGCCCAACCCGGCCGGTTGCGGGCGCGGATACCAACATGAGATGTGATACGGCGAAAGCCGGCTGTCGTGCAGGCCGTGACTTGCTCGAACCGCCGAGCGTAGTGAAGGGCGGCTTCCATCGCATCGCGATGGACCGCAGAGGCGATTGCATAGTCCAAGATCGCCGCTTTGGATGTAATCGAGAGCCGCTCCACTGTCAGGTCGAGAAAGGCAATTGCGCAGGCGTCGCGCCCCAGCACGAGAAGATGCCGCAGCGCGCCGAGCACGGCCGCATCGAGGTAAAATCCGTCAGCTTCAAGAGCATCGGCTAGAGGCTTTGCAAAACTACTATCTAGACGACCGCAGTGTTCCGCAGCTCCTATTACCGCCTGGGTTACAACGCTGTGATGCCATACACCGCGCTCATACAAATCAACACTCTGTAAACTAAGCTTATTTGGATCTAATTGGAGTAGTTTTAGAACTTTCCTTCCAATTTTGACTGTTTTTTCGGCGTCTATATAGCTAAGATTCGTGATTTTTTTTAGCCTCTGTAACGTCAAGGAGGCGTCTTCGAACTGTCCTTGATTGCAGGAAACGGTTAGGAATGTTTCCAAGACGGATAAATCGGATGATATAAGCGCCAAGGGCCTTAGAAGGGCATGGCCATCTTTTGCATTGAGAGCACGTGACAGAATGTTTGCGAGAAAATCCTGGGTCATCGGGGTGCCTGACAGTGTTATAGTACGTTCGCGCGTCTAGAGTTGGCGAGCCGAAACGCCCTAAATTAGATCGTAAACAACTGCCTCTCTGGGTAGGTCAGCACGTAGAGTCTTCAAGATAAAACAGACCTAGCGCGTAAGCAGCGATGACGGAATCATAATCATCGACAGCAAATCCACTCAAAGATAGCCAGATTAGCGCATGAATGGTTCTGATTGCGGCCAAGTCATCACCTAAATGGCGTTCGATGACGGGTTTTAGATGCTTCCATCCATGGTTGTCGATGGCAATTTTGATGGAATTTCCATTAATATGCAAGTCAAACCGCTTTGAATTGAAGTTATCAAAGCCGCCGACGACGGAGTAGTAAAGTTTCGCCCAATCGTAGCGTGGATCACCGTACAGAGATAGATCTCCAAAGCGACCGCGTGGGTCAATGAACCAAGGGTTGCCGATCAAATCAATCAGGATGTTCGAGAAAGTTGGATCCCCGTGGATCGGCGTGAATGGTTTGACTCCGAGCGTATCGACTTGTTCGTGGTACCACGCGACGTTGCGGGGATGGAGAATATTGCGGCAGCTGCGGCCATTGACGTGCAGCACTTCGCGATCCGTCAAGTTCGGCGCAAGCTTCCGGACTGCCTCCAGGCGTATCAAAGGCTTCTCGCGATACATTTGCTGGGTAGATGTCACTGATCCGGGATGGGCGCCGCGGCGATGCAGGTCGGACAACGCCTCGACGATGTCACCCAGGACGCGTGCCTGGCTAGCAGGATCGAGCGCAAGATCGAAGGGATGAGAGCCAGGCATGCGTGCTAGCGTCAACGGGACTTCGGTGAGAAGCGTAGGAATATTTGAAAATCCTAGTTCGGCTACGGATTTGTACCAAGATATCTCATCATCGATGAGATGAGAGAAGTGCGGATCCCGCGCGTACTTTCTGACAGTGCTTTGATGAATTTCTACGACGTTAAAATAGCGGGCCGAACTTGAACTTCGTACTTGTGCTGCCAGTGACGCGACCGTGCCGATCTCGGCTGCATTGTCTATCATTACCGGATCGAGGGGGACGTTGCTCTCGGCTAGCCACTCAACGAATTCGCCTGCGTCTGGGCAGCCCGCTAGAAGGCGGCGGTCCGGTATGCCGAATAGACCCATGACGCCGAACTTATCGGAGGTTATTTCAGCGAGTCCCGCCTCGGTGGACCACGACCACCGACAAGAGAACGACGATGTCAAGCCGAGGCGTAAACAATCGCCGATGATGGTATCGGGTAGGTCTCCCAACCGTAAATCGCCCCACACTAACATGAACGGCTCGTTGTCGGAAGGGAGTAACGCGGCAGCGCTCTTCAATCCTGCCAGAGTACCTTTCTCGCTCGCCCGCACGGTCATGACCTGTACGTGGGGCGGGAAAAGCGCAATGTATCGCTCGAATACATCGGCTAAATGATCTATAATAACGACAAAGATAGCATCGGGAAACCGATCGAATAGGGAGTAGATGATTGGTCGACCGTTTACCGATAGTAGGCATTTTGGCTTGTTTCGCGTATGGCGGCCCAGACGTGTTCCGAGGCCACCGGCTTGTACAATTACATATCTAACATCAGCAAGTTTGAAAATTTTAGGATTTCGGCTATCTATTGGCATGTGCAGCGAAAACCCTACTTAAGTTCGCATTCGATGCATCCAGAATGCAATGCGGGCGATGCGCGCCAGCAAGCGTGTAGCTCCGTCAAGCCTACGAGCATTTTTCAATGTGCCAGATATCTATTCCTCCCCGCCAAGCTGGTGGGTTACTTCTGGGGGCGATGGACGTGGGTTAATCGCGTCGGGCAGCCGGATCAAGCCTGGAACCACACCAAGGCATGTGTCGGGGACCGCCCCACCACGATCGGTAACAAGCCTGCGAGCCGACGTTCCGAGCAGCCGAATTGGGTCAAAAGCAATGACCTGAATGGTCGAACTGATTCGGTTTTGATGCTATGACGGTGTCCACCAAACCGGTAGCATGTCGGTTCGTCACGCCTGCAGCATCGCCTGCTGCTCCGGAACGAATGCCGGGACCCCGCGGAACAACTCCTGTCTTCGATTTGCGCCATCGGAAGCGCGCCCTTAAAACCGAAGGCGCTCAGTCCCGTGCCGGCTGACACGGTTCCCGAGGGGATTCGGAGTTTTGGTGGCTGATCACGCTGTGGCCATGCCTGAGGCGTTGCGCGATTGCAGCCAGGGCGGCTTAGATGCCTGGGTGGAGTCGCTTCGACGACCGTTCCAATCGGCAGATCTCGCCTCCGCGCTTCAGCGCTTGCTGGCGAACCGAGACCTTTACTCGATCCTCCGCTTGGCTTTTGCGCTGAAGGTACGTGGGATCGCGCTTCCAGACTACGGTCACTTCACGCTTGGCCTTTATCAAGCCCGCGCGCTGATGGTGTTGTCTTTGCCACGGCAGGCCATCGATGTCCTGACGGAGGTGATGCCCCGTGCAGCCCGCGCGTCGTCTGATACGGAGCAGGCGGATCTGTCTATCCTGCTTGCGCGCTGCCAGTTGAAGGCTGGACAGGTCGAAGCCGGCTTCGAAACTCTCGCCGAGGCCGAACGGCGGTGGCCCGACGATCATCGGATCGTCTTCGCCCGTCTTGAAATACTCGCCCGCTCCGACCACAAGGAAGCACTGGCGCTACTGCGCCGCTTGGAGGCCGATCCAGTCAGAGCCGCGGGCCTGAGCCACAGGCGGGTTCTAGTCGGCGATGTGCTCATCGGCGCCGGATTGGCTGACGAGATCCCGGTCGAAGCGCTCGCGAAGACGGCGGACACCCTTTCGGCGTTGCACGCTTTAGTCAACGCCTATGCCGGACGAGGCGACCGGGTCGCCTGGGCCGAGGCGTTGACGCGTTACCTGAAGAGGGTGTCTCATTCGGACGCCGGCGTTTGCGCTCCTGTCAATGCGCATATCCTCCAGGCGTTCCGACGGGAGGGCCCATCCAACCCGCCCCCGGTAACTCCTGTCGCCCGCCTCGCCGTGATCATGTGCGTCCACAACGCCGCCGACACGCTGGCTACAGCGATCGCCAGCGTTCTTGCTCAGACCTATGCGTCGTTGCGGCTGGTCATCGTCGACGACGGCTCCACTGACGGCTCGGGGGCGGTCATGCGCGCGATCGCGACCACCGATCCCCGCATCTCGATCATCGAGAGCCCGGTGAACCAGGGCGTCTACCGCTCCAAGAATCTCGCGCTCCGCCTCGTTGCTGCGGAGTTTTATACCTTCCACGACGCCGACGATTGGATGCATCCTGAACGCTTGGAGCGCGCGATGGCTCTGATCGATGCCGATGCCCGGACCATCTGTGTCTATTCGCGATGGGTGCGGATCGACCGGAACGGTCGGCTCGAATCCGCGCCGCTCCTGAACCGGGCTTCCAGCCTGTTCGCCTGCAGCGTTCTCGACGCGGTCGGACACTTCGACGGCGTCCGCTTCAGCGGAGATGCCGAATTTGAATGGCGCCTGCGCGCGCATTACGGCTCTGCTGCGATCGCTGTCTCTCCCGACGTCATGACCGTGGGCCTGCGCCTGCCCACCTCCCTCACCACGGCGCCGGACACCGGAATCGATGCGTTCGGCGGCAATGCGTCGCGAGCGGCCTATGCGGACGGCTTCGTCCGGTGGCACTTGGAGGCGCAGACGCTGCGCATGCCAGCGGACACCGACGGAGCGCCGCGGGCCTTCCCGGCACCGCCGGACATGACAGCACCGCCCTCCGGCGAGGAGGGCGCCGATCCGTTCGCCCATGCCTGCACGGTGGCAGCGGAGCGGGGCGAGGCTCCCGTCCTAGCTTGCTGGCCCGCCAACCTGCCGGTCACGCGCAATCGGGGCGACAAGCTCAACGCCGCACTCGTGGCGGTGCTGGCGGAGCGGCAGGTGATCAACAGTCAGCATTCCGACGCAGCCGAGTTGGCCCCGATCTATCATGCCTTCGGAAGCGGCATCCGTACCGCTCACCCCGAGGCCGTCGTCTGGGGAGGCGGCTTCATCGGAAGCACCGATGCATTGCGTATTCCGGTCGCGAACATCCTTGCTGTGCGCGGCCCGTTGACGGCACGGCGCATCGTTGAGGCTGGAGGCGAGGCCGGACTCCCAATGGGCGATCCAGCTCTGCTCCTTCCGCTATTTTATGCCCCTGACATCGCCTCGTGTTACGACATTGGCATAATCCAACACGGTTGCGAGGCCGGGACCGAGCCCCTTCCCCGCCTGCCTGCCGGCCTCAGTGTACGCCTGATCGACATCACCGGGGGCATCAAGCCGGTGATCGACGCCGTGCTCTCCTGCCGCCGAATCCTGTCCAGTTCCCTCCACGGCCTCATCGTCAGTCATGCTTACGGCATACCGGCCACATGGCTGAAGATCTGTGATCGGCCGCTCGATGATGACTTTGAGTTCAACGACTATTGGGCGTCCATCGGACGCGCCGACGTGTCCCCGATTGAAGCGAGGAACGGTGCGTTGATCGATCCGGAGGCGGGCATCTCGACACCGGGCGAGGCACTGATCGACCTGTTCGCCCTTCTTGACGCCTGTCCATTCATCGACGAGCCGCGTCGCCAAACCCTGATCGCGAGGGCGAAGGCCCGCGAGAGCGACCACACGGTGTTGGGCTGGCACGGGGGCCTGCGTTCGGGCACGCAGGCCCGCTTAGGGCCGGGGCACGGGCGCTGCGACGGCTGAGGCGACGAAGCGCGGCGTGGCGTTCGCTCGGGCGTCACGCCCGCCTGTTGTTACGGTCGGCCCTAAGTGTTTTTAAGGCAGACGTCAATCACGAGGCGCCGCAGATCAAAAATGGCTCCAGGATCGTCCGTGGCTGCCCGCACCGATGCCACCGCTCCGTCCTCGGCGGGCCGGTCGACGCTTGGAACGGGCCATTGTGGCTCGGCGTCGAAACATGACCGCAGCGCTCTGCGGTTTGTAAGCGCTCAGTGAGAGGCCGGCAGGTCGGGCGGCGTGCGCCGCCGGCTGAGCGGACGTCCAGTTCCAGGGTAGCAGATCTGTTAGCCGTTTCGCAGGATGATCGGCGACCTGCGCCAAACGTCTGCAGTACGAGGGCTACCGGCGGCGGATGGCGACTGCCGAGGCGATCCTGACGCTGTCACGACAGGGCGTGCTGATCCGGCAGATCGCCCGCACGACCGGCCACAGCCGCAAGCTCGTGCGCGACGTGTTGCGCGGCATAACCGGCGACGTGTTCCGAACGCGTCAGAGCAGCCTTGAGACCTATCGGCCTCGGCTCGACGCCGAACGGCCGAAGGCGCAGGCATGCTCGGCAACGATGCGGCCGTCCTGGCGGATCTCAACACGCTCGGCGTAGGCGCGTACCTCGACCGGACGGCCAATGGCCGAGGCGGCGACCGAGTACTTGTTGTTGTCGAAGCGCACGAGGCAGGTCGAGGAGACGGCGGCCGGCACGGCGTGGAAGCCGTCGAAGCAGCCGGCATAGGGCACCAGCGCCGCCCGCTCGGCCTCGAACCGCTCCCAGACGCTGCGCTCGCGTTCCTCGGGATGAGGATGGGCCTTGGCGTAGGCGATCACCCCGTCGAGCAGCAGGGCGTTCAGCTCGTCGTAGCTCTTCACCCGGATGCGCGGGGTGAACAGGCGCTCGGGCACCAGCCCGACTTAGTTCTCGACCTGGCCCTTCTCCCAGCCCGAGGCCGGCGTGCAGGCCACCGGCTCGACGAGGTAGTGCGAGCACATCTGTGAGGCAAGCGGCGATTGTAGGCGCGCTCGCGCCCGACGAAGATCGTCTCCACCGCGGTCTTCATGTTGTCGTAGATCCCGCGCTGGCAGGCACCGCGGAAGAAGGCGAACGCCCGGTCATGGGCGTCGAAGACCATCTCCTGGCTCTCACGCGGGTAGGCGCGCACGAACAGCATGCGCGAGTGGCAGAGCCGGACGTGGGCGACCTTGACCGTCGTGGTCACGCCGCCGATCAGCACGATCTCGTGGCTCCAGTCGAACTGGTAGGCCTCGCCCGGCGCGAAGGAGAACGGTACGAAGGCGGGCGCCGTGATGGCGGTGCGCTCCCGCTTCCAGCTCTTGGCGTAGCGGCGCACCGCGTCGTAGCCGCCCTCGTAGCCGAGCCCGCGCAGCGCTTCAAACACCCGGATCAGGGTCAGCCGCTCGCGCGCCGGCCGGCTGGCGTTCGTGGCCAGCATCCGGTCGAGGTCATCCCGCCATGGTCCCAGCTTGGGCAGCGGCTGCACCTCGCGCTCGTAGGCGAAGCTGGTAGCTCCCGAGCGGATGACCTTGCGCACGGTGTTGCGGGAGACGTGCAGGTCGCGGACGATGTCCTTGATCGACCGGCCGCGGATGAAGAACTCGCGCCGGATGCGCGCAATCGTGTCCACGCCCTTCATCCCCCACCACCCGTCCGGTCGTCCCGGAGGGCAGTCTGCGAGAGCAAGCTTCAGGGGGGCAGAATTGGACGCCGATCCCCCGCATCACGGGGTCAAAGTTGGGCTCTGACTCACTTTTGGTGCAGGCGGGTTGATGGATCTCGGCTTCTGCCGTCGGAGATCCTGCCATGGCCCGCAGCATTCATCTCGGATCGATCATCCCGCCCTGCCTTGTCGTCGATCACATCGAGGTGGGAGCGGGCCTGACCATCACCGCTCGGCCCAAAACCGCCTCGGCCCGGTGTCCGAGGTGTGAGGGCGTCTCCTCTCGGGTGCATAGCCGCTACACCCGCACCCTGTCGGATCTGCCGGTCGCCGGCCGGCGCGTCGTCATCACGATCAGCGTTCGCCGGTTCCGGTGCGTCGACTCGGAATGCCGGACGAAAGTCTTCGCCGAGCGGCTCGAACCGGACCTCGCCGTCGCCTACGCCCGCCGCACGAGACGGCTGGACACCATCGTCCATCATCTCGGCCTCGCCCTCAGTGGCAGGCCGGCGGAGAGCTTCGCCCGCCGGCTCATGGTGCCAGCGAGCCGGGACACGATGTTGCGGACCGTGCGGCGCTGACCTGACCGGCTGGCTTTGGGCCGGGCTGATTGAGAGGATCAGCCAGGACTGAAGGAGTCGGACATGCGGCGAGGTCAGAAGACGAGTGCGGAGCAGGTGGTTCTGAAGCTGCGCCAGATCGAGGTGCAGACCGCCCAGGGCAAGAGCTTGGCGCTGGCGTGCAAGGAGGCGGAGATCTCCGAGCAGAGCTATTACCGCTGGCGCAAGGAGTACGGCGGCCTGCAGGTCGATCAAGCCAGGAAGATGAAGGATTGGCCTGCTGCCGGTTTCACGGACACCCGGTTTAGGTGTGATGATGAAGCCGGAGGTGCTCCATGCAGCGACGCAAGTTTGGACGTGAGTTCAAGGTCGAGGCAGTTCGACTGGTTCGGGAACGTGGCGTCAGTGTTGCGCAGGCCGCGCGCGATCTCGATGTTCACGAGACGATGCTGCACCGGTGGGTGAAGCAGGCGGCGGTCGATCCGCACCATGCCTTCCCTGGTCAGGGCCAGATGAAGCCTGAGTAGATCGAAATTGATCGCCTACGCAAGGAGGTCGCTCGTCTGAAGGCGGAGCGTGACATCCTAAAAAAGGCCGCCGCATACTTTGCGAGGGACGCGATATGAAGTTCGCCTTCATCGCAAAGCATCGAGCTGTCTGGCCGGTCGCGTGGATGTGCGCAGCGCTGGGCGTGTCGCGCTCCGGCTTCCACGCGTGGCTTACCCGGCAGCCCAGCCAACGTGCGCGGGACGACGAAGCGATCCTGGGCAAGGCCCGCGCGAGCTTCGTGGCCAGTGATCGCACCTACGGCGCGAGGCGCGTCTGGCGCGACGTGCTGGCCGAGGGTGTCGCGTGTGGGCTGCACCGCATCGAGCGGATCATGCGCGAGAACGCCTTGCGGGCACGGCCGCGCCGACGCGGGCTACCGAAGGACGAGGGAGAGCGGGCCACCGCCTCGCCCAATCTCTTGGAGCGGCGGTTCGCGGCCGACGCCCCGAACCGGAAGTGGATCGCCGACTTCACGTATATCTGGACCGCTGAGGGCTGGCTCTACGTCGCTGCCGTCATCGATCTGTTCTCGCGCCGTGTCGTGGGCTGGTCGATGCAGGCCAGCATGACGGCTCAACTCGTCACGGATGCGCTCGTCATGGCGATCTGGCGCAGGGGCAAGCCGGATGCTTTGCTGCATCACTCGGATCAGGGCTCGCAATACACGAGTGAAGCCTTCCAGCGTCTGATGACTGAATACGGCGTGACCTGCTCGATGAGCCGGTCGGGCAACGTGTGGGACAACGCGGCGATGGAGAGCTTCTTCTCGTCGTTGAAGACCGAGCGCACAGCACGGCGGACCTACCGCACGCGGGACGAGGCCCGCGCGGACGTGTTCGACTACATCGAACGCTTCTACAACCCGGCGCGGCGGCACTCGACCTTGGGCTATCTCAGCCCTGTCGAGTTCGAAAACCGCGCCCAATTAGCTTAGGACGGTGTCCACCAAACCGGCAGCAGGCCAATGGACCGGCTGCTGACGCACGCCCAGAAGGGCGAGCTCAACCGGTCCTGCCTCGCCACCCACCGTTTCTCCCTTGAGGACGGAACGCGCGGCTACGACATGTTTAAGCACAAGACGGACGGCTGCTTGCGCGAGGTGTTCGCGCCTTAAACGCACGTGTCGTCCGCGGATGGAGGGAAAGGCATGGAGCAGCGCCCGTTTGGTCCCGTACCGCGTGATGTTGCGGTGATCGGCCAGGGAACCTGGTACATCGATGACGCGCACCGGCCCACCGCGGTCGCAGCGCTCCGCCGCGGCCTCGACCTCGGCATGACGCACATCGATACCGCCGAGATGTACGGCGACGCTGAGACCGTGGTCGGCGAAGCCATCACCGGGCGGCGCGATGACGTGTTCCTCGTCTCCAAGGTTCTCCCCAGCAACGCCTCCCTTGCCGGGACGGTGGCGGCCTGCGAGCGCTCGCTCGCGCGCCTGCGCACCGACAGGCTGGACTGTTACCTGCTGCACTGGCCTGGCTCGCATCCCCTTGAGGACACCTTCGCCGGCTTCGAGCGGCTCCGCGAACAGGGCAAGATCCTGTCCTGGGGGGTGAGCAACTTCGATGTGCCCAACCTTGAAGCCGCCTGGAAGGCCGGGGGCGAGGGCCGCATCGCCTACAACCAAGTGCTCTATCACCTGGAGGAGCGCGCGATCGAGCACGCCGTCCAGCCCTGGTGCGAGGATCACGGCATCGCCGTCGTCGCCTACAGCCCATTCGGCCATGGCAGCTTCCCTGGCCCACGAACACCGGGCGGCCGCGTCCTGGATGAGATCGCGGCGAACCACGGCGCCACCGCCCGTCAGGTCGCGCTCCGGTTCCTCACGCGGAGGCCGTCCACCTTCACGATCCCCAAGGCGTCCAGTCCCGAGCATGCCGCCGACAACGCCAGCGCTGGCCCGCTGCGGCTGACGGAAGACGAGTTCATGCGGATCGACGCAGCGTTTCCGCAGGGTCCCCGACCACGCCACCTTCCCATGTTGTAGGCCCGTGATGCCCGCTTGGTCAGGGCAGATGATCGTCCCGCCGTCTCGCATCCCCACCCGGCCGCGGACGATCCCGCCGCTGGGCGGGGATTCGCGGATCGGCGGATCGTCCGAACGACCCACGCTGCCTGCCGAGAGGTGAAGGCGCCTAGAACATGCGTCGTGGCGACCGTTCGGCGGATGGGCGCCCCCTCGGGCCGCAAAGGAACTCTTTCGTATCCCGGGAGATGACTTTCCGCCCAGCGCACAGTCTGGCGGCGCACCGGCCGCTCGGTTCGGTGATGCCGGCGCGTCTCCGAGTCTATCGGGCGCTGAGTGCCGTCCGCCACCGCGAAAACGGCGTCGCGGCCGGGATACCTCCGGCATCGACCGCATCCCGTCGTGAGGAACGGCGCGACGGTGCCTCCGTTAGGTTCCGACACTCAGAAGGACGATGACATGAGCTTGCAGGGCAAGAAGATCGCGATCCTGATCGCACCGCGCGGCACCGAGGATCCGGAGTTCGCCAAGCCGCATGAGGCGGTGAAGCAGGCCGGGGCGACCGTGACGGTCATCGGTCTGAAGGCCGGCGAAGCCGAGACAGTCAACAACGACCTCGATCCCGCCAACCGCTACAAGGTGGACAGGACCATCGAGGGGGCGTCAGCCGCGGACTACGACGGCCTCGTCGTGCCCGGCGGCTGCGTCGGCGCCGACAAGCTCCGGGCGAGCAAGGATGTCGTGGCGTTCGTCCGGGACTTCTTCGCCGCGGGCAAGCCGGTCGGGGTCATCTGCCACGGGCCGTGGACCCTGATCGAGGCCGACGTCGTGAAGGGCCGGACGCTGACCTCCTACCCCACCGTTCGGCGGGACATCGAGAACGCCGGCGGCACCTGGGTCGACGAGGAGGTCGTCTGCGACAAGGGGCTTGTCACCAGCCGCACGCCCAAGGACCTGCCGCCCTTCTGCGCCAAGATCGTCGAGGAGTTCGCGGAGGGCCGCCATCCCGACCAAGCCCGGAGCGCCTGAGGAGTCAGGAAGCTGAAAATTGGATCTTGAGACCCGGGGCGGCCCATGGGCCGCCCCGGGTCATGTCTTAAGGACGTCCCGCGGCCGGGACGCCTTCGCGGAAGCCTCCGTCAAACCTCGATGGCGCCGATCTGCTTCAGGATGCCGAGCTCGTCGGACGAGCCCCACCGCTCGACCATCTTGCCGTCGACGAAGCGGCCGATCTGCATGCCGCGGACCTTGATGGCCTTCCCGGTCGGCTTGTGGCCGTTGAAGTCACCCTGGTGCGTGCCGGTGAGCGTATAGGCGAAGGCGACGCTGTCCCCGTCGGCGACGAGCTTATTTACCTCGACCTGCATGTCGGGGAACGCCGTGCGGAGTTCGGTGAAGAAGGCCTTGTATCCCTCGGGACCCATGTGCTGGCCCGGAGCCGGGTCGTGATCATGGCAGTCCGGGGCGACGACCTCGGGGAAGGCGTCGAACTGGCCACCGTTGACGAGTTCTCCGAACTTCTCGGTCGCCTGGATGCTGCTCTCGCGGGACATGGTGCTCCTTGGGTTCGGATCGGTAGGATCGGGGCGTCTCAGTCGAAGGCTAGGAAACCCGCGCCATGCCCGGTCGTTGCACGCCGCCCTCGCGAGGCTGCGCTTGGACCCGGTGCCGGAGCGACGCGGCGCGCCGGCCCGCATGTCGGCACGGGTTGTAGGCGACCGAGGACGCATCCTCGGCGCCACGTCGCATACTCACCGACTTGGCGGCCTCGGAGGCTCGGAGCGCGGTTTCGAGCAACTTGCCCCTGGTGGTGGTGACCCACGCCCGATGCCGGCCGGGGTACACACCGGCCGCTCGGTTCGATCCTGCCGGCAAGGCCGAGGTTGGCCGAGCGCTCTCCCGCGCGCAGCAAGACACTGACACGATACAGTCCGTCGCCTCGGTCACAATCGGCGACGTGCCGATCTCCGTGATCGGTTCAGCGCCGTACCGGTACCGGCCCGTCCATGCCCGGCCAGTCGGAGTAACCGGTCGCACCGCCGCCGTACCAGTATTGCTTGGGTGCCTCGGCCAGCGGTGCCCCGCTCGCCAGCCGCCCGACGAGGTCCGGGTTGGCAAGGTAGGGCCGGCCGAAGCTGAACAGATCGGCGCGGCCCTCGGCCAGTTCCTTCTCGGCGAGATCCAGGGTGTTCTGGTTGTTGCCGATATAGGCGCCCTCGAACCGGCGCCGCAGGTCGAGGAAATCGACGCAGTCCGGCACATCACGGGTCTGCTGCGTGACGCCCTCGATCGTGTGAATGTAGAGCAAGCCGAACTCGTTGAGCGCATCGACATAGGCGCCGAAGGTGGCATGCGTCTCGGAATCGAGCGGTGTCTCGCCGGGCTGCGTCGTGGCGGGCGACAACCGGATGCCGACGCGGCTTCCGCCGTCCCAGGCCTCGGTCACCGCACGGACCACCTCAAGCGGGAACCGCAAACGATTCTCGATCGAGCCACCGTAGCGATCGGTTCGCTTGTTGGTCGAATCTCGCACGAACTGCTCCAGCAGGTAGTTGTTGGCCGAGTGGACCTCGACCCCGTCGAAGCCGGCGCGCTTGGCGTTCACGGCCGCGCGCCGGTAATCATCGACGATGCCAGGGATCTCGTCGGTCTCCAACGCCCGCGGGGTGACGTGGGGCTTCATCCCCTCCATCGTGAAGGCAGTTCCCTCCGGCTTCACCGCCGAAGCTGAGACCGGGAGTTCGCCCCCTGGCTGCAGGTCGGGATGGGATATCCGGCCGGTGTGCCACAGCTGGAGGAAGATGCAGCCGTCGTTGGCGTGGACCGTCGAGACGATGCGCTTCCAAGCCTCGATCTGCTCGTCCGACCAGATGCCCGGCGTGTAGGCATAGCCCACGGCCTGCTGCGAGATATTAGTGGCCTCTGAGACAATGAGGCCGGCGCTGGCACGCTGGCCGTAATAATCGGCGGCGAAGTCCGGCGGTACGCCCGCGGTCGAAGACCGGCTGCGGGTCAGCGGCGCCATCACGATGCGGTTCTTGAGGTGCAGATCGCCGATTGTCACGGGTTGGAGGATCGGGCTCGTCGTCATGGTACCTCGGATTGTGTGTGCGGGGTAATGGTGAGCGGAGCGCGGGTCAGCCCTTCAGGAAGGTGATCAGATCCGCGTTCAGCCGTTCGGCATGGGTGAACGGCACGGCATGCGGCGCGCCGTCATAGACGACGAACTCGGCGCCGGGGATCGCGGCGGCTGTGGCCTTGCCCGACACGTCGATCGGCACGGTCCGGTCGGCATCGCCGTGGATCACGAGGGTCGGCACGCGAAACGCGGCCATGTCGGCGCGGAAGTCGGTCTCGGCGAAGGCCGTCACGCAGGCGGTCGTCGCCTTCGGCGACCCGCGCATCGCGAGGGTGCCGGTCCATTCGATCAGGTCGGACGAGACCGGCGATGAGAGCATCCCAACCCCGAAGAACGTCTTTGCGAAAGTCGCCATGAAGTTCGGGCGGTCCTTCTTCAGCCCGGCGATCATGCCGTCGAACACCGCTGGGTCGACGCCGTCTGGGTTGTCGCCCGTCTTGAGCATATAGGGCGTCACCGACGAGACGAGCGCGGCCCGAGTGACCCGGGCGCCGCCATGCCGGCTCATGTACCGGGCGATCTCGCCGCCACCCATTGAGAACCCGACCAGCGCCACGTCCTGCACATCGAGGGCGTCGAGCACGGATTTCAGGTCGTCGGCGAGGGTGTCGTAATCGTAGCCGTCCCAGGTCTGGTCAGAGCGGCCGAAACCGCGGCGGTCGTAGGCGATGGTGCGAAAACCAGCCTCGGTGACCGTCCGCTGCTGGAACTCCCACATGTCGGCATCGAGCGGCCAGCCGTGGATGAGCACGACCGGCCGACCGCGTCCCCAGTCCTTGAAAAAAAGCTGCGTGCCATCGTGGGCCGCGATGAAGGGCATGATGGTCTCTCCGGTCGGACGATCGTCTCTCACACGACCGGTTCCGGGCCGCCTTGGTTCCCCGGGGTGAAACCTGCGCGGATGGCGCACACCGCATTAAGTGCGCTGCGGAAAGCGCCGGTGGACCGCCGAGGAAACGCGCCGGATCATCTAGCGGCAACGGCTCGTCCGCACCTGACGTGTTCGTTCAGCCCGCAGCGTCAGACGAACCGGTGTCTCCGACCCACCAAGCCAGCGATCACGATCGCTAAACGACTGCCTTGAGCGAGCGTTTATCCGCTTTCAAGCGCCGGATCTGAAGCGGTGAGCGGCTGAGTTGGGTCAGAAGTTCACGCGCCACTTGTTCGGCTATGCGCCATAAGCGGAAACTGACTCGACGCCCCATAACGGACATTTAGCGCCTAAGGGTCGACCGTCCGGGGTCGACCAGTTGCAAGCTTAGGAAAGACTCCCCCTCTATCTGTCGATAGCGCGATTTTTTGACTTCATCACATGACACTGATGTTTTTTAGTTTATTTTCTAACAAGTGCAAAATCTTTTGTTCCGAATTTCAAATTTAGAGATCTGGATAACGAACTAATGTTCTGCCGATACGAAAGTGCGGATGCTCTGAACGAGCTTGCCTTGGTCGAACGGCTTGTCGTGGAACACGCCGCGCGCCGGGATGCTCGACAGATCGGGCTTCACCGCACCCGTGAGGATCATCTCGATCGGCGGCCAGCGGTCGCGGATCATGGCCGCCAGTTGCAGCCCCATCACCGACCCGCGAACGTCGAGATCGGCCACCACGACCCGGATGTCGGTGCGCTGTTCGAGGATGTGAATGGCCTTCGCGGCCGTCGTCGCCTCGACGACGTCGCAGCCCGCCTCCTCGATGAGGTCGGACAGCACCATCATCTGGATCGGCTCGTTCTCGATGAGAAGCACGACGGGCCGGCGTTCGGTCGATGCCATCACAGAATCCTCCTTCGAGGACCTGAGTCTGCCCCGATCACAACGCTACCACCTGGGAGATGGGCGCGCGGAATTCCGCGTCTAGCCCCGTGTCCGAATAATCCAGACGTGTGTCGCGTGTCCCCACGAGGCCGGTCAGGATCAACCGCGCCCCGAAGCCGCGCCGCGCCGGAGCGACGGCGGGCGGCCCGCCGCGCTCCCGCCATTCCAGCACGACCGTACTCTCCGCCCCTTCTTCGACACGCCACGCCACATGCACCATGCCGCCCTCGACCGAGAGCGCGCCGTACTTGATGGCGTTGGTGGTCAACTCGTGCAGGAGCAGGGAGAGCGACAGGGTCGCCTGCGGCGCGAGAGCGAGGCTGGGCCCCTTGATCCGGAAGCGGTCGAGGGACGTCTGCAAGGCCAGAACCTTCTCGACGACCGACAGGAACGGGGCCGCAGCCCAACTGTCCTGCATCAGGACGTCGTGAGCCCGCGACAGGGCGATCAGACGCTCGGTGAAGGCCCGGATCGGTGCCTGATCGGGCACCCCCCGCAAGGTCTGTCCCGCGATGCCCTGGACCATCGCCAGCGTGTTCTTGAGCCGGTGCGACAGCTCGCCGTTGAGGAGCACGCGCTGCTGCTCGGCCTGAACGCGCGCCACCGCCACCTGCACGCGGTCGGTCACCGTTCGGACGAAGGCGAGTTCGTCGGGTCGGAAGTTGCGGCCTTGCGCGTAATGAACGAACCCGAGGCCGACGAGGCGAGCCCGTTCCATCACCGGAACGTTGATCAGCGTGCGGATGCCGATGGCGAGGAATTTGTCCGCCGTCGCCCGGCTGCGCGGGTCGCGCTCGACATCGTCGATGAGGACGATCTCCCCGCGCTTGAGGTCGTCGATATGGCTGCCGTAGTCGCGGAACCCGTGCCGTCCGGCAATGGAGCCGACTCCCGGCGCGCACCAGTCGGTGGGGATGTCGAGGATCTCTTCAAGCGGTTCCACCAAGCCGTAGCCGGCCCGCGAGGCACCGAGGATTTCCGCCATGATCTCGGCCGCGGCCTGGACGAGGGCAGCCACGGTGTCGAGGTCGCGCAGGCGGTCGCCGAGCCGGAGGAGCGCGCCCTGGCGCAGGTCCGCGTACTTGGCCTCCGTAATGTCTGTGGCGACGCCGGGATAACGCAGGGGTTGGCCTTCGGCATCGTGGTAGCAGCGCCCGCGCGCGAAGATCCAAGTCACCGTTCCATCGCTCGCGAGCAGGCGGTACTCCTCAGCGAACTCGCCAGCCGTCGCGACGGCCTGCCGGATGCGATCTCCCACCCAGTCCCGGTCGTCGGGGTGGATGCCCTCGACGAAGGCATCCAGCGGTGCGCCCCCAGCCGCCAGATCGGGATCGACGCCGTACATCCGGGCGAAATGCTCGCCCGCGTACAACCGGTCGTTCCGAATGTCCCAGTCCCACCAACCGAGCGAGCCCGACGCCTCGAAGGCGAGGCTCAGCCGCTCCTCGCTAATGCGGAGTGTCTCCTGGGTGATGTGCCGCTCGGTGACGTCGCGGACCGTGCCAAACCAGCGGACGATGGTGCCCGCCTCGTCGCGGGTCGGCTGCCATTGCCGGGTGATCCAGCGCAGCGACCCGTCATCCACACGTCGGATGCGGTACTGGATGGGCTCGGCCGCGCTGCCGTCGGCGCGCGATGCGGCGGTAGAGAGCTTGGCGCGATCCTCCGTAAGGATCGCGTCCGTAACCACGGCCAGCGGGTAGACGGGCGCGACGGGCAAGCCGTGCAGACGGCAATATTCCGCCGAGACCACGATGTCGCCGCTCGCGACGTCGAGCTCGAAGGTGCCGACCTGTCCGGCCTCCTGAGCCAATCGCGAGCGCGAGTCGCTCGCCTGGAGCGCCACCTCGGCCGCGCGCCGGGCCGAGATGTCGTTGAACAGGATGGCGACGCGCCGCTCCTCCGGCTCGCCGACACGAAAAGCCTGGACGTCGTACCAACGGTCGAGGGATGCGGCGGCGTTCTCGAAGCGGACCGCCTCGCCGGTGAGGGCGACGTGGCCGTAGAGGTCGAACCAGTGCTGCTCATGATCGGGCGCGAGGTCGCGTATCCAGCGCCCGGCGGCGTCGACGAGACCCGTCTGCTCGACGAAGGCCGGATTGACCTCCAAGAAGCGGTAATCGGCCGCCACGGGCCCGCCGGGCGCATCGTGGAAGCGCATCTCGATGACGCAGAAGCCGGTATCGAGCTTCTCGAACAGCGAGCGGTAGCGGGCTTCGCTCCGTCGCACGTCGCCGACAAGGCGTATCTCCGCCGCGATCGCGGCGTCCCGCGTGCGCAACGCACCGCGCAACTCCAGTTGTGCCACGACCTGCCGGGCCAGAGCGCGCAGATCGTCGGCCTGCTCGGGGGTCAGCCCCTCGGGGCGCGGTACGGTGTCGATGACGCAGAGCGAGCCGACCACGAGACCGCTTTCAAGGCGCAGCGGCGCACCGACGTAGAAGCGGATATGGGGTTCGCCGGTCACCAGCGGGTTGTCGGCCGTGCGCGGATCCGCGGTGAGATCCGGGATCGTGAGGAGATCGGAAGCCGACAGCGCGAACTTGCAGACCGAGCGGTCGAGATCAGTTTCGCTTGCGGGGAAACCGATCCGAGCTTTGAACCACTGCCGGTCGGCGCTCACCAAGCTGACGAGCGCGACCGGCACGTCGCACAACCGGGTCGCGAGACGCACCACGTCGTCGAAGCCGGGCTCGGCCGCGGTGTCGAGGACCGCCAGCGCATCAAGCGCCGCGAGGCGGTCGGGCTGGCAGACGGTCCAGTCAGGGATCAGGGTGTTCATGGCAAGGGTCGGCGGGGCTTTGTGACACCCACGCAGGCTTTTTACAGGAAGCGGAGCCGACAGCTAGTGATTGCTGACGCGCAGGTAGGAAAAAGATCGGAAGCAGAACGTCCGCATGTGAGCTCGGCGTCGAAGCCTGCTACCCACCGAGGCTGTGTGAAAACGCTGCTGTTCTGATAGTCTCTGCGGGACGGCGGAGGCGGCTATGGCGCGTTTTGTTTGTGGTGCTGATCGCCATCAAGTTACGCTTCTGCCGAACCGGCTGGACGATTACGTATCCGAGGACAATCCGGTGCGCGTCGTCGATGCATTCGTCGACGAACTCGATCTCGCGGCTCTGGGTTTTGACGGCGTGGTGCCGGCCACGACGGGCCGGCCCGGCTACCATCCCGCGACGCTGCTGAAGATCTACCTCTACGGCTATCTCCACCAAGTCGCCTCCAGCCGCCGCCTGGAGCGCGAGGCCGGCCGCAACGTCGAGCTGATGTGGCTGACTGGCCGCCTTGCCCCGGACTTCAAGACCATCGCCGACTTCCGGCGCGACAACGGTCCTGCGATCCAAGCCGCCTGCCGCCAGTTCGTGGTGCTGTGTCGCCAACTCGGCCTCCTGGCCGGTGGTGTCGTGGCGCTGGACGGCAGCCGCTTCAAAGCGGTGAACGCCCGTGATCGCAACTTCACCCCAGCCGCGGTCCGGCGCCGCATCGAGCAGATCGAGGCGAGCATCGCACGCTATCTCGCCGCCCTCGACACCGCCGACCGCCAGGAAGACGAGGTCGCGCGCGTGCGCAAGGTGCGCATCGCCGAGCGTCTGGACGCCCTGCGGACGCGAATGCGCGAGTTGCAGGCGATGGAGACGCTCGTCGAGGCTGCCCCCGACCGGCAGATCTCGCTGACAGACCCGGACGCGCGGGCGATGGCCACGAGCGGTAAGGGCACGGGGATGGTCGGCTATAACGTGCAGGCGGTCGTCGACACCGAGCATCATCTGATCGTCGCGCATGACGTGACCAACGTCGGGCACGACCGCACCCAGCTGGCGCACATGAGCCGCCAGGGCCAGGTGGCGACCGGGCATGAAGGGCTCAGCGTGCTGGCCGACCGGGGCTACTTCTCGGGCGAGGAGATCCTGGCCTGCGAGCAGGCCGGCATCGCGGTGACGCTGCCCAAGCCGCTGACCTCGGGCGCCAAGGCGGAGGGGCGCTTCGGCAAACAAGACTTCGTCTACGAGCCAGAGGCGGATGCCTACCGGTGTCCGGCCGGCGAGCGGCTCTCCTACCGTTACACGAACGTGGAGGGCGGACTGACGCTACGCCGCTACTGGACGACGGCCTGCCACGACTGCGCGATCAAGGCACGCTGCACGCCGGCCAAGGAGCGGCGGGTGACGCGGTGGGAGCACGAGGCTGTCCTGGAAGCCGTACAGCGCCGGCTCGACGCGGATCCTCATGCGATGCGCACGCGGCGCCAGACGGTCGAGCACGTGTTCGGGACGCTCAAAGGCTGGATGGGTGCGACGCACTTCCGGATGCGACGGTTGAGAAACGTGGCCACCGAGATGAGCCTGCAGATCCTGGCCTACAATCTGAAGCGGGTCATGGTGATCCTCGGAACCGGGCCTCTCCTCACCGCCCTGCGGGCGTGAGGGCACGCGGCACCTCGCCCCCCGTCACCAATCCGCGCCGACACTCCCAACCGCGTTCTCACACAGCCTCCACCCTTCGCGGATGGATGGGAGGTCCGTGCGACGGCCAAAGGGGCCGCCGCGAAGAGTGTCAGATGTCGGCCTGATCCGACACCGGCCCTCTGCTCGAAGCTCGTCTGCCAGCCAATGGTGCTGGCGACACCGACCCCGAACTGCACCGCCGCCTGACGGCGCGCGGCCGCTCCGGGACGGCCTTCACGACACGGCCGCGCAGATCCGACGACAACGATGATGCCTTCAGCCCTCCTGTCGATCGCAGACAGGGAATCAGATCACGCGCACCGAGGAAACCCTGATTGCCTCCGCACGGTCGGCAACAGCTCTAGGAACTCAAGCCTGCGGCGGGCCGCCTGGACGGCAAGATGTTCGCACCGTCGAACGGGCTATCTTTCTGCGTTCGAAAGGCGCAAAGTCGCGTCACCATCGGAAGATCGATCTTCAGGCTCCGGTGGCTGAGGGCACATGATGTCCCCGCCTGGATCGAACCGGTGGGAATCATGACGAATATTATCCAGTTGCAAGACCATATCGGCCACTCGTCCGCATACCGGCTCTACGATGTCGGGCGGGCGGGCCGCGAGGGAGACGGACGCACGCTTCGGGCCCGGTCCGACACCGAGGCCAAGGCGCTCGCCCTGATGTTGCTGGATGATCGTCCACTCGAGTTGTGGGACCGGACCCGCTTCATCGCCCGCTACTGGCCGGGCAACCTCCCGATGGCGGCCTCGATCGAGGCCCGTCACTGAGCGATTGCGCGTGCCGTCCCGACACGATTCAACGAGGAGTCATCCACATGGCCAACGAGAAGAAGCGCGGCAACCGCGAGACGAAGAAGCCGAAGAAGACGGTCGCCAAGGTCATCGCGGCTGCGCCCTCCACCAAGGACGCGGTCTCCGCCGCAGTACGGTCGGCCAGTCGTTAGGTCGTATTCCGAGAGGCTCGTTGCCCCTTCGCAAGGAGGGGAAACAAAGCGATGACCGTGCAATGCATCCCGGCACAACGTGACCGGATACGGTCTTAAGTCGATTCTCGCATTCGTATCCGCATGCTGCGCTGCTTGTTTCAGAAGCCGAGGCATGTGGCTAGGCTGCTCGATGCTGGACCCCAGCGATCGACACTGTCGTCTTCGCTGAGGGCGGGAGGGGGCAACCATCCGCCTCATTCGGGTCGAGCAGCCGTATTTCTGATCCTGAAGAAGTGCGGTCTTGGTCGCAGCAAGCGGTCAATCGGGGCGAATGCCTCGACAGGCGTCTCCCTGTTCGGCTAACCGTCGCCTTTTGGCATGCAACGGGTCAATCAACGACTTCTTCGGTCGTGACGCGGAAGCCTGTGAGCGTGTTGATGCCGAATGTAAGGGTCAATGGAACGTCAGCCGCGTCGCGCCCGTACGCGATCAGGATGCGGCCTATGCGCGGGCTGTTGTTGCGTGGATCGAAGACGTGCCACGCGCCTGACAGGTAAACTTCCATCCACGCGGCGAAGTCGCCGGGCGCATGCGGCAGCGGCAGACCGATGTCGCTGACATAGCCGGTGCAATAGCGGGCTGGAATGTTCAGGCAGCGGCAGAACGTGATCGCCAGGTGCGCGTAATCGCGACAGACGCCGCGTTGCTCCTCGAATGCATCGGCGGCGGTCCGGGTCGGCCGCGAGTGTTCGTATCCGAAGGCGATACGGTCATGCACATAGTCGCAGATGGCCTGCACCCGGAACCAGCCTGAGGGCAAATGTCCGAACAGGTTCCAGGCGGTTTGCGACAGGCGATCGGTCTCGCAATAGCGGCTGCCCAGCAGGAACATCAGGACATCGGACGGGAGGCGTTCGACCGGCGTTTCCTGCGACCCCCGTACGGCGGGGTCCCACAGACCGTCGTCGCGCACGACCGTGTCGGTTCGGAGCGTGAACCGACCCGACGGTGCGATCATGCGACTACACCAGTTGCCGAAGCTGTCGCGGTAGCCTTCCAATGCCACGGAGGGCGAGGTCAGGAGATTGTCCGGCCGTTCGAGATCGGAGAACCGGGAGAAATGGACGTTGAGCAGCGCAATGACCGGTGTATCTTGCGGGAACTCGTAGATCATTTCGCAGCCGATCAGAATGCGCATTTATTTCTCCGACCGAGTCATGATTCATCGAGATGCTGAGAGCTGAAAATCTTATCTCAAGTAGAAGCAAGTTGCGCTCGTACGGCATCCCGCACGGAATCTCAGGCGCGAGGGTGCCGCTCGTCGCGCCATTCCTTCACCGCGCGCCGCCGTGCATCGTAGGTTTCGCGTAGGCGCGTTCCAGCCACACCGCTCGCGCTTGGTTGGAAGCCGTGGCGCAACACGGCGTCAGGCCCATAAGCGCGGATCATTTCGGCGCGCCAAGCGCGATCCGTGACCGTCAAGGTAGCCTCGGTTTCAGTCAGGCGGTTCGGCGTCATATTCGCTCTTCCTGACGAGACGGGGCTGTTGAGCGAACGTGCAGGACGACGAGATGATCCGACCGTCTGCCATCGACCATCAGAAAGGACCGGCGCATCGAAGTCCGATCGACGCGGTCGCAGCCCGGTTCAGGCCGTCAGGACCCTGTTCGCGCCTGCAAAGCCGACCATCTTGCGTGTCTCCTCATCCCACAGCGCCAGCCTGAGGCAGCGAAGGCTGTCGCGCAGCGTGAGGCGGCCCACCCGCCCGAGCATCTCATGACCGTCCAGGCATTCCTGCAGGCGGTAGTTCGGGATGCGGCTGTTGAGATGGTGGACGTGGTGCAGGCCGACATTGCCGGTGAACCACTGCAAGATCCACGGTAGGACGTAGTACGAACTGCCGCCGAGAGCGGCGCGGTGGAAATCCCAGGCGTCCGCTTCCTCCCACACGGTCTCCTCGTACTGGTGCTGGACGTAGAACAGCCAGCCCCCGATCCAGGCGGCGACGCTGATCACCGGCAACACCACCCACAGCACCGGAGCGAGGCCGCCGACCGCGAGCGCCAGCAGCGCCAGGGTGGCGAGGAGGGCGCCGTCGAGCGCCAGCACGTCGCGCCACGCCGTCCGCCAGGGGAGCCCGACCCCAGAAGGCAACCGCTGCAGCACGAGAAAATTGATCGGCGAGCCGAGCAGGATCAGGATGAGCGGGTTGCGGTAGAAGCGATAGCGCAACTGGCCCCAGCGCGTCAGGGTCAGGTATTCGCGCACGGTCAAGGTATGGATATCGCCCGTGCCGCGGCGGCTGAGATCGCCGGTGGAGGCATGATGCAGGGCGTGCGCCCGCTTCCAACTGTCGTAGGGCGTCACCGTGAGAAGGCTCAAGGCGCGGCCGAGCCAGTCGTTGCGGCGGCGTGAGGTCAGGAACGAGCCGTGCCCGCAATCGTGCTGAATGATGAAGAGCCTGACCAGGAGGCCGCCCGCCGGCACGGCGAGCGGCAGGGTGAGAAGCGCATAGCCGTTCGCCGCCATGCCGAGCATCAGGGCGCAGAGGGCGAGATACGGCAGCAGCGTGTCGGCGATCTGGCGAACAGCCAGCCGGGTGATCGGCTCGCGGAATGCGGCGCAGTGGCGGGCGACCTCCCGCGCGAGCGTGGTCTCATCGGTCCGTGATGCTTCGTCCACGAGGCCGTGCGACGCGGATGGGTTCGGGGACGCTTGCGCATGAGTCACGATGATGAGCGATCCTGTCTGTCGAGCGCTGTGGGCGGGAAGACCCGCATGCGGTGGGGACGTGCTTTGGCAACCGGTCAGGGCGACACCTCGACCAAGCCCGCCCAGGCCTCCGCCAGAATCCGCTCGCGGCGCTCGGCGCGGTCGGGTGCCGTGGCACAGATTTGGTGGCGCACGGCCTCCAGAGCCCCGCTTCCGCCAGCGGCGGCAGCCTCCTCGCCTTTTCGGCGGATGGCGGCCCGGTACGCCTTGGTGGCTGGGCCCACGGGCTGTGTCTCGACGGCGGCGATGAGGGCGAGGAGCGCCGCCACGGTTCCAACGACCGCCGCCTCCTGCCCGAGCGGGCGGGTGGGAAGGACGCTTTCAGGCAACGGCACGGCGAGGTGGCCGGTGGTGCGGGGACGCTTCATGGCATGTTCTCCAGCCGAAATCGCGACGCCACAGCCGAAGCCTTGCTCCACGACGAGGCCGTGATCGCGGTGCAGCGCGGAGCGGCCCGAATTCTCACGCGCATGGGGCCAGGCCCACATCGCCGAGCGCAGTCCGTGAGCGGTGTCGCCCCCAGGGATGACGACCGATCCGGTGTGAGCCAGTGGCGTTGGGGTGCGACTTCACGTCGATGGGCGTTGCCTGCGCCTCAAACAAGGCTCTGCGCAGCAGGCTTATTCGGTCTCGGCTTCGGCTTCGGGCTTCTCGGCAACCGGGGGCTTGCTCGGCCGCGGTGCGTTGCGTCGCTTCTCCGGCGGTTTCTCGATCGCCGGCGTCGTGGCGACCGCGCGCTTCGCCCGCTCGTTGAAGTCGGCCATGGACATGGTCGCCGAGCGACCATTCGAGTTCGATCCTGCCATGTTGGGCCTCTGTTCCGCTGCCCAAGGCACAGGATGATGCAGTGGGATCGTCCGTCGTGCGCGCGCCGGCCGCGTCGTTGGCGACCGGCACGAACGATCGTCTAGCCGATCTTCAGGTTCCTTGCCGAGGTTTTGCCGCGGCGCCGATCGACAACCATCTCCTACGGGATTTTGTGGCCGTCGGCGAGGTCGCGCAGGCGGCGATCTCGACTGCGGAGATAGGCTCGCCTCGGGCTGGATGACGTCACAGCCCTCGGTTCCCGTGCGCCGCGTCATCGTGCCGATCGTATCGACGCGCCTCCCCTGCCGGGCGAGCGTTTCACGCCATCCAGCAGCTAACGGTCTTGCGGACGATCCGCTCCCTCGGGCGCATAGCCGAGCCTTTGCCTCCAAGCCGCAGCCTCCGGCCCGTGGAGTGGATCGCCCAGCGGGTGCTCCACCCTTCCCCCGATGGCGCTTCGCGGACGGTCCGCCTGCTCCGCGTCCGGGTAGATCAGGGAAGCCGTCGGCCCGAAGGCGGTCCACACCGGAAGCGAACCCTCCCGGGCGAACATCGCGACGGCCTCGATCGCCTCCCACCGTTCGAGAGCCTCGGGGGTGTGCACCGCCCGGCACACGATGCGGGCGCGCAGGAAGGGGTCGTCCGCTGCCGGGTCCGTCTCGAGGGAGAGCATCACGCCGGCCCGATCCGGTCTCAGCGCGTCCGGCAACGCACCGATCTTGCGCCAGAGGCAGTGCCACGTGGCGCAGGCCGACGGGCGATCACGGTAGATGCCGCAGGCCGTGCCGGTGCTGTGTTCGCACAGGACGCCGGCTGGCTTGGCCAGGGTCTTCACTTCGAGAACATGGCAACAGACGGTGCAGGAACCGCAGGTACGATCCGGAACGAGGGCTTGCGACATGGACGGGGCTTCAGGCCACCACCTCTTCACGAGCCTCGTCCCTCACCTGATCCCGAGTCTCGATCTCGGACCGCTGGGAATTGTGGATGGGCGGAAACAAGTCGGCCAGCTTGCCCGCGACCCCGTGCAGGACGGCATCGTAGGCCGAGCCGAGGTCACGAACGTGCGGATTGGCGGCCGACTCGAAGCAGGCGGGTACGACTTCGGACATGGCCTGCCGGGATGTGAGAGGCAGCCGTTCCGGGCTGCTTGAACATTGTTAATCCCACAGATCGTGTTCGGTTCAGGCAGAAGCCCGTTTCTTCTTTCTCATACAGGCGAAAACGATCGGTCGGCACGACTTTCTCTCTCCACCGTACCGGTCGAGAGCTTCTTCGTGGCCTTCCCACGATTTCCGTACTGGCCTGTCCCCATGATGCCTTGTCACATGCCCTGACAAGGATCGGACATGACGCTAAGTGTCTGTCACGAAACTCCCGGCCCGCCGTCGAGTTCGGATTGGAAATCGGCGGCAACAGGCGTTTCGTAAGGCACTCCGACTTACCGGCCCGCCGGAGCCCTCCTTCCCGCCACGGAGCTTGACCAAGCCGATGACCGAGCCTGAGACGAGCCCCCGGACCGGTGAGGCGCTTCGGATCTCGACCGGGGTGCCTGGGCTGGACAACGTCCTGTGCGGCGGCCTGACCCCAAGCCGGCTCTACCTGCT
Organism: Methylorubrum subtropicum; assembly: GCF_038442325.1. Lineage (NCBI taxonomy): Bacteria > Pseudomonadati > Pseudomonadota > Alphaproteobacteria > Hyphomicrobiales > Methylobacteriaceae > Methylorubrum > Methylorubrum subtropicum. The sequence goes on along the minus strand of NZ_JBBXMW010000017.1, from coordinate 3,591 downwards.
GGAGGGCACGCCCGGGACAGGCAAGACGACGATGGCGGTTCAGTTCCTCAGACAAGGGGTGGAGCGCGGCGAACGGGTCCTCTACGTCACGCTCTCGGAGACGACCGACGAGCTTCGGGCAGCGGCCGCGACCCACGGCTGGACCCTCGACGGCATCGACGTCTACGAGCTCATCGACGAGATGGGCCTCAACCCGGACAGTGAGCAGTCGATCCTGCACCCTTCCGAGATCGAGCTCGGCGAGACCGTCAAGGAGGTCATCGCCCGCGTTGAAGACCTCAAGCCCGACCGGGTGGTGTTCGACAGTCTGTCGGAACTGCGGCTGCTTGCCCAGAACCCGCTGCGCTACCGGCGCCAGATTCTGGCCCTGAAGCGCTTCTTCGCCAAGCGCGCCTGTACCGTACTAATGCTCGACGACAAGACGTCCGAGACGGGAGACGTGCAACTCCACAGCATCGCCCACGGTGTGGTGTCCCTCGACCAAGCGCCGCGCGAGTACGGCCCTGAGCGGCGGCGCCTTCGCATCGTCAAGATGCGCGGCATAAAGTTCCGCGGCGGCTACCACGACTTCGTGTTGGAGACGGGCGGTATCCGGGTGTTCCCGCGCCTGATCGCGGCTGAGCACCGCTCCACCTTCGATCCGACAGGGAAATCGACTGGTTCGGCCGAGCTCGACCTGCTGCTCGGCGGCGGCCTCGTGCCGGGCACCAACATGCTGTTGCTCGGGCCCTCCGGCATCGGCAAGACCACGACGGCCATCCGCTGCATGCTGGCCGCCCTGGAGCGCGGCGAGGCTGCGACCTACTATCTGTTCGACGAGGGGCTCGCGACCCTGCTGACGCGCTCCGCGAATCTCGGCATGGACCTGAGTCCGCACATGCGGTCGGGCTTGCTCACGATCACGCCGATCGACCCGGCGGAACTCTCGCCGGGCGAGTTCGCCAGCATGGCTCGCGAGGCCGTCGAGGAGCGCGGTTCGACCTTCGTCGTCGTCGACAGTCTGAACGCCTATCTTCACGCGATGCCGGGCGAAGAGTTCCTGATCCTGCAGATGCACGAACTCCTGAGTTACCTGAACCAGCAGGGCGTCACCACGCTGCTGGTCCTGGGTCAGCACGGCGTCGTCGGCGAGGTCCGCACTGATGTCGACCTGAGCTATCTCAGCGACTCGATCCTGCTTTTCCGCTTCTTTGAGGCCAAGGGGCAGGTCCGTGGCGCTCTCTCGGTGGTGAAAAGCCGGGTCAACGCGCATGAGCGCACCATCCGCGAGTTGAAGTTCTCGTCGCGGGGATTGCAGGTCGGCGAGGCGCTCGACGATTTCGAGGGCGTGCTCTCGGGACTGCCCGCCTATCGCGGCCGGGTGGCGATGCTCGCGGGCGAGGCCTCGGCCCGGGACGGGGAGCGGTGATCGCCTTGGCCCCCGACGAGGAGCGCGTCCTGATCCTTGCGCCGCGAGGGCGCGATGGCGCGGTTGTCGAACAGGTTCTCGCCCGTGCCGGAACGTCTGCCGCCGTATGCCCGGACCTGCAGATGTGGCTCGCCGGCCTGGAGGCGGGCGCGGGCGCTGCCCTCGTGACCGAAGAGACTCTGAGCGAAGCGGCGCCGGAGGCACTGTTCGCATGGCTCGATGCGCAGCCGGCCTGGTCGGACTTCCCCTTCATCGTCCTGGCGACCCGCCAAGCCGGGCGTCGCTCCGAGAGTGCCTCCCGGCTGCTCGCCCGCCTCGGCAACGTGGTGCTGCTGGAGCGTCCGGTGAATGCCGAAACCCTCGTGAGCGCCGCATCCTCCGCCCTGCGGGCGCGCCGCCGCCAGTACCAAGCCCGGGCTTTCCTTCGTGAGCGCGAACGGGCGCAGGAGGAACTCCGGTATGCCAACGAGGGGCTGGAGCGGCGCGTGGCCGAGCGAACGCAAGAGGTCGAAGCCGCGCGCGAGACGCTTGCCTTCGCCCTTGAGGCCGCCGGCATGGCGTCGTGGGACGTCGATTACGCCGCCGGCACGTCGCGCCGCTCGCCCCGCTTCGACGCCGTCTTCGGCTACGAGGGGACCGGGCCAGACTGGAACCGGGACGCTTTCCTCGCGCACGTCGTGGAGGAAGACCGTGCTAGCGCCGAGGCGGCCTTCTCCACCGTTCCCAAGACGGGCAGGCTCGACTTGGAATGCCGAATCCGGCGGACGGACGGAACCGTCCGGTGGATCGCCATGTCGGGCCAAGTGAAGCGAGACGAGGCCGGCAAAGCGCTCCGCATCGCCGGCATCCTGATGGATCGTACCGATCAGCGCCTGACTGAGGAAGCGCTGCGCCAAGCTCAGAAAATGGAGGCCATCGGGCAGTTGACCGGCGGCGTGGCCCACGATTTCAACAACCTGCTCACCGTCATCGTCGGCGGGCTCGACATGATGCTGCGCCGCCCCGAGCAGGTCGAGCGCGTGAAGCGCCTGGCCGAGGCCGCCATGGGGGCGGCCCGCCGCGGCGAGCAGCTCACGCAGCAGCTGCTCGCCTTCTCGCGCCGGCAGATGCTGCGGCCCCAGACGCTCAACTCGAACCGGCTGCTCCTCGACTTCAAGCCGTTGGCCGAGCGCGCCGCCGGCGCCGCGGTCGAGTTGGCCTTCGACCTCGACCCCGCTCTCGACCCGATCCGCATCGATCCGGCCCAGTTCGAGGCCGCGGTGCTGAATCTGATTGTCAATGCGCGCGACGCGATGGAGGGCCGCGACGGCCCGGCCCGCATCGCGGTGGAGAGCCGCAACGTTCGCCTCGGCACGACCGACGTCGCAGACAAGGGCGTCCCGCCCGGCTCCTACGTGGCAGTGTCGGTTCGCGACACCGGCAGCGGCATCCCGCAGGATCTGCTCGGCCGAATCTTCGAGCCCTTCTTCACGACCAAGGAAGTCGGCAAAGGCACAGGGCTCGGCCTCTCCCAGGTCTACGGCTTCACCCGCAGCGCCAAGGGCTTCGCGCAGATCGCGTCCGAGGTCGGACAGGGCACGACGGTCAGCCTGTACTTCCCGCGCTCGGAGGACCCGGCCGGAGAGGAGACGGGCGGTTCCGTCGGTGCCATCCCCTTACGTCGCGCGGGCGAGGGCGAGACGATCTTGTTGGTCGAGGACGACGAGCAGGTTCTCGGCATGGCGATCGAGAGTCTGGAGGAGTTGCGCTACCGGGTCATCGTGGCCCGTCACGCCGCCGAGGCGCTGGAGCACCTTAGGGGGGTGGAGCGCATCGACATCATGTTTTCGGACGTCGTCATGCCGGGCGGCATGAACGGCTCCCAGCTTGCCACCGAGGCGCAGCGGCTCCGGCCCGGCATCAAAATCCTGCTCACCTCCGGCTACGTGGCCAACCTCGACGATGGCCAGATGATCGGACGCGGCGAACTTCCGGTGCTGAACAAGCCCTATCGCCGGGACGAACTCGCCCGGTCCCTGCGCCTGGTAATGGGGGTTGCGGAACGCTGAATGTGGAGTGTCCGTCGTCAGATGATTTGAGACGGTTTGGGCTGCTCAGGAACGGAGGCTCTGGTCCATCTGGGTTGAGAGGTTAGGCGGCCTGCGCGTGATGGCGCAAGCGGCGATCGATGAGGGTCTGACGCT
>NZ_JBBXMW010000016.1:0-130405 GCF_038442325.1 Methylorubrum subtropicum | reverse complement strand
GCGGTGTGCCCAGGACCCGATCCCATCTCGAACTCGGCCGTCAAACGCACCAGCGCCCATGGTACTGTGTCTCAAGACACGGGAGAGTCGGTCGCCGCCAGGCCTGCCCAGCACAAGTTCACGTCACACGCACCACATTCCCTCGACACGACCGGTCACCGGACGACGCCACGCACACCGTGCCGCCACCGCGACCGACACTCAGACATCACCGACACCGCCGCGGGGTGGAGCAGCCCGGTAGCTCGTCAGGCTCATAACCTGAAGGTCGCTGGTTCAAATCCAGCCCCCGCAACCAACTCACCGACCAGACCGAACGAAAAGGCCCGCGCTTACACAGCGCGGGCCTTTTGCCGTTCGGGCGTCCCGTCATCGGCGGCGCGGCTTCTCCGAAAAATGCGGAGCCCTGGATTGCTTCGGCTTCGCCTCGCAATGACGGGGTGCCCTGTCCGGAGCGGGGGAGGGGTGGGCGGCCAATCCCAAAAAAGTCAGCGTGGCTTCAGTGCGCTCGAGCGGCGGTGTTCGGCGTAGATGCGCATGGCGAAGCGGCCGGCCGGGCGGGCGCGCATTTCGGCGATGGTTTGCTGGAGGATCAGCGGCATCTCGCCGTAGGTCGGGAGCGGGCCGCCGTAGCGGGGCGGGAGGACGAGGGGGCCGAGGGCGTTGGCGAAGGCCATGTCGGAAAGGGTGAAGCGGTCGCCGACGAGGTAGGGCCGGCCGTCGGCGAGCCGCGCATCGACGCCCGCCACCACCGAGCGGATCTGCGTCAGCGCCGTCTCAACGTTCGCGGGCGACAGCTTGAGGAGGTAGGTCAGCAGCCCCTTAAAGACCGGGTAGGCGAGTCGGACGGTCAGCCGCTCGAACCACGGCGTGCCCTCGCTGAGCGGGCGGAGCATGATCGCGCGGTGCGGCAGCAGGTGGAAGTAGCTGAACACCGCGACCGCGCCGCCGAGCGTCGCGTTGAAGCGCGGCCAGTCGGCCTCGACGGCGTCGCGCTCCTTCGTGCCGAATGTCGGGAGCAGCTGCAACTCGGAGGGCGCCAGGGGATCGAGCCCGTCGATCATCTTGCGCACGCTGTCGAGGGGCGGGCGGCCGGCACCGGAGAGCAGGGGGAAGTGCAGGGTCTGCGCCTTCCACAGCGTCACCGCGAAGGAGAAGATCAGCGTGTGCCGGTCCTCCCCATAGGGCACGCGGTACTGGCCGAGCAGGAAGCGGGCGAGCTCGCAATCGAGGCTCGGCGGGAAGGTGACGAGGCTCGATTCGCTCACCGGTTCTCCTCCGCGTCGTACGCGACGACGAAATGGACCGGGAACGGCGTGCCCCCGGTGTCGATGCGGCCGAGCGGGCCGGCGGCGCGGCGCAGGCCGGGGCGGGCGAGGAGCGGCTTGAGGATCGCCGGGATCAGCACCCGGTTGACGTGGGCGCCGAAGCAGGTGTGGAGGCCCTCGCCCCACAGGATGTAGTCCTCCCACGGGCGGTCGGTGCGGAAGGCGTCGGGTGCTTCGATCGCGAGGGGGTCGAACATCGCCGAGAGGTTGGCGGCGAACACCATGGTGCCCTCGGGGATGGTGCAGGCGCGCAACGTCGAGCGGGCGATCACGGTCTCGCGCAGGGCCCGGCGGTAGATCACCGGGTTGACCGGGGCGAAGCGCAGCGCCTCGAACACGTAGGCCGCCACCCCGGCATCGTCGTCGGCGCGGGCTGCGGCCATGGCGCCGGCCAGCGCCTCCGGCCGGTCGAGGAGGGCGTCGAGGGCTTGGCAGGCCGCCTTCGAGGTCGTCGGCACGGCGCCGATCAGGAGGCCGATCAGGTTGTCGCGGATGCCGGTGTCGTCGGCACCGGGCGTGCCGGAGGCCTGCAGCGCGAGGCAGCGGCCGAGCACGTCGTCGTGTTTTTCTTCCGACGCTTTGCGGGCTTGGATCGTCTCGTCGAGATAGGCGCGCAAAGCCGCCGCGGCCTCGCGAGCGCGCAGGCCGACCGCCGGGGCGGCGTTGAGGTCGAGGAACAGGTACCAGAACAGGGTCGTGGTCCAGTCGATCATCGCCCGCTCGGTGGGGCCGGGCGTGCCGAAATAGCGGCCGACCAGTTTGGCCGGCACGCGCAGGCTCAGGGCCTGGGGCACGTCGATGCGGCCGTCCTTGCCCGCGACCAGCCGCTCCGCTTGTGCGGCGGCGAAGGGCGCGACCAACGTCGAAACGTCCTCGCGGCGCATGGCGAGGCGCATCAGCGAGACGTCGCGGGTGTAGTCGGGCGTGTCGGCCATGCCGAGGAAGAAATTGCTCCCGCCGGTGATCATCCGCATGCGCGGCTCGTAGACGACGGCGAAATCCGCTTCGCGGGCGAGCACCTCCTGCACGTCCGCATGCCGCGTGACGATCGCCGTGCCGGTGTTCTCGTAGGCTTTGATCAGCGAGCGGCCGATCACGAGGTTGGGGCGAAACACTCGCAGGACGGAAAAGACCAGCACCTGCCCGCCCGGCGCGAGCAGCGCCGCCGCGAGGCGCGAGCCGAACGTGCCTTGGCCGCCCGTGAGCGCGCGGATCGCGATCCCCGCCAACCGGGCGAGCGCCGTCAGCGCCGTTGCGAGCGCGCTTACGCGCACCGCGAGCGCCCGAAACAGGTTTGTCAGAACGGACATGCCGGGCGCTCGCCTAGGTCGCAAAAAATCACGTCGGATCGACCACGCCCATGGCGATCAGGCGGAGTGCCGTCATGCTCGGGATGAAGAAGTATTCGCCGCCGCGCATCTCGACGAATTGCGGCAGCTTATCGGCGAAGAACGGCGGCTGGCCGGTCTTCGGGTCACCGGCGATGACGAACTTAGCGTCCTCGCCGTGGTTGCCGATCAGCGGGCAGGTGTCGCTGGCGACGTTGAAGTCGAGCCCGTAATTCATCCATTGCTGCTGGACGAACTCGAACTGCCGGAACAGGCTCGAACAGATCGCCAGGAAGACGATGCCCTCGTCGCCGTTGGGATCGACGTAGGGCAGGCCGCGGCGCAGGATGCGGCGGCGGTTGTTGAGCACCGAGCCGTTGGAGCTGCCCTTGTCGCCCGGCTTGTAGGTCGGGTCGAGCATGTCGCGGGGGTTGGCGCGGCGCAGGTGCGCGCCGAGCGGGCAGCGCACGCCGTCGGGATCGTCGCCGAACATGAAGTCCACCAGCGACTTGGCGAGCGGGTCGTCCTGCTGCTGGCGCCCGCCGGCCTCCTCGCTCAGCGCCACCTTGGCCTTGCGCGTGCCCCGCTCCTTCACCTTCTCCTGAAAGGCCTGCCACTCGGCGTAGGTGGGGGCGGCCATCAGCGGCACGCCGTCGGACCAGCGCCCTGCGATCTTGGCCCGCACCGTCTCCTCGGCCTCGTCCACGGGCACGCCCATGACTTTCGCGTAGCTCTCGGCGTAGCGGGTCATCGCGTCGCGGAAGGCGCTCACGTCCTGGCCGAGCTTGCGGTAGGCCATGAAGGTGCCGTTGCGGGTGAGATCGAACGGCCGGCCGGCGCTGGAGAGTTCCTGCGCCTCGTCGGGGTAGCCGAGCAGGAACTCGCCGGTGGCGAGCGCGCGCCACGTGCGCTGCGGCGTGATCGCGCCGCCGCCGATGGCGCGGATCGGCTCCATCACCGCGTCGTACTGGCCGTCGAAGACCGGATCGCCGAAGCCGTCGGTGAAGCCGAACGGCTCCTTGGAGGTCGGAACCGGCCCGTTGGCCCCCTCCCGCATGATCGCGGTAGCGTCCTGATATTCGAGGTCGCCGTCGCGGCCGTGGCCTTTCAGGATGACGACGCCGTCGTTGACCGCCGCGCACTGGTCGCGCAGCCACTGGGTCGCCCGCTCCAGATCCTCGACCGGCGTGCCGTCGGGGTTCATCGACGCGTTGAAGGCCAGCAGCGCGTGGACGCGGCGGTCGCCCTGCGGATCCTCCCAGATCGGGTCCCACTTCCACAGCGCGTCCGGATCGGGGCCGCGGTCTCCCAGGATCGCGGCGCGCAGGCCCATGCCCTCGATGAACTCGGAAGGCAGCTGGCGCAACGTCGTCGTCGGCAGGCCGAGCGCGTAGAGGCCGTAGAAGGTGAAGGCGATGTTGATCGTCACCTTGGGGCGCGACACGGTCACGCCGCCGCCCTCCGGGTAATGCGCCCGCGACTCGTCCCACTTCACCGCGGTGGTGATGGAGGGGCGGATGCGGTCGACGAAGTCGCGGCCGTCCTTCGCGTTCTTGATGTGCAGGAAGACGTAGCGCGCCTTGGGGAACCCCTGCCGCCCGTAGGCGCGCAGGATGTTACCCTGGATGTCGGCGAGATCGAGCGCCCGGGCCATGGTCACGGCTCTCCCTGGGTCGTTTCCAGCTTCGGGAAGGCGCCGGCGGCGGCGACCGGCGGGAGCGGCGGCGGCTCGCCCTCGGCGTCGTAATCGTCCAGCGACGGCAGCAGCGGACCGGGCGGGACCGGCGGCGGCGCGAGGGAGGAGCGGACGACGCCCGCCGGTTGCGTCGGGCCGGAGGGGTCGGCGGGCTTGTGCTCGGCGAGGAATTTTCCGAAGGCCGCGTGCAGCGCCGCATCGTCGCCGCCCTGGTTGTCGATGGCGAAGCGCGTGAAGGCCTGCTGCAGGTAGAGCGCCTTGAGCACCGAGGGCAGGTCGGAATCGGGCGCGGTCGGGAACGGCTCGGCGCCCTGCCGCATCACCCGCCGGTAGGCGACGAACAGGCTCGCGGCGAGCGCCGCGAGACCGAGCGCCGCGATTCCGAACCACGGCCCGCCGTGGAACAGGCCGAGCAGCACGGCGAGCGCGGTGACGGCGGCGGCCGCGAGCGGCGGCCAGATCAGCGTCTCGACCGAGAGCGAGGGCAGGCGCGGGCTCTCCGTCCAGTAATCGTTGAACGGCATCGTCGTCTCGATCTGGCAGCGCAGCACGTAATCCTGGAAGCCGCGGCTGTCCTTGATGCCCTTGAAGCCCTCGCAGGTGTCGAAGATCGAGGTCAGCTCCCGACTCATCGTCCGCCACAGCTCGTCGAGGTAGCTGCGCAACTCGCTCTCGTCGCCGGAGCGCGCGTCGAAGTCGGCCACGAACATGAGGTAGGGGCAGGGGAGCTGATCGACCGGCTCGGCGAGCACGGGGTTGGGGCCGCGCAGGGCCACCTGCAGGGAATTGCGCGGGTTGCGGCCGTTGAACACCACGTCGGTGAGGATGGCGAAGCGCGCGAAATGCGTGCGGGTGGCGCGGGAGAACGGGCTGTTGATGCCGATCCGCTCCGTCTCGGGCGATTGCAGCGCGGTCGGCAGCACGAGCAGCGCGCGGTGCAGGGCCGCGACCGGCGAGCAGGTCTGGCCGTCGTCGGTGACGAGCACGTCGGTGCGCACGGGCACGAGCACGGTCAGGAAGTAGTGGCCGCCGTCGAAATTGGGCATCGGGCGTTTCCGGATGAGAGGCGGGGCGCGGCGTCGGAACGGCGGACGGCGCCTATGCGAAGGGCGGCGTCGGCGTGCGCCCGCGGATGAAGGGCGCGCGGTTGCGGTCGGCCTCGTCGGTGTCGGTGCTGGCGATCGGGGCGTAGCCCGGCCAGCCGAGCATGTTCTGGAGGGGCTGGTGCCCGCCCGCGCCGGTCATGGCCTCGCGATAGGCCTTGGCGAAGGCCTCGGGGCCCTCGGCATGGGCCACGCTGAGCCGCCGCAACCCCTGCGCGACCCGCAACGCCGCCTTGACGTCCCGCTGGGCCGAGCCGGGCGTGGCGTTGTAATAGTAGCTCGTGTCGAACTGGTTGTCTTGGATGTAGTCCTTGAACGGCGTCACCGGGATCGAGTGCGGGTACTTGATGCTCGAATACCAGAACAGGTCCAGGCCGTTGGGGATGCCGTCGGAGAAGGCGTCGATATACTGGTCCCAGGTGCCGTTGAAGTTGCTGACGAACAGCATGTAGTCGTTGGCAAGCTGGGGCTTGCCCTGGCCGAGATCGGGCCACTGGTCGCGCCGGATCATCACCCAGCGGGCGAAGTGGATCAGCGACAGGCCGAGCAACCCTTTCAGGAAGTCCGGCATGCAGCGCGCGACCATGAACAGGAACTGGTTGATCCACGTCGTCCACGGCCGCATCGGCGTGACGACGTTCATGCCGTAGGCCTTGCCCGCCACGTTCGACACGGCGCTTCCCCCTGGTGACGACGGCCGGAGTCGCGCGCGCCCCGCTCTTCGGGGCGACGGCTCCAAATCCTTGTTATGACGCGGGTCGTTGCGACGGGCCGGCCACCGGTCCGTCGGATGGTGTCACCGGTCGCGCGGCGCGCCAGTTCAGCCGAAATTCAGTTCTACCCGACCCGATCGTTCGAAATGCATCGCTTCAAGGATCGAACCATCGATCACCTCGCGAATGTCGAGAATTCGTCGCCGATCCATCTTTGGATCGACCCACGCAACAGCATCAAAACAGATGATCCGCAATCCCGTCCCGGGCGAGATCGCGAATCCTCATCGAAATCGGGCGAACGGACGGCGAGGACCGATTCGCTTGGTCTTTATAGGGAGAAAAATTCCGATTCGACAATCGGGTTTTCCCACAGGATTTCCCGGACTCGTTGCGTGCGCCGAAACGGACGCGGCGACCCCGGCGAGAACCGGCGCCGATGCGCGATTTTTTTCGAGAGACGCCTTGCAATCCTTGGGCAATCGCCCTACCAACAATCAACCCTAGGTTTAGCGTTGGCCGACGCGATGGCGGTCCGCACGAGACCCTCGGGCCGTATCACGCGCCGCGGGCGACGCGAACACACCTGCCGTCGCGGGTGCATCACGAAACGTCGATCAGTCTTAATTTTCCGTCGCGTTCACGTCCGATCCGGATCGTCGGCTTTCGGACCGGCCGGCGCGCCTCGAAAACTCAGGTCGTCGTTACGGATGCAATATCCATGACGGCCTGTTTCACCGGCCTGACGCCGTCAGGTCGCCATTCGTCGTGTCTTGATCGACGATCAAGATATTCAGGGGAATTGCGATGAAACATTTTCTTGCCTCGATGCATCAGGCCGGGCGGTGCGCCGGCCTCGTCGCCGGGCTCGCCGTGGGATCGGCCGGGGCTCAGATCCTCCCGCCCAATCCCGATCCGACCTGCACCGTCTCGCAGGCCGATTTCAACGGCTGGTTCCAGTCGCAGCCTGGCCCGGACCAAGCGGTCAAGGCCGCCGACAGCATCAATCTCGACACCAACGGCAACTGCAATTTCTACAAGTGGTCGGCCCAGATGTTCCTGTGGCTGACTTCTCCGGCGACCGGTCCCTACCAGGGCAACCGGGTGCTCGATTCGCAGATCTTCTATCAACTCGATAAGGGGAACCTCGTCCGGCAGGACAACACGGTCCCGCGGAACCTGGCTCTGCGCGCGACCAAGTTCGGGCCCGACGGCCTGCCGATCGTCATCGACGCCGAGGGGCGTCTGCGCGAAGTGTTGCCGGCGCCGAAGCGGGTCGGCCTCACGGCCGCCGAGGGCACGGCTCCGATCGAGATCGCCGCGGTCCGGAGCACGGCGAACGGCACCGCCGATTTCCTGAACGCGCAGGGCCAACAGGTCGGGTCGCTGACGCCGAAGGTGTCCGTCGACATGCTGCCGCAGAACCTCGGCCGTCTCGCCGCCCTGGCTCCCGCGCCCCGTGCGGCGAACGACCGGGCCCTGGCCGTCACGGACCCCCGCCAGCAGATCGCGGACGCCCTCACCGCCAAGAAGGTGCTGATCGAAATCGCCACTCGCAACGGGTCCGTCTTCATGGAGGCCGGCACGGGTCGCCTCGTCAGCCTCAGCCCCGGCCAGGCCGGCGGCGACGGCGTGCTGGTCTCGCAGCAGGACGCCGTCGTGTTCTACGAGGTGCTCGTCAACGACGTCTATGCTTGGTACCTCACCGGCCGCAAGACGCCGAACGGCATCGCGCCGACCTATGACAAGAACAACGCATCGACCTTCGGCCTCTTCCCGACCACGCAGTCCGACCTGAAGGCGATCCTCGATTTCGCGCAGGCCTATGGCGGGCCGTCGAGCTTTCCGGACGGCAACGCGCTGGCCGTCGAGGTGAAGATGTCCTGGGTCGATGCCTCGACCCTGCCCAACAACGCGCAAGGCTACATTACGCGGCAGGCTTCGATCCCGGTCTACGACCGCAGCAATTCCGCGGACTGGATCCCTCAGGGCAACAAGGTCGTCACCGTCGCGCTGGTCGGGGCTCACATCGTCGGCAGCGCCAACGGTCATCCCGAGATGATCTGGGCGACCTTCGAGCATCAGGCCAACGCGCCGCTGGCCACTTACACCTATACCTCCGGCGGGCAGACGGTCACGGTTCCGAGCAACACCGCAGGCAAGTGGACGTTCTCGGCGGACGGCGCGAAACCGGTCTACAACGAGGAACTGGGCCGATACGATTCGGATACGGGCCAGATCAAAGCGGCGGCACCGCCGCTGCCGATCGGACCGGCCAACGTCCTGCGTCAGAAGGCCTGGGGCGTCGCCGCGGACGGCGTCCCCAATCAAGAGGACGCCACCCCGGCGGCGGCGGCGACGCAGGTCATCTCGCTCAACGCGGACGTGCGCGCCAAGCTCGCCGCCGCGGGGGCCGGCAGCGATCCACGCTTCAACTACTTGCTGATCGGCGCGACTTGGACCCTCGGCGGCGGCGAGCCCAACGGACAATATCCGGCCAATCCCGGTGTCAACAACGAGATCGGCACCAGCATGTTGACCAACAGCACGATGGAAACCTTCATGCAGGGCGCCGACACGAGCTTCAAGTCGGGCACCAATTGCTTCGACTGCCACGGGTCGTCGGGCCAGAATCCCAAGGTGAAGGCGGACACCTTCGTCAGCCACATCTTCGGTTCGATCAATCCGCTGCCGCTCATCGCGCAGACGAAGGGGAAATAGTCGGCCTCATCGTCGCCCCGGCCCGCTTCTCCGGGAGCGGACCGGCCCCCGTGAAGGCCCTGCGCCGCGAGCGCAGGGTTTTCTGCGCAGGGTCCTTTCATAGGCTCACGCGGCCGGCTTGCGCATCCATCGCCCCTCCGGGGTCGGGGCGTAGGTCAGGAACTCGGCGGTGCCGAGATTGACGTCTTCGATCGCCTCCGGCGCGATGCCGTCGAGTTGCACGAGGAGCGCGCGCAGCGAATTGCCGTGCGCCACCACCAGTACCGAGGCGCCCGCGCGCAGGCGCGGCAGGATCGTGCCCTCGAAGAACGGCCAGACCCGCGCGGCGGCCATGGCGAGGCTCTCGCCGCCCGGCGGCACCGCCGCGTAGGACTTGCGCCAGGACCGCACCTGCTCGGTGCCGAACCGCGCCCGCGCCTGCGTCTTGTTGAGGCCGGCGAGCGCCCCGTAGTCGCGCTCGTTCAGCGCCGCATCCGTCGCCACCGGCAGATCGGGCCGGCCGAGTTCGGAAAGCAGCAGCGACAGGGTGGTCTGCGCCCGTTGCAGCCGGCTGGTGAAGGCGACGTCGAAGTGCAGGCCACGCGCCCGCATGGCGCGGCCCGCAGCCTTCGCCTCCTCGACGCCGCGCGGCGTCAGGGCGGGATCGCGCAGGCCCGAGAACAGGTCGCGCGCGTTGTCCTCGCTCTGCCCGTGCCGCATCAGCACCAGCGTCGGCGCGCGCGTCGTTTCGTTCATGCGTGTCCCCAAGCCGGGGCGCTCGCGGCCCCTTCGGGCGCTCCTTTGCCCCAAGCTCGGCCGTAGCGCGAGGGGTCAGCCCCCTTGAAGGTTCTCGGCGAAGTCGTCGGGCACCTCGCCGAAGGCCTCCAGGATCGCGACGCTCTCCAGCTCGCCGGTCTCGTCGTCGGCCACGATCTTCAGCGCCGCCGCGCCGGGCAGCCGACCGGCCACGGCTTGCGCCTTCTTCAGGGCGCCGCTCTCCGTGCCGACGACCTCCTTCGTCCCCGGCACCAGCCGCTTGCGCTTCAGCTCGAACGCCTGGACGACGTAGGTGGTCTTCATGGCCATGGCCGGTTTGCTCCACGCGGGATGTTTCGCCGTCCGCTCTCCCACGCGGCGGCGGCGAAAGCGATGGCGATGGAGGCGCAGGGCGGCGCTCGGGTCGAAACCCGATCAGCCTGACCGTGCGAGCGGCCGCCGGGGGTGGGGAGCGGACATCGGTCCGGCAAGCGCGGAGCCGCCGCTTTCAATCCGAACCGGACCTTCAGCCCAGATCCCGCGGCGGCATCGACCGCGGCGGGGCAGCCGGCGCGCAAGCCGCGCCCGGCCTGACGGGCTCGGTCGCCGGGACCGCCGAGCCGGCCCGGCGGCGCAGGCGCAGCATCGGGCGCTCGATCGCGAACCAGCCGAGCGCCGACAGCAGCGCCGTCAGGACGAGGTAGACCAAGGCCTGGACGAGCGGCGCCTGCGCGAAGGCGTAGGCCGCGACCATCCCGGCGAGCCAGTGCCAGAGATAGATCGAGTAGCTGAGGCGGCCGATCAGGACCGGAATCCGCCGCTCCAGCAGGCGTCGCAGACCCGAGGTGCCGACGAGGAGCGCCGGGACCAGGATCAGGAAGGCGACGCCCTGCGCGCTGTAGCGGGACACGTCGCGAAAGGTCTCGTCGCGCACGAGAAACCCCGCGGCGAGGAGGCCGAGCGCGGCGGCCTGCGCGGAGCGGGCACGCAGGATCGCGAGGAAGCGCCGCGTCTCGCTCTGGACGACGAGCAGGGCGGCGAGCGCGCCGAAGGCGAGGGAATCGAAGCGCGTGTCGGTGGCGGCGTAGATGCGCAGGGCCGGCGCGGCCCCGCAGGCGGTCGCCGGCTGCGGGCCCTGGCAGAGCGCGTGGAGATGGGCGCGCCACGCCGGCTCGATGAGGCAGACGAGGACGAGGAACCCGGCCGCCATGCGCCATCCGCCCCAGCGCAGCAGCGCCAGCAGGGCGAGCGGCCAGACGAGATAGAAGTGCTCCTCGACGGCGAGCGACCACAGGATGCTGAACGGGTGCGCCACCGCCACCGGGCCGTGGGCGCCCGCGACCGTCAGGTCCGAGCGGTAGCCGGCGGCGATGTCGTAGTAGTTCGCCCCGTAGAGCAGCGCCGAGCCCCATTCGGCGGCGGTGAGCGATCCCCCCATCGCCCGGAAGACCGCGCCGGAGGCGAGGATGAAGACGAGCGCGGCGGGCAGGAGCCGCAGCATGCGCCGCAGGTAGAACCCGAGGAAGTCGATGCGGCCGGTGCGGAGATATTCGTCGGCGAGCTGGCCGGTCAGCAGGTAGCCGCTGATGAAGAAGAACAGCGTCACGCCGAACCCGCCGGGCACGACATGGGCGGGGGCCGCGTGCGAGGCCACGACGAGGAGCACGGCCACCGCCCGCAGGCCATCGAGCGCCGGGAGGTAGCGGATCGGCAGCAGGGCCGCCCGGTCCCGCTCGGGCTCGGTGGCGGCGGCGATCCCGGCCGGGAGGACGATGTCGGCCCCGCTCATCGCCGCGCCTCCTCTGCCTGATCCGGCGGAACGAAGACGCGGATGCGGTCGATCTCGAACCGCGCCGGGAACGGCGTCGTCGCGTCGGGGCTGCCGGTCCATGTGCCGCCGACCGCGAGGTTGAGGAGCAGGAACATCGGCCGGTGCAGGTCGGCGGGGGTCGCCGCCGCGAAGACCGGCGCGCCGTCGAAGGACCAGACGATGCTCTCGGCCGTCCACGTCACCGCGTAGGTGTGGAACGCCTCCGACAGATCGGGCACCGGCACCTTGCGCTGTTCCTGACGGTGGCGTCCGCCCTCGTTCGTGTGCAGCGTGACGTCGAGCGTGGTGGTGCGGTCGCCGTAGACCTCGAGGACGTCGATCTCCGGCGGCCATCCGCCCGCCCGCGCGAGCAGCCAGAAGGCGGGCCACAAGCCTTTGCCGCGCGGCATCCGGGCCCGGATCTCGGCATAGCCGTAGCGGAAGGCGAAGCTCCCGTGCGTCGTCAGCATGCCGGAGGCGTAAGGCAGCCCCTGGGCCGCGCGGCGCTCCGGCACCGAGAGCGGCCACGCCCGGATCGCCAGCACGCCGTCGCCGACCGAGAACGGGTTCGCATCGGAAAGCGGTGCCATCTCCCGGTCGGGGCGGGGATCGACGTAGTATTCCAGCTCTCGGTTGCCGCGATTGGTCCGCCAGCCGTCGGGATAGGCGAAGGCGAAGCGGCCCGGCGCCATCACCGAAGTATCGAGGCTGTCGAACGCCTCCGAGAAGGCGAGGCGCCAGCCCGCGGGCGGGCCCGCCTCCGCGGCCCGCAGCGGCCCGCCCGCGAGGAGCGCAAGAAGGACCAGCGCACCGGCCATCCGATCCCGCGCGCTCATGGGGCCGCGCCCTCCCGGCCCGCCCGCGGGGGCGGCCGCACCCGCCAGGAGGCGTCGCGCGCCAGCACCGAGAACACGACGAGATTCTGCAGCGCCGGCATGATGAAGATCGGCGCCTCGCTCAGGCCGGAGACGACCATCAGCAGGGTCACCTGATCGCGGGTCGGATCGGGCGAGCGGAGGAGGCGCCACAGCAGCCCGGCGACGAAGCCGAGGCCCGGCAGCGCCCCGAGGACGCCGAGGCCGAGCACGAGCTGGAGGCTCATGTTGTGGGTGTTGACGTGGCTTCCGTAGAAGGTCGTCGGCACGCTGTCGGCGATGAGCTGCTCGGTGCCGTTGTAGCCCCAGCCCAGCAGCGGGCGCTGCGCGATCAGGTCGGCGGCGACCGCCCAGATCTCGGTGCGCCCGGTCAGCGTCGTCAACTCGCTCGCCGACCCGCTGCGGGTGAGGCCGCCGAACACCCCGTCGAGCCCGGCGAGGCCGCCGAGCGACACGGCGAGCAGCGCGAGAACCGCCGCGGCGGCGAGCGGAACCGCCAGCACCCGCAGGCGCCCGCGCTCGCGTAAGGCCACCAGCGCCCAGGCCAGCAGACAGGCGAGCAGCGTGGTGCGGCTGTTCGACAGCAGGATCGCGGCGAGCGCCACGACGAGGCAGGCCAGGAACGCGCCGCGCGTCAGGTGCCGCTCGCGGCGGGCGCAGACGGCGAGCGTCAGCAGGTAGCCGGCCTGCTGCGCGTAGACGTTCGGCTGGCCGGACACGCCCTGGAACCGCCATTGCGGCTCGCCGTGCGAGGGCGGGATCCAGCCCATGTCGGGCACGAGGTTGCCGACCACGAGCCCGCCGCCGATGAGGGCGAACAGGCTGCCGGCCATCACCCGCAACGCCGCCCGCTCGGGGAGACGGACGGCGACGAGGCAGGCGAGCCCGAGATAGCCGATCAGCCCGATCCCGTTGACGAGGGTGTAGAGCGGCGCGAGCGACCAAGCGGCCGAGACCGTGGCGAGGACGACGTGGAGGCCCGCCAGCGCCAGCATGGGATCGCGCAGCATCCAGAGGAAACGGCGGGCCTGGAGCAGCGTGACAGTCGCGAGGAACAGCCACGCCATCAGCTTGAGGGCGTTCTGCGGGGTGAGGCCGACCTCGCCCTCCTGCCGCGGGTCGAACGCGACGTTGAGGCCGGCGAGCACGATCACGAGAAGGAGCGCGAGGCCCACGGGGCGCGCCGCCGCGGCGCCCGCCAGCACCAGCGCCAGGACGGCGAGCAGCGCGGCGAGGGCGGGCGCGGCGTAGATCGCCGGCCCGAGACGCGGCGAGAGGGCGACCGTGCCGGCCCATCCGGCTCCGATAAGGACCGGGATCAGGAGGAGGCTGCGGTCGGAGGTGGCGCCGGGTGTCATCGACGTCGCTCCGACTGGTCACGTCGGCGACGCGCATCCCCTCTCCCCGCACGCGGGGAGAGGGCTTCGGCGACCTCGTCGTCGCCGAAGCGAGGCGGCAGCCGATGGTGAGGGGGCTTTTCCGAATGCGCCTCTTGCGTCGAAGCCCCCTCACCCCCGCTCCGCTCCCTGCATGGACGACGGGGTCCATGCAGGCCTCTCCCCGCGTGCGGGGAGAGGGGGGGACCGGCGGCGACCGATCCGCCTCTCCGGCGGCGGTCGGAGACGGATTTGCGGTAAACTGAACTATCGCGCGGCATCGGCGACCGCTCCCGCTCTCGCGCCGACGACGAGTTGGTCCGGCCGGATCACGATCTCGATCACGTCGTCGGGCAGGATCGCCGTGTCCTCCTCGGCGGCGAGGCGGACGGAGCCGTCGGAGCCCTTGCGGTGGATCAGGATGTCCGGAGCGCGGCCGGTGCCGCGCAGCTGCGCCTTCAGGGCGCCGGTGTAGATCAGGCGCTCGCCCGCGGAGCGGACCTGCGCGCGCTCCCGCTCCATCTCGACCACCGTGGCCTGGAGGTTCTGGAGCAGGGCGGAGCGGTGCTCGTCCGCCGTGCGATCGAGCCGGCGCTCCAACTCGGCGAGTTCGCGCCGCGCCTGGGCCAGGCGCGTGGTCGCGTCGGTCTGCTGGCCTTTCAGCATGGCGACCGCGCGCCGTTCGTCCTCCAGGCGGTAGGTCGGCGAGATGCCGCGGGCGGCGTTGGCCGCGGTCCGGTCGATCGCCTGGACCTGCTGCTCGACGGTCGCCCGGCTCTCGCGCAGCGCGGTTTCGAGGCCGGCCACCGTCGATTTGGCCGCGCCGATCAGCGCCTCGATCGACTGGCGCTCCTTGCGGAAGTTGGCGACGCGGGTGGCGAGGTCGCGGGCTTCCAGGCCGGCGATCTGCTCGACGATGCGGGGCTCGACCGGGGCCTGCTTCAGAACGCTGAGATCGATGCTGTCGCGCCCGTCGATCTCGGCCTGGAGGCTCAGCACCCGCGCTTGGCGGCGGACGAACTCGACCCAGTGCGAGTCGTACTGGCTCTGCATCTCGGGGGCGGCGAGAAGCGGGTTCTCGGCGCGGAAGCGCAAGGCATCGTAGCCGCCGGCCACCGCCACCGCGTGGCGCACCGTCATGCCGGGCCGGTAGGGCAGGGCGCCGGGGCGGGCGACGTCGCCGCCGATGTAGAACGGGCGGTGCTCGACGAGTTCGACCGTCACGTCCGGGTTGCGCACGGTGCCGCTGGCCTCCAGGCCGGCGGTCACCGCCTTGCGCAGCTCCGCGAGGCTGAGGCCCGCGGCCGGCGCTTCGCCGAGGAAGGGCAGGGAGACGCTGCCGTCGATGTTGACCGTGACGCGGCGGCGGTAATCGGCCATGCCGAAGATCGCGACCTCGACGATGTCCCCGGTCCCGAGCCGGTACTGCGCGCAGGCGCCGCCGATACCGAACGGCATCAGGAGAGCCGCGGCCAAGAATCGGGTTCCCAAAGGGATCATCCCTTTGGCGGGGTGTGGGGCGGAGCCCCATGGATGGCTTCGCCGACCAGGGCTCCGCCCTGGACCCGCGAAGGGCTTGCCCTTCGATCCCGGATTTTTCATGGGGTGACCTCCCAGACCGTGAGAGCGAGCGCGGCGAGCAGGGTTGTCTGGGTCAGGACCGCGCGGCGCGCGGCCTGCGGCGACAGGATGTCGGCGCGGCGGAACAGGCCGATCAGGCCGGCGAACAGGACCAGGCCGGCGCCCGCGCAGGCCGCGCCCTGCCCGGCGATGCCGGCGAGCGCGTCGCCGGCCGCCATGCCCACAGTGAGGAGGGCGAGGCTCGGGCCGAAGATGCGCAGCGCCTCGCGTAGCGGAGACGCCGTCAGCACCAGGGCCATCGGGACGATCCAGGCGGCGGTGCCGAGCGGCAGGCAGGCCAGCGCCAGCCAGACGGTCGTGCCCGCGGCGCCCTCGTAGCCGGGAAACAGCAGCGCGATGACGGGCGCGGTCAGAGGGATGGCGGCGAGCGCGACCGCGGCCAGCGTGAGGCCCGCCCGTTGGATTTCACCTGCGAGAAGGGCGCTGCGCCCCTCCGGCGCGTCGGCCATGGCCCTCAGAAGCTTCGGGTAGCGCACCTGCGCCACGGTGCCGACGATGGCGAGCCCGACCAGGGCGAGGTTCGCCCCGAAGGCGAACAGCCCGAGCCGGTCCGGCGGCGAGAGCAGCGCCGCGACCCAGCGGTTGGCCGTCGTCGTCACGAGCCAGAGGGTGTTGAAGACGAACAGCGGCAGCGCGGCGCGCACCATCGGCAGGACCACGGCGGGGCGCCACGCCAGCGCATGGCGCGGCTGCGCGAAGGCGAGGGCCAGCAGCCCCGACCAGAGGGTGAGGGCGGCGAAACACCCGGTCACGCCGGCCAGCAGCAGGCCGGCGAGCCGGGGAGCGGTGAGGCCGGCCTGCTGCAACAGGGCGAGCAGAGCGAAGTCCCAGTGCTGGCTCGCGGCCCGGTAGATCGAGGTCGGGGCATGCGCCACCATGCCGAGCACGCCCGCGACCACCGCGAGCGCCGCGTCGCCCGGCGCGAACCGGCCGCTCAGCACGGCGCCCGCGACGGCGAGCGGCGTGAGAATCAGGATCGCCCCGAGGCCGAGCGCCCAGGAGGCCCGCAGCAGCTCGACGCCGCGCGCCGCCGCATCGGGCGCGCCGCAGGCCAAGTCGCGGTCGGCGAGCTGCGACAGGCCGAGATCGGCCCGCGCGGCGTACTGGAACAGCGTGCCGAGCAGAGCGAACGCGCCGAAGGCGACCGGATCGAGCAGGCGCGGCACGATCAGCGTCGTGGCCATGCTCAGCAGGCTGACGACGCAGACGCCGACCGCGTAGGCCGACGGATGCCCGAGGAACGACAGGCCGATCCGCCGCCGCACGCCCCGCAGGGCGGCGGAGCGGGGCAGCTCGGCGCAATCGAGGTCCGCGCTCACCGGGCCGCGCCCCGCGGCAGGGCGCCGGGCAGCGCCAGGGAAGCCGGCTCGGCGGCCACCGCCTCGGGGAAGCCCGGCGGGGCCTGGAGATGGCCGAGGGTGAGGAGCTGGGCGGAGGAGCGGTAGGTCTCGCTGTCCTCGTAGAAGAAGCTCAGATCGGGCTGCGCCTCGGCGATGGCGCAGTAGCGGGCGTATTCGGCCGCCCCGTCCCAGTGCTGGCCGCGCCGGGCCTCGACCAGCGCGCGGGCGTGGAAATCGGAGAAGAACTTGAAGTGGAGCAGCGCCGCGCTCACCGGCGCGGGCCGGAACGGCGTCGTGGCGTGGTTGCCGGTCCAGTGCAGGCCCGGCCGCACCTTCAGAAGCGCGACCTTGCGCAGTTCGGGCGGGAGCGCCCGGCCCCAGGGCAGGCGCGACAGGCCGAGCCGCTCGCCCAGCGGATGCAGGCGCGCCATCCGCCACGCGCGGCGCGCCAGGAGCCCCGCCCGGCCGACCTCGCGCAGCTCGGGGTAGAACACCCGCAGCCGCGGGCCGCCGACATACTCGACCGGCGCGGTGCGCGAGCCGAGACGGCGGCCTCGCGCGTAGACGCGGTCGAAATGCGGGCAGACGGGGAGGAAGGGCAGGCCGGCCGCGTAATGCGCCCGGTGGACCGGCCCGCGGCTGTACATATCGAGCATCAAGGTCTCGACGCCCTCGCTCCCCGTGGCATCGAGGAAGGCGCAGAACCGGGACAGCCGCAGGGTCTCGCAGAACGGGTAGACCAGGAGTTCGTCGGCATCGACGAACAGGCACCAGCTTCCCACCGTCAGGAACGCCAGGAGCGCGTTGATCCAGGCCATGCCGCAGCCGGCCTCGCGGAAGCTGTCGCCGGTGGCGAAGACGTGGCAATCGGGCTGGGCGAGGAGCCAGTCGCGGCTGCCGTCGGTGGAGCCGTTGTCGACGACGAAGAAGCGGTCGATCCCGAGGCCGCGGTGATGGTCGAACACGTGCGGCAGCCGGATCGCCTCGTTGCGCACGACCATCAGGGCGGAGACGGCCGAGCGGGCCGGCGAGATCGGTTTCCGGTCGAGGCGCGTGAGCGGCATGGCACTCCTCCGGGCGGCGCTAAGTTACTGTTTTGACGCGCATTCTTTCGACGAACCGGTGTCCACTTCGTCGGAATGCGCTCTAGAATTCGAGGAAGCGGCGGGCGCGGGCGAAGAGCCGGCGCCCGTTCATCGCCGCGCCCGCGAGGCCGGCGGCGAGCAGGCTGCCGAGGGCGTAGAGCGGCAGGCTCGGGAAGGCGGGCTCCCGCGGCGTTTCGGGGTGCGCCACCACCTCGACGTCGGTGCGCTGCGCGCCGCCGCTGGCGGTCTGTCCCTTCATCCGCGTGAGCGCATCGGCCAAGGCGGTGCGGTCGCTGGCGGCCTCCTGCTGCAGGCGCTCCAGCACCATCGTGGCCCGCTGCCGCTCGGTCAGGGTGGCGCGGATCGCCCGGATCTGGCCCTGGAGCGCGGCCTCGCGCCGGCTCCAGTTCTCGGCCTCGGCCGACGCGCTTCGGACGATGCGGTTCGATTCCGCCGCGATCTGCTCGGTGATGGCGCGCTGCTCGGGCGACATCACCACGGTGCGGCCCAGCGCATTGCTGAGGCTCTGCTTGAGCGCCTGGATCGTGGTGGAGGCCAGCACCTCCGGGGCGCCGTCGAGGCCGTTCGCGGCCTGCAGCGCGGCGAGCGTGCCGGCCCGCGTCGTCAGCTCGATGGCGCGCGCACGAGCGAGCGCCGCCTCCTGGCTCAGCGTGACGAGCTGCGCGTCGAGCGAGATCTGGTCGCCGCGGTCCACAAGGCCGGAGCGGGCCATGTAGTCCTCGACCGCCTGCGCGCTCGCCTGCTGCCTCGCGCGGATCAGCCCGACGCGCAGCTCCAGCCACTGGAACAGGGCGTCGGCCGCCCGGCGCTTGCGGTCGACCTGATCGGACAGGTAGGTCGAGACCAGGGTCTGCGCGATCGCCTCGGCCTTGGCCGGGTCGGCGGACCAGAACCCGACCCGCACCGTGTAGGAGCGCCGGTCGCGGGCGACGATGAGGTGGCGCCGCACGGCCTCGCGCAGCTGGCCTTGCGTGGGTGCCCCGGGATCGGGCGCCCAGCCGAGCCGCGCGAGCAGCGGGGGACGCGCGAATTCCGGGTCGTCCGCGATGGCGTGGCGGGCGATGACCGCATCGAGCACCGAGGTCGCCGAGACGAGGTCCATCTCCGATTGCACGGCGTTGTCGTCGAGCGGCTGGCGCAGGCTGAGTGCCGAGTCGGACTGCCCCTCCCGGTCGGTCGGGCGCAGGACGACGCTGCCGGCCGCCTCGTAGCGCCGCGGCAGGAACGGCCACGCGACCGCCGCCACGCACAGGACGAGGAAGAAGCCGGCGAGGAAGCGCCGGACGACGTCGCTCGTCGACGCCTCGCGCCGGGGCAGGTCGCCCGGCAGGAAGCGGACGGTCTGCCCGAACGGCGGCGGGATGCGGCGCGAAGTCAGGTCGTCCACGGGAAGGGCCCTTCGGGTCGGAGGGGAGGCGGCCGGGTCAGGTGCGCGCCAAGTTCACGTGCGCGCCAGGGCGTAGAGGCGGGCGCGCAGGCCCCCCGAGATCAGCCGGAACACCGTGTAGAGCGCGGTGATCACGAGGAACTGGCGGGTGTCGAGGAAGCCGGCGCGCAGGCAGTCGCGCCGGAACCGCAGCTCGTTGAGGGCGTAGCGCAGCCCGCCGCGGCGGCGGCGCTGGTCGAGGCTGGCGCGGATATGCACCAGCACCTTCGGGATCACCCGGAAGCGCGCGCCGTAGAGGGCGAGGCGCACGAACAGGTCGTAATCCTCCAACAGGCCGTACTTGGCCCGGTAGCCGCCGACCGCGCGAAGGGTGTTGGTGCGCACGAAGATGGTCGAGTGCTGGATGACGTTGCGCCAGCGAAGCGCCGCGATCAGCGCCTCATGCGTCACCGGCGCGACCTTGAGACGGACGGGGCCGCCGGCATCGAAGAACTCGTCGTTCCACGAGCAGATGAAGTCGCGGTCGGGCGTCTGCATCGCGCACAGGCATTGCAGCTCGATCCGGTCCGGCAGGCAGAGGTCGTCGCTGTCCATCCGGGCGGTGAAGTCGCCGGTGCAGCGGTCGAGCCCGGCGTTCAGCGCGCAGGCGAGGCCGACATTCTCGGGCAGGCGGATCACGTCGAGCCGGGCGCCGTGCGGGCCGACCGCGTGGCGGGCGATCACCGCCTCCTGTTCGTCGCCGACCGGCCCGTCGAGGACGAGCACCACCTGATCGGGCAGCACGGTCTGCGCCCACAGGCTGGCGAGCGAGGCCTCGAGGTTGGCCGCGGTCTCGCGGGCATAGGTGGACATCAGCACGCTGACGCTGGGGCGCTCGGAGCGGAGGGAGGCCGAGATGGGGGACGACATGGGCGCGCCCTCACTTGGCGCCGCAGCGGCGCAGCACCGCCCGCGGGGTGGCGAGCAGGATTTTCAGATCGAGGCGCAGGCTCCAGCCCTCGATATAGGTGCGGTCGAGGGCGACGCGGCTGTCGTAGCCGAGGTTGCTCCGCCCGCTCACCTGCCACAGGCCGGTCATGCCCGGCACAACGGCGGTGTAGAGGCTGGCGACCGGCCCGTAATGGGTCATCTCCGGGCGCGTCACGGGGCGGGGCCCGACGAGGCTCATCTGCCCGCGCAGTACGTTCACGAGCTGCGGCAGCTCGTCGAGGCTCCACTGGCGCAGGACGGCGCCGACCGGCGTCACGCGGGGGTCGCGGTCGAGCTTCTGGCTGCGGCGCCACTCGTCGTCGTCCTGCGGGTGATACGAGAGGTATTCGGTCAGGCATTCCGCGGCGCCGGGGATCATGGTGCGGAACTTCAGGCAGTCGAAGCTCCGCCCGCCCTGGCCGATGCGGCGATGGCCGTAGAACACGCTGCCGCCGTCGAGCGAGACCAGGGCGGCGACGACGAGGAAGAGCGGGGACAGCAGGAGGAGCAGAAGCGCCGCCCCGCCGACATCGAGCGCCCGCTTCGCGCCTTGCGCGAGCTGATGCGCGGTGGGACGGACCGGCGGCGCGATCAGGCCGGCCGCCGCGGGAGTCCCAAAAGTATTGCCGAGAATGTCTCCCCCGGACACCGGGTCGAGATCGATCTTCGTGCGTGCCGAACCCTCGTCCATCCCAAATCCTCCCGGTTCACGGAGAGGTCAGGGCACGCGACCGCCGATCGAAGGCGGACGCCCGGTCGGACGCCACGAGCAAGATGCCGCCGTCACGTCCGGCGCACATCGTCCCTGCTCGACACTCTGGAGAACAGTCCTGCGCCCGATCGAAGATCGCGCCGGATCGTCTGAAGAGACGCCCTGTATCCCGGTCCCTGACCTACGCCAATGCAGGCAAGCAGGACCGGTCTGGCGGCGATTCACAATCTATGCTGAAGCGGTAACTCTGGTGTGCCGATGGATTCGAGTGATCGCGTCGGCGGCAAACGCGCTCTCCTCCCCCTTGCGGGGAGGACGTAGGAGGTGGGGGTGGTTCAGAAGGCACCGCAGAGATTCCTCCTGAACCACCCCCACCCCGAACCCCTCCCCACCCAGATCGGGCTTGCCCGATCTGGGCAGGTTAGAGAGCAGATCTCGGGCAAGCCCGAGATCTGTGGGGAGGGGACACGCGCTCAGTCCTGCACGCTCAGGCGAACATCCAATCCCCGTGGTGCAGCTGCGCGGGCTGGACGTGGTCGATCGTGGTCAGCGGGGTCGGGCCGCTGCCCCAGGCGTCGAAGGCGACGTCGGTGCCGCCCGCCGCGTTCTGCGTCAGCGACAGGTGACCGTCGGCGAGCGGGTCGCCGCCGGTGTAGCCCGTGACCTTGAGCAGGTTGCGCAGGTCGATGACGTCGGTGCCGGACTGGAAGTCGGTGACGTGGCCGGCCTGCCAGGGCAGTTCGTCGAAGCGGAAGCTGTCGGCCCCCGCGCCGCCGGTCATCGTCGCCGGGCCGTGCTTGGCCACCAGCGCGTCGTCGCCCGCCCCGCCGGACAGGTGCGCCTCGTTCCAGGCCGAGGCCAGGAGGTAGTTGTCGCCCGCGTTCCCCGTGGCGGTCTGCGGGCCGCTGCCGTTGAGCTGAAGGTTCTCGACGTTGTCCGGCAGGGTGTAGTTCGAAAGCGTGGTGCGCACGAGATCGACCCCGCCGCCCGTAGCCTCGCTCACGTGGGTCGCGGCGCTCGTCACAGTGTAGGTGTCGTCGCCGGCCGCCCCCGTCAGCGTGGCGGCCCGGCCTTGATCGCCGAGCGCGTCGTTGCCGGCCCCGCCCCAGGCCGCTCCCGCCGAAGTCGTGACGGTGTGGGTGGGGTCGGCCGTCCAGGGCAGGTCCGCATACGCCGCGGGCGCGGCCGGCTCGGTGACGGGCGCCGCCGTCGTCGGCGCGGTCGCGGGCTGGGTCACCGGCTCGGTCGACGGGGCCGCCGTGACCGGCTGCGCCGTGTCGCTTCCGGAGTCGCTCGGCGGAGGCGTGCCGCCGCCAGGCATCTCGGAATAGGCGCGGATGTAGTCGATCAGCATGTGGTTGGTGCTGCCGTCCGGCTGCCCGGCCCATTGGCCGCCCGCGGCGAGGTTGGCCAGCATGTACATCGGCTGGTGCATGTCGGCGGGCGTGGCCGCCTCGTAGACCTGCTTGCCGTCGAGGTACCACGTGATCGTGTCGGGCTGCCAATCGACGCCGTAGGTGTGCATGCCGCCGCTCGACAGGCCCGGCACCTCGGTGGCCTTGTTCACAAACTGGTGCCCGTTCTGATCCCAGTGCACGGTGGTGACGAGGGAATCCGGCGACGAGCCGACGACCTCCATCACGTCGAGTTCGGGCGGCCACGCGCCGCCGCCCTGCAGCAGCCAGAAGGCCGGCCACATCCCCTGACCGTCGGGGATGTCGGCGCGCATCTCGAAGTAGCCGTAGGTCTGGCTGAACGACTTCTCCGAGTTCACCATCCCGGAGGTGTACTGGTAGCCGTTGACCAGCGCCTGCGTCGCCGCGTCGGCGGGCGCCTCCTTGATGTCGAGCACGCCGTTGGCGACCGTGTAGGTCCCGAGATGGGCGGTCGGGGCATAGTCGGCGTTGATGTACCACTCCGCCTCGCCCTGCGAGGTGTTGGTGCTGCCGTTGGCAGCCCCCCAGGGGTAGCCGGTCCCCCATTTGGCGGTGTCGAGCGTCTGACCGTTGAACTCGTCCGAGAAGGTCAGCGAGGCGGTGCCGGCGAGGTTGTTGGGGTCGATAGCCATGAATCTCCTCATGCGGCCTCGTTCCCGGCGGGACGCCGAGGCCGGATCGTTCGTGTGGGGAAGGTCTTTCGGGGTGCCGGACGCGAGAAGCGCGAGGGGCCGGAGGTCGGCCGCGTCCGATCGGGCGCATCGGGTCGGATGCACGCCGGGGCGGAAGCCCGAAAGGATCAGGAGGGAAGCCGCGCGATCCGGGGCGGACCGGCGGGACGGGTATCGCGATCTAGATAAGCCGCATGGGCACCTCCTTCGGTGGTGGCAGGGGGCCGCGCACGCGGGCGGCGTCCTCCGACGAGGGCGCGGCACCGGGCGCGGAAGGGGGGACGGTCACTTCTCCCGGAAGGCCCGGGCGACCTGATCGGCGAACGGCTTGGTGACGTAGGAGAGGACCGTGCGGGGTTGCGTCTGCACGAAGACCTCCACCGGCATGCCGGGTTGGACCTTCACGTCCCCGAGCCGGGCGAGCTGCTCCTCCGGCACCGCGACGCGGGTGGTGTAGTAGGGCTGCCCGGTCTTCGGGTCGGTGGTGACGTCGGCCGAGATCATCGCCACGCGGCCCTCGATCTCCGGCGTCGTGCGCTGGTTGAGCGCCGAGAACCGCAGGATCGCCCGCTGGCCCGGATGGGTCTGGTCGCGCTCCTGCGGCGGCAGCCGCGCCTCGACGGTGAGGCGGTCCTGCGCCGGCACGATCCGCATCAGCGTCTCGCCCGCCGCGATGACGCCGCCCACGGTGTGGACGGACAGCCCATCGACCACGCCGTCCTGCGGCGCGCGGATCTCGACCCGGTCGAGCCCGTCCTGCGCCGAGACCTTGCGCTCCACGAGTTCCGCGACGCGGTTCCACGTGTCGCTCAGCTCCTGGCCGACCTTGGTGCGCAGATCCTGATCGAGCTGGATCAGCTGCAGCCGCGTCTCGCTGATGCGCCCGCGGGTCTGCGCCACCTCGGAGGTGAGCGCGCCGCGCTCGCCGCGGATGCGCACGAGGTCGCGCTCCAAAGCCGTCACCCGCTGGATCGGGATCAGCTTCTTCTCCCACAGCTCGCGCACGCCCTTGATCTCGCTCTCGATCAGCTCGACCTCGCGGCCCTTGGCCTCGATCTGCTCGGACAGGCCTTTGACCTGCTCCTGCCCTTGCGCGATCCGTTCGGTGAGCTGCGCCTTCTGGCCGTCGAGGGCGGCGCGCCGGATCGCGATCAGCTCCTCCTCCGCCCGCATGACCCGGACGGCCTCCGCCTCGTCCTTTCGGGCCAGGAGTTCGTCCGGGAAGGTGATCTTTTCAGCCCCCGCCTGCTCGGCCTGGAGCCGGGCGCGGCGGGCCAAGGCCTCGTCGAGCGCCTTCGAGACGATGGCGAAGTTCGCCCGCAGCAGGGTCGCGTCGAGGCGCACCAGCACGTCGCCGGCATGGACCGTGCTGCCGTCGCGCACCCGCAGCGCGCCGACGACGCCGCCGGAGGGGTGCTGGACCTTCTTGACCTGCGACTCGACGACGAGGAGCCCGGAGGTGACGACTGCGCCGGAGAACTCGACCCGCGTCGCCCACAGGCCGAGGCCGAAGACGAGCGCGGCGAGCCCCGCCGAGGCGGCCAGGACGTGCGAGCGCAGCCGCCGCGCGGTGGCCGGGCTGAGCCCGTCCGATGCGGGCGAGGAGAAGGGCAAGGGCAAGGGGAACGTGCCGAGACCGATCACGAGGCGGCTCCCACGGCTTGCGGCTGGGGTGCGGGCGGCGTGGGCGGGACCGCTTTGAGGGTGTGGGCGAAGATCGCCTCCTTCGGCCCGACGGTGAGCATGCGTCCCTCGCCCATCACCAGCACGCGATCGACGGCGGCAAGCGCGCTCGGGCGGTGGGCGACGACGACGACGATCCCGCCGCGGCGGCGCACCGCCATCAGGGCGTCGGTGAGCGCCTGCTCGCCCTCGCCGTCGAGGTTCGAGTTCGGCTCGTCCAGCACCACGAGGAACGGGTCGTCGAACAGGGCGCGGGCAAGGGCGATGCGCTGACGCTGCCCGGCCGAGAGGTCGGTGCCGCGCGCGCCGATCCGGGTCTGGTAGCCGGACGGCAGCGCCTGGATCATCGCGTGGACGTTGGCGGCTTGGGCTGCCGCGATGATCGCCTCGGCGCTCGCATCCGTGCGGAAGCGGGCGATGTTGGCCGCGACCGTGCCGGGCAGAAGCTCGGATTCCTGGGGCATGTAGCCGACGTGGCGGCCGAGCTGATCCGGGTCCCAATCACCCAGCGCCGAGCCGTCGAGGCGCACCGCGCCGCGGACCGGCGCCCACAGGCCGACGAGCAGGCGGGCGAGGCTCGACTTGCCCGAGGCGCTGGGGCCGACGATGCCGAGGCCCTGTCCGGCTTCCAGCGTGAAGCGGATGTCGGCCGCCGTCAGCCGCGCCGCGCCGGGCGGGGCGACGCCGGCGTTCTCGACCGTGAGCGCGGACCGCGGCGCCGGCAGCGCCATCCGCGGCGGCGCCTCGGGGTGGGCGAGCAGGGCCGACAGGCGCCGGGCGCTCTGGCGGGCCATGGCAAAGCCCTTCCAGTGGCCGATGGCCCCATCGACCGGGGCGAGCGCCCGGGTGGCCAGGATCGAACTCGCCACGATCACGCCGCCGGTGGCGTCGCCGCGCAGCACGAGGCAGGCGCCGAGGCCGAGGACGAGAGACTGGATCAGCATCCGCAGGACGCGGGAGAGAGCGCCGAGGCCGGCGGTCGTGGCGGCGGCGCGCTCCTGATACAGGCGGTGGGGCCGGTTGGCCCGGTCCCAGACGCGGGTCAGCTCCGGCAGCATCCCCATCGCCCGGACGGCCTCGGCGTTGCGGTTGAGGCAGGCGACGACGTGGAGCCGCACGCTGCCCGCCGCCGCCGCCTCCCGCGTGGCCCCGCGCACCGCGAGTTCGGCCGCGAGCGTCAGCCCGATCATCAGGAAGGCGCCGACGAGCACCGCCGCCCCGATCCAGACATGGAACAGGAAGCACAGAGCCAGATAGACCGGCAGCCACGGCAGGTCGAAGAACACGGCCGGCCCGCCGCCGGTGAGGAAGCCGCGGACCTGATCGAGGTCGCGCACGAGCTGCGCCCCGTCGCTGCCGACGGAGGCCTCAGCCGGCCGCAGCACGGTGGCGCGGACGATGCGCTCGCTCAGCGCCTCGTCCACATGGGTGCCGACGGCGAGCAGCAGCCGGCCGCGGATGAGGTCGAACAGGCCGTGGAAGGCGTAGAGCAGGACGATCAGGACGGTGAGCCCCATCAGCGTCGGCAGGCTGTGGCTCGGCAGAACCCGGTCGTAGACCTCCAGCATGTAGAACGAGCCGCCGAGGGCCAAGAGGTTCAGCACGCCGCTCAACAGGCCGACGACGAGGAGCGCGCCGCGGCAGGGGCGGATCGTCTCGATCAGGGCATGGCCGCGGACGCGGTGGAACCCGTGCCCGACCCGGTCGAAGGCCCTGGCGACGCGATCGGATATCCCGTCGCCCATCGGATATGGCGCCCTGATCTGCATGAGCCCTCGTCTGTCGGGATTGGTATTCCCACTATTACGGCGAGAAATACTGAAGTTTTGCTTGGGGATTAACCAAGATCAGCCCCGTGAACTTCGGTTCGGAACATGGCGAGGCTTGGGCTCGGCCGTGGGCGAGGATCGGGATTTCTCGCCAAAATCCCGGCAAAGGCGGCCAAGCCGGCCGTCGCGGGGGCGATAGCCCGAAGGGCTTACACAGCCTTGGCGATTGCGTCGGTGCGGGCCGGACATCGATCATGCCGCCCCGAAATCGGCAGTGCGCCGACGCCGCCTCGGCCGGCGCGAGGACGGCGCTGCCCGTCCGCGCCGGCGGGAAGACGCCATGGTCGAGACCCCGTTCGGCCCGTCGCCGCTCACCGATTCCACGCTCGCCCGCCTCGCCTGCGAGCACCTGCTGAAGGCGGGGTGCCCGGCCCGCACGCTGCTGCGCGCGTCAGGCCTGCCGCTCTCGGTCATGGAGCGGCCGGAAATCGTCGGCGCGGTGCAGCAGGCGAGCTTCCTCGAACGCGCCGCGCGCGAACTCGACGACGACCTGCTCGGCTTCCACCTCGCCGAGGATCTCGACGGCCGGGTGTTCGGGCCGTTCTTCCATCTCCTGGCCTCCTGCGCCGACCTCGGCGAAGCACTCACGAAGCAGGCGCGCTACCTCACCACCGTGAACCGGGCGCTGCGCTGCCACGTGAGCGAGGGCGCCGCGCCGTTCGTCCTCAGCCTCGCCCTGGAGGGCGTGGACCGGGCGCTGGCCGAACAGGAGATGGCGTTCTGGGTCACCTTCGTGGTGCAGATGGCCCGCACCCTGACGACGCTGAACCTCGCGCCGGCGGGCGTGTCCTTCGCGCAAGGGCCCCCGGTCGGCGGCTTCGCCATGGACGATTACTTCCGCTGCGAACCGGTCTTCGGCGCGCCCGCCGACGGCGTGGCCTTCGAGCGGCACCTGCTCGCCCTGCCGCTGATGCGCAGCGACCCCTACCTCAACGCCTTCCTCACCGAGTTCCACGAGGAGCGGCTGGCGCGCGACGTCTCGGCCGCGCCCGCGCTGACGGCCCGCGTCAGCGACGTGCTCACCTCGCTGCTGGCGCAGGGCCAAGCCCGGCTGATGACGGTGGCGGGTGAGTTCGGCATGAGCGCGCGCACCCTCGGGCGGCGGCTGGCGGAGGAGGGCGTGACCTTCCGGGCGATCCTCGACCGCCTGCGCGCCGACCTCGCGACCCGCTACGTGCGGGACACCTCGATGCCGCTGTCCCAGATCGCGTGGCGGCTCGGCTACAAGGACCCGAGCGCCTTCATCGTCGCCTTCAAGCGCTGGACCGGCAAGACCCCCTCGGCCCTGCGGCGGGAATACCGCCCCTGATCATCGCCGGAGGGGCTACCCCTTGCGGGGGAATTGCGAGCCGCACGAACCCCTTGCCACTCTCACGACCGTCGAAGCGGGGCGGCACTCGGCCGATCCGCCGGAACGACGGCTTCAGGAGGCGGCCCCGATGTGCGGAGTGGTCGGCTACGTGGGCGATCCCGGCCCGGAGGAGGGCCTCGCGCTCCTCACCGGCATGGCCGGGGCGCTCCGCCATCGCGGGCCGGACGACGACGGCGCCGTGGTCCTCGACGGCGCCGGCCTGGGCCACACGCGGCTCTCCATCGTCGATCTCGCGGGCGGGCATCAGCCGATGGCGTCGCAGGACGGACAGGTCGTCCTCAGCTTCAACGGCGAGGTGTTCAACTACGTCGAGCTGCGCCGCGAGCTGGAGGCCAGGGGCCGGCGCTTCCGCACGTCCTCCGACACGGAAGTCCTGCTGCGGCTCTACGAGGAATTCGGCCCGGACTGCGTCGAAAAACTTAACGGCGACTTCGCCTTCGCGATCTGGGACGCGCGCCGCCGCCGGATGATGCTGGCCCGCGACCGGGTCGGCGTCCGGCCGCTGTTCCTGACGCGGCAGAACGGCCTCGTCCTGTTCGCCTCGGAGATCAAGGCGCTGCTCACCGTGCCGGGCGTCGCGGCGGAGATCGATCCGGTCGCCCTCGACCAGACCTTCACGCTGTGGGCGCCGATCCCGCCGCGCACCGCCTTCAAGGGCATCGAGGAGCTGCCGCCCGCGCATTGGCTCATCCTCGAGGACGGGCGGGCCAGCCTTCGCCGATACTGGGACCTCGCCTTCCCCCACCGGGACGAGGTGCGGCCGGTCCGTTCGGAGACCGAAATCCGCGCGGAGGTCCGCGTCCTGCTGGAGGACGCGACCGCGATCCGGATGCGCTCGGACGTGCCGGTCGGCGCCTACCTCTCGGGCGGGCTCGATTCCGCGGCGGTGGCGGCGCTCGCCGCGCGCCGGGCGCCCGCGGGGCTGAACACCTTCTCGGTCACCTTCGACTCGCCCGAGCACGACGAGAGCGCGTTCCAGGCCGTGATGGCGACGAGCCTCGGCACCCGCCACCGCGCGGTCGCCTGCGCGGGCGGCGCGATCGCCGACGCCTTTCCCGCCGTCGTCGCCCATGCCGAGCGGCCGATCCTGCGCACCGCCCCCGCGCCGCTGTTCCTGCTGTCGCGGCTCGTGCGCGAGAGCGGCATGAAGGTGGTGCTGACCGGCGAAGGCGCGGACGAGGTGTTCGCCGGCTACGACCTGTTCAAGGAGGCCAAGCTGCGCCGCTTCTGCGCCCGCCAGCCGGCCTCGCCGCGGCGCCCGCTATTGCTGCGCCGGCTCTACCCCTACCTGCCCGGCCTCCAGCAGCAGACGCCGGAATCGCTCGCCGCCTTCTTCGGCCCAGGGCAAGATTCCCTCGACGACCCGCTCCATTCCCACCGCCCGCGCCTGCGCGGGACGGCCGCCGCCAAGCTGTTCTTCGGGGCCGACCTGCGGGCGAGCCTCGGGGGCTACGACGCGGCCGACGAGATGGCCGCCCGCCTGCCCGACGCCTTCCGCCACTGGCACCCGCTGCATCAGGCGCAGTATCTCGAAACCCGCTTCCTGCTGCCGGGCTACATCCTGTCGAGCCAGGGCGACCGGATGGCGATGGCCCACGGCGTCGAGGGCCGCTTCCCCTTCCTCGACCACCGCCTGATCGAGCTGGCCGCGACGATCCCCCCGGAGATGAAGCTCCGGGGCTTGCGCGAAAAGCACATCCTGCGCGAGGCCGTGCGCGACTGCGTGCCGGCCGTGATCCTGGAGCGGCCCAAGCAGCCCTACCGCGCGCCCGACAGCGCCG
The DNA here is from genome assembly GCF_038442325.1 of Methylorubrum subtropicum. Lineage (NCBI taxonomy): Bacteria > Pseudomonadati > Pseudomonadota > Alphaproteobacteria > Hyphomicrobiales > Methylobacteriaceae > Methylorubrum > Methylorubrum subtropicum. The sequence goes on along the minus strand of NZ_JBBXMW010000016.1, from coordinate 100,793 downwards.
CCTTCTTCGCCCCCGGCGCGCCCGACACGGTGGGCGGCCTGATGGAGCCGGAGGCCGTGCGCCGCACCGGCCTGTTCAACCCGGCCGCGGTCGCGCGGCTGACCGACAAGTGCCGCGCGGGCCGGAGCGGCGGCTTCCGGGACAACGCCGCCTTCGTCGGCATCCTCTCGACCCAGCTCTGGCACCGCGCCTTCGTCGAGCGCCGGGCGAGCGCGGCGCCCGCGTCGGCCTGCGCGAGCGCCCACTGACCGTTCCGTTCACCCGCACGATTTCGAGGAGGGGAACCCATGCCGGCCGATATCCAAGATCAGGTCCGCGTCTTCGTCGTCGAGACCTTCCTGTTCGGCGACGCCTCGACCGAACTGCCCGAGCATGGCTCGTTCATCGAGCAGGGCATCATCGACTCGACCGGCATCCTCGAACTCGTGGCCTTCGTGGAGGACACGTTCGGCATCGTGGTCGCGGATGCCGAGATCCTGCCGGCCAACTTCGATTCCATCGCCCGCGTCGCCGACTTCGTCGCCCGCAAGCGGACGACGGCGCAGGCCGCGTGAGGAGGGGGCGATGCGCATCGAGACTTATCTCCACGACAGCGCCCGCCGGCTCGGCGGCAAGGTCGCGCTCGTCACCCCTGAGCGGCGGCTGACCTACACGGAACTCGACGCTCTCTCCGACGCGCTGGCGGCGGCGCTCCAGGCCCGCGGCGTCGCGCGCGACGACCGCGTCGTCGTCCAGATGGCCAACGGCTGGCAGGCGGTGGTGGCGCTGTTCGCCGTGCTGAAGGCCGGCGCGGTGTTCAGCCTCGTCAACCCGACGGTCAAGCCGGACAAGCTCGGTTACATCCTGGACAATTGCGAGGCCCGCGCGCTGGTGATCCAGGGATCGCTCGCCACGGCCGCCGCCGACCGGATCGCCGCCGTCCCGAGCCTCGCCGTGACCATCGCGGAGGGCGAGGCCCCCGGCTTCTCCGAGGCCGTGCCCTTCGCCGCCTGCCTGGCGCCGGCCCGACCCCGCCCGCATGGCGGCATCGATTCCGATCTGGCGATGCTGGTCTACACCTCCGGCTCCACCGGCCGGCCCAAGGGCGTGATGATGACCCACCGCAACGTCGATGCGGCGGCGGGCTCGATCACCGCCTACCTGCGCAGCGCCGAGGACGACGTGGTCCTCTCGGTGCTGCCGCTCGCCTTCGATTACGGCCTGTATCAGGTGCTGATGGCGGTCCGCGTCGGGGCCCGGCTCGTGCTGGAGCCGTCGTTTACCTACCCGCAGGCGATCCTGGCGCGGATGCGGGAGGAGGGGGTGACGGCCCTGCCGCTCGTGCCGACCATGGCCGCCCTGCTGCTGCGGCTGCGCTCGATTGAGCCCGGCAGCGTGCCGACCTTGCGCACCCTCACCAACACCGCCGCCGCGCTGCCCGTGCCGCATATCGAGCGGCTGCGGCAGCTGTTTCCCGGGGCGGCGCTCTACTCGATGTACGGCCTGACCGAGTGCAAGCGCTGCACCTACCTGCCGCCCGGGCATCTCGACGGCCGGGCCGGCTCGGTCGGCATCGCGATTCCGAATACGGAAGCCCGGATCGTCGACGAGGACGGGCAACCCGTCCCGCCGCACGTCGTCGGCGAACTGGTGATCCGCGGCCCCCACGTGATGCAGGGCTACTGGCGCGACGAGGCCGCGACCCGCGCCGCACTCCGCCCCGGCTGGAACCCGTGGGAGCGGGTGCTGCACACCGGCGATCTGTTCTTCTCCGACGTCGACGGGTTCCTCTACTTCGTCGGCCGCAAGGACGACATCATCAAGACCCGCGGCGAGAAGGTCGCCCCGAAGGAGGTCGAGGCCGTCCTGCACGCGCTTCCGGGTGTCGCCGAGGCCGTCGTCGTCGGCCTGTCCGATCCCGTGCTCGGGCAATCGATCCTGGCGCTCGTTGTCGCCTCCGACCCGGGCCTGACCGGGGCGGACGTGCTGCGCCACTGCCGCGCGCATCTCGAAGACTTCATGGTCCCGCACGCGGTCGAGTTCCGCTCCGAACTGCCGAAGACCGACACCGGCAAGATCAGCCGCCGGCTCGCCGCCGAAATACTAGAGCCGATGACCTGATTGCATCAGTTCAGCGACTCTAGATTCTTGTTTGCCGCGCATTCTTTCGACGAACCGGTGTCCACTTCGTCGGAATGCGCTTTGAAGGAGGCCTGAGACCATGCATCCGGCCCTGGCCCTGACCGAACCGCCCCCCTTCACGGCGGACGCGCTCCGGCTCGACGCCGAGGCTGCCGTCGCGCAGATCGGCGACAGCCTGCGCCGACAGGTGCGCGGGCGGTTGCGCAAGCGCGGCGTCGTGCTCGGCCTGTCGGGGGGCGTCGATTCGAGCCTGTGCGCGGCGCTCGCCGCCCACGCCTTCGGGCCGGGCCGGGTGCTCGGCCTGATGATGCCCGAGCACGAATCCGACGACGACAGCCTGACGCTCGCCCGACAGGTCGCCGACACGTTCCGCATCCCCTGGCTGATCGAGGCGATCGGCCCGGCGCTCGACGCCATGGGCTGCTACGCGCGGCGCGACGAAGCCATCCGCAGCGTCGTGCCCGAATACGGCGCGGGCTGGACCTCGAAGGTCGTGATCGCCGATCCGCTGGCGGGTGCCGAATACGGCATCTCGTCCCTCGTGGTGCGCGCGCCGGACGGGGAGACGCGCCGGCTGCGGCTGCGGGCGGAGGCGTATCAGGCGCTGATCGCGGCAACCAACATGAAGCAGCGCACCCGAAAGCTGATCGAGTACACCCATGCCGACCGGATGAACTACGCGGTGATCGGCACGCCGAACCGGCTCGAATACGACCAGGGCTTCTTCGTCCGCAACGGCGACGGGGCCGCCGACGTCAAGCCGATCGCCCACCTCTACAAGACGCAGGTCTACCAGCTCGCCCGCCATCTCGGCGTGCCGGACGCGGTGCTGCAGCGACCGCCGACGACGGACACGTGGTCGCTGCCGCAGACGCAGGAGGAATTCTACTTCGCCCTGCCCTGGCCGACGATGGACCTGTGCCTCGCCGGGCTCGCCGCAGGGGCGCCGCCCCCCGAGATCGCCGCCTGCACCGGGCTCACCGAGGCGCAGGTGGCGCGCGTCGCGCAGGACATCGCGGCCAAGCGCCGGGCCACCGCCCCCCTCCACCTGCCGCCGCTCCTCGTCGGGGATTGAGGCACGCACCGCTAGGGGAGGGCCCGTGATGGAACCGGAGAGCCTAGAGTCGGAGCGGGAGCGCGAGCGGACCCGCGCCCGCCGCCTGGAAAAACTGCGCTTCTGGCGCACGGCCTGCGCCGACGGGATGCCGGTGGCGACGCGCCACAACGACGAATCCGAGGCGCCGCCGCTGTTCTTCTTCCACGGCGACTGGGACAACGGCGGCCTCTACATGGCCCGGCTCGCCGCCGAGCTGCCCTGCCCGGTGATCGGGCTCGCCCCCCATCTCGACCCGGTGCCGCCGACGGTATGCGCCATGGCGCAGGACCGGCTGCCCGCGATCCTGGCCGCGCAGCCGGAGGGCCCCTACCGGATCGGCGGCTTCTGCAACGGCGCGCTCGTCGCCTACGAGGCCGCGCGCCTGCTGCTCGCGCAGGGCCGGGCGGTCGAGGTCGTGCTGCTCGTGGCCCCGCCCTCCCTCAATGCGCTGCGGCGCTATCGCGGCCTCCTCGCTTGGGCCGAACGCTGGCTCGGGGCGGGACCGGAGGCGCCGCCCGCACGGCGGCACCGCCTCGTCGTCCTCATGGGGCAGTTGATCAAGCTGTGGCGCCTGAGCGGCTACGCGCTCACCGACATCGAGACCGTCATGGCCCGCAAGCGGCGGCTGCGCGCCTCGGCCCGCGCCCGCCTCGATCCGCGGCAGGTGGGCAAGCAGAACGAGATCGCCGCGGAGGCCGCGATCCTCCATCGCCGCCGGGCGCTGCTCGCAGCCTACGAGGCGGCGGTCTACCCCTACGCGCCCGCGCCGATCCCGGCCCGCCTCGTCGTGTTCGGGACCGGCCTAAACGCGGCGGGCCGCCCGGCCCCCGGCTACGACGCCGCCTACGACGGGCGCGCCTGGGCCGAGCTGTGCCCGCAGGCCGTCTGCGTCCCGGTCGCGGGCGACCACTACACCTGCATCGCCGACCACGTGTCCGATCTCACCCGCGCCATGAGCCTCGCGCTGTGCGCCGGACCGGACCCGGCACGCCGCGGCGCGTGGCACGGGCCGGTGCTGGCGCCCGTGCCGGAACGGGCGCGGTTCTCGGGCTGAGGGCCGAGCGCCGCCACCATGCGAGGGCCGACACGGCCGACATCCGGGGAAGGTTTGCGAAGGTGAGGGGAGCGAAACGATGATCGGCACCGTCGCCGACGAGGCCTATGGGCGCGTGATCCGCCTGCTGCGGGCGGGCGGCCCGCCCTTCGCCGAGGCGCCCCTGAAGCCCGCCGCCGCGCCCGCCCGCGCCGGGCCGGACGACGCGAGGCCGCCGGAGCGCCTCACCGTCGTGCCGAGCACGGCCTCGGCGCCGGAATGGGACGCCTTCGCGCAAGGCTGCGACGCCTCGTTCTGGAGCAGCTGGGGCGGCGCGTGGATGTGGCAGCTCAAGCTGCATGCCGTCTTCCGGCTGCGGCGCTTCGATCTGATCCTGACGATGCCGACGGGGGAGCGCCGCAAGATCGGCCAATGCGCCGTCGGCGTCGGGCGGCGCCTGCGCGTGGTCTCGGACGGGCTCGTCTTGCGCCCGGAACACGCCGACCTCTGGCCCGCCGCGATGGAGGCCCTGCTGCGGCATCTCGGCCCCGGCCGCACCGTCTACGGATCGTTCTGGAGCCTGGAGCCACCGCGCCACGCGGCGATCACGGCGCTGCCGGATATCCGGGTCGTCGCCGTGCGGCGCCTCGTCGTCGAGGCGGTCGATCTGCGGCCGGCCGAGCCCTGGCCCGACTTCCTGCGCCGGATCAGCCGCAACGTCGTGCGCAACGCCAAGAGCTTCGGTCAGGCCCATGCCGGGCGGCGGTTCATCGAGCGGCACGGGGCGCGCTGCCTCACGCTGCTGCCGGCGATGATCGGGCTGCGGGCCCGGATGTACGACCGCAAGCAGGTCGGCTTCAGCCGGACGCGGGCGGTGGTCAACTACGCGCTGCGCGGCCTGCTGCTGCGGCCCTACGTGGCGATGCGGGTGTCGGTGGTGGGGCGCCGTCCCCTCGCCGCCGCCGGCACGGTCGCGTTCGGACCCTCCGTCGCCTTCCTCGACGGCGCCTCGGCCTCGCACCCGGCGGGCGCCGGATGGGACGTCCTGCTCCGCGTCATGGAGGATTCCCACCGCGCCGGCCGCGCCCGCTTCCTCCTCGGCTACACCGACGTGCCGGAGGATTACGCCGGGCCGGCCTGGGAGAGCCCGGTCCGCTACCGCCGGGACTGCCGGGCGCGCGGCATCGAGACCAGCCTGTTCGCCTTCGACTACGCCGTCGCGGGCGGCGGCGACCGCACCCTTCCCCCGATCCTGTTCGAGCGCACCGACCCCTGCTGGACGGGCGAGGCGCGGACCTGACGCGGCGGCCGACGGAGACAGCGACGATGGAACACCTTCATCCCGGGCAAGCCGTCGCCGCGGCCCCGCCCGCTTCCGACACCCCGCCGGCCCGCGGCGAGACACCCCTCTTCGTCGCACGAAAGATCTGCCCGGTCTGCGACTCGGAGCGTCTCGCGACCCTCTACGCGTCGACCTACGACAGCCCCGCGATCCGGGGGCATGTCGAGAGCCATTACCGGCGCCAGGGCCGGGTCGATCACGCCCTGCTGCGGGGCGTCGCGTTCACGATCCTCGAATGCCGGGACTGCGCGCTGATCTTCCAGAAGATGGTCCCGACGCCCGCGATGATGCACCATCTCTACGACCGCTTCATCGATCCGGAGAAGCTCAAAGCCTACGAGCGGTCCCGCCTGACGCTCGACAACCACCACGACGTCGCCGCCCGGCTCGGCCGGCTGCTGCTGCGCATCGGCAAGGAGCCGCGGGACGCGACCCTGCTCGATTTCGGCTTCGGCTACGGCCGCTGGGCGCGGGTCGCGGTGGGGATGGGCATGGACGTGTTCGCCACCGAGATCTCGCCCGAAAAGATCGCCTTCGCCCGCTCCATCGGCGTCACCATCCTCGACGAGGCCGAGCTGGCGCGGCGGCGCTTCGACATCGTCCACACCGAACAGGTGTTCGAGCACCTGACCGAGCCGGCGGCGGTGTTCGCGATGCTGGCGCGCTGCCTCGCCCCCGGCGGCGTGTTGAAGCTGGCGATGCCGCGCCAGGGCCGCATCCGGCAGCTCATCGCCCGCCACGGCTTCATCGATTGGTCGCCCTACGAGCGGGATTTCCGGTGCGGGGCGTTCAACGACTACAACGCGATGTTGCCGCTCGAACACCTGAACGCGTTCTGCCGACGCTCGGTCGAGCTGCTGGCGGATCGCCACGGCCTCGTCGTCGAGACCGGAAGCTACGGCGGCAGCGCCGTCCTCCTCGACGCGGCGGACCGGAACCGCCTCCTCGCCTCCGCCCGGCACTCCGCCCGGCGCCTCCTCAAGGATGTCTACGTCCGGTTCGGGCCGGGGCGCGCCGACACCGGCTGCTACGTGCTCACCCGCAAGCCCTGATCGGCTTTCGATCCGACCGTCCGCGGCGACGGCCGAACCTGACTTGCGCAACCGAAAGTAGATATTCGCGAGCGCGAACACCTATTCTTTCGAGTTATGCATAAAATCCGCCAGATTGATCTGAATCAAATTCCGACAAGAAAAATAACATCAACTGCGCATATTGACACATGAGGCAATCGATACCGTCCAATCCATCATTTGATACTGGGTCATACGATCGATCACTCGAATGATCGCTCCGGCCTAGCCCAATACGCAGTTTAGAACTTGAACAACGTCCGTATCCGACCTCGTACCGCCTGCCGACAAGAAGTCTCCCCTCGACGATTGCAGCACAGGAGGCGAACGTCATGAGCGACAAACCCAGGGCGCCCGCGCCGGCGCGGCGCGGGATCGGGCCGCGGCGACGCGAGCGGGATCCGATCCGCCGGGACGGATGCGGCGTGCTGCTGGCCACGCGCAACGCGATCCTGCGCGAAGGACTGCGCAGCATGATCGCGCAATGCGGCTTCCGCGTCTTCGAGTGTCCGGTCACCGAGCGCGGGCTCACCCTCGACGAGGCGAGCGTGCGGCGATGCCGGATCTTCGTCATCGACGGTTCGGAGGATAGCGATTTCGGCCGCACCCGGGCGTTCGTGGCGCAGATCCGCGAGCGGAACCCGCGCGGGCACATCGTCATCCTGATCCCGCCGCATCCGGCCCATGCCCCCGATCCCGCCCTCGTCGCCGAGGCGAGCGCGATCGTGACCACCGATGTCACCGGCCTCGTGCTCGGCAACCTGCTGCAGCTCGTGTCCGAGAACTACGTGATCCGCTCCGCCGCCATTGCCGTCGCGCCCGATCCGGGCCAAATGCCGATCAACCAAACGCCGATCAACCAAGCGCCGGTCATGCAGGCGCCGATCATCCAGGCGGCGCTCCCGCCGGTCCTGCCGCCGGTCGAGGGGCGGGCGGTCGCGGGCCTGTCGAGCCGCGAGAGCGAGATCCTGCTCCACGTGATCCGCGGCTCCTCGAACAAGGTCATCGCCCGCGCGCTCGGGATCGCCGAGGCCACCGTCAAGATCCACGTCAAGGGCATCTTCCGGAAGATCGGCGTCGCCAACCGGACGCAGGCGGCCTTCCACGTGTTCAACCAGAGCCGGCCCGGCGGCGAGGCGGCGGGCCGGCCGGACGCCGTGAACCACGGCGCCCCGCCCACGAACTGCTTCCCGACCGGGCTGGACATCATCGTGCCGCGCAGCGTGATGCGGTGACGGCACCCAGCGCATGTTCGACTTCGCGCCGTGCCGCGCGCGACTGGACTTGATTCGGGCCGGAGAGTTTTCGACCCGATGCGGCCTGCAACAAATTGATACATGTAAAAATTCGAGCGTCCCGCGCCGTGCCGGGACTTGAATTGAACCGACCGGACACGGAATTCGCGGGGCAAATCCCGAAAAGCTCCACACGACGGCATTGCGCAGGCCAAGAATGGAATTATGATTTCACGATGTCGTGATTTGACGAGCAGGCATTCATTCCGTGCCGGACATCGCGAGGATTGAACGATTCGGCGGGAGGGCCCTGGCGGGCCGCGACCCGCGCCATCGCCGGGGCGACGGGCGGTGACGACGGCCGGGGATCGGGCCGGCGCGGGCCACGGCGAGGCGCCGACGGCGGACGATCTCCGGCGGACACTGGACGAGGCCGGCATCGGCCTCTGGTCGCTCGACATCCCGACCGGCGCGATCACCGTCTCCCCGCGCTGCGCGGCCCTGTTCGGCGCGTCGGTCGAGGGGCTGACCACCTTCGCGCAGGCCCAGGCGCGGGTGCACCCGCAGGACCGGGAGGCGCACGCCGCGGCCATCGCGCGGGCGCTGAGCGAGGGCGGTCGCTACGCGGTCGATGTCCGCGTCCGGCACCCGGACGGGGAGGTCCGCTGGCTGCGCTCGCGCGGGCAGGTGCAGCGCGATGCGGGCGGACGGCCCGCCCGCCACCGCGGCGTCGTCCTCGGCATCGACGCCGAGCGGCGGGTCGAGGCCGACCTGCGCGCCCGCGAGGCGCATCTGCGATCGATCCTCGACACCGTGCCGGACGCCATGGTCGTCATCGACGGGGCCGGCACCGTCCACGCGTTCGGCACGGCGGCCGAGCGCCTGTTCGGCTACCCCGCGGCGCAGGTCATCGGGCGCAACGTCCGCCTGCTGATGCCGGAGCCGATGCGGGCCGAGCACGACGCCCATCTTGCGCGCTACCGCCGGACCGGGGAGCGCCGGATCATCGGCAGCCACCGCGTCGTGGCCGGACGCCGACAGGACGGCACCACCTTCCCGGTGGAGCTGAGCATCGGCGAGATGCGCTCGGGCGACCAGGTGTTCTTCACCGGCTTCATCCGCGACCTGAGCGAGCGCGAGCGGACGCTGGCGCGGCTGCAGGAACTCCAGGCCGAACTGGTCCACGTCTCGCGGCTCAGCGCCATGGGGGCGATGGCCGCGACCCTGGCGCACGAACTGAACCAGCCGCTCGGCGCCATCACCAATTACGCCCGAGGCTGCCGCCGCCTGCTGGCCGAACCGGGCCCGGCCGAGGCCTTGCCCGGCACCGTGGCGCGGGCGCTGGAGGCCCTCGACCGGACCGCCGAGCAGGCATTGCGGGCCGGCGAGATCATCCGGCGCCTGCGCGCCTTCGTGACCCGCGGCGAAACGGAGAAGCGCATCGAGCCGGTCGCCCAACTGATCGAGGATGCGGGCGCGCTGGCGCTCGTCGGCGCGGGCGAGCCCGAGATCGTGACCCGCCTCCGGCTCGATCCGCTGGCCCGATACGTCCTGGCCGACCGGGTGCAGGTGCAGCAGGTGCTGGTCAACCTGATGCGCAACGCCCGCGAGGCGATGCGGCAAAGCCCGCGGCGCGAACTCGCCGTCGCGGTGCGGCGGATGCCGCCGGGCATGGTCGAGATCGCGGTCTCGGATACGGGGCCCGGCCTCCCGCCCGCCTTGGCCGAGCGGCTGTTCCAGCCCTTCGTCACGACGAAGCCGGACGGGATGGGGATCGGGCTCTCGATCTGCAGGACGATCGTCGAGGCCCATGGCGGCCGGATGAGCGGCGAGCGCAACGCGGCGGGCGGGGCCACCTTCCGGCTGACCCTCCAGGCCGCGCCCGCGGGGGAGGGGCCATGAGAGCTGAACTCAAGGCCGCCTTCGTGACGGCCGACCTCGTGCACGTGGTCGACGACGACCCGGCAATGCGGGACTCGCTCGCCTTCCTCATCGGCCTCGGCGGCTTCGAGACGCGGCTCTACGCGAGCGGCGCCGATCTGCTGGCGCGGCTGCCGAAGCCGGCCATGGGCTGCGTGCTCGCCGACCTCCGCATGCCCGGCATCGACGGCCTGGAACTGCTGCGCCGCCTGCGCGCGGCCGGCCAGACCCTCGCCGTCGTGATGATGACCGGCCACGGCGAAGTGCCGCTGGCGGTCGAGGCGATGAAGCTCGGCGCCCGCGACTTCATCGAGAAGCCGTTCGAGGACGCCGCGCTCCTGCACACCCTGCGCGCGGCTCTGGAGCATCGTCCCGAAAGGTGGTTTCCGGCTTTCGGGAAAAAGACGATGCGGCACAAGAGCCTAGACGGTCGTCCTGGATCCGAGATCCAGGACGACCGTCTAGAGCGCGGCGGGGCCGACCTGCGCGACCCGGCCCTGCGGGACTTCCTGCGCCGGGTCGGCACGCTGAGCGAGCGCGAACGGCAGGTGCTCGATCACCTGATCGCGGGCGCCACCAGCAAGACGATCGGCCGCGCCCTCGCGATCAGCCCGCGCACCGTCGAGATCTACCGCGCCAAGCTCATGGCCAAGACCCGCGCCGGCAGCCTTCAGGAACTCGTGCGCTGGGCCGTGCTCGTCGGGCTCGTATGAGGCGACTTGAGCCAGATCAAACCGGGCCGCACGGCCCTCGGCCAGGATGCCGAGCGCGCGCGGGCCCGGTTACGTAACCTCCCTTAAGGACACCCGCTTACGCAACCGACCGGATTTCGCCGACGACGAAGCCCGGTCACGTTCGCACCCACGGTCACGCCCTGTCGGCCAAACCCGGAGCGAACGCATGGCCTCGTCGTCGCTGTCGCGGCTCGCGACGCCGGAACGGATCGGACCGGTGCCGGGCCCGTCCGAGCCCCCGCCGTTCGCCGGCTGCCCGGACCTGATCGGGACGCACTTCTCCTACCTGCGCGAGGAGGAGATCTACGGCGAGGCCGAGGAGGCGGAGTTCGTCTACACGGTGCTCGACGGGGCGGTGCGCACCCACCGCATCCTCAGCGACGGGCGGCGGCAGATCACCGGCTTCCACCTGCCCGGCGAGATGCTCGGGTTCGAGCCCCAGGACCGGCATCGCCACACCGCCGAGGCGCTCACCGACACGCGGATGCTGATCTTTCGGCGGCGGCAGATCGAGCGCGCGGCGGCGGGCGACGCCGCCCTGGCCTGCCGGCTCTGGAGCCTCGCCGCCCGCCGCCTGCACGACGCGCAGGACCACATGCTCCTGCTCGGCCGCGGCTCGGCGCTGGAGCGCCTCGTCGCCTTCCTGCTCGACCTCGACGCGCGGATGGGATCGACCGGGACCTTCGTCCTGCCGATGTCGCGGCGCGACATCGCCGACTATCTCGGGCTCACCATCGAGACGGTCTCCCGCCTCGTCACCCAGCTCGAGGACGACGGCGCGCTGATGCGGGCCGGCGGACGGCAGATCAGCCTCCATCGGGCGCGGCTCGACCGCCTGATCGCCTTCTGATGCGCGAACGACCGGAGGGACGACCGATGTCAGGTGCTCGGGACGAGATCGCGCAGGCGACGGGCCGTTTCATGGGGCTCGACCTCGCGTTCCCCGCCGACGTCCTCGCGCCCCGCGCCGAGACCGAGCTTCTGGGCCGCACGGCGGTGGCGCTCCTGCGCGAGCGCCCCGGCCGCCCGCGGGTCGTGGATATGTGCTGCGGCTGCGGAAACCTCGCCTGCGCCGTCGCGACGGCGATCGAATCCGCCGCGGTCTGGGCCTGCGACCTGACGCCGGCTTGCGTGACGGCCGCACGCCGCAACGTCGATCGCCTCGGGCTCTCGGATCGGGTGGAGGTGCGCCGGGGCGACCTCTTCGCCCCCCTCCCGGTCGAGGAATTCGGCGCGAGCCTCGATCTCGTGCTGTGCAATCCCCCCTACATCCCGAGCTTCCGCCTCGACGGCGACAAGGCCCACCTCCTCGAAGCCGAGCCGCGCGAGGCGTTCGACGGCGGGCTCTACGGCTTCGCGATCCACCAGCGGGTGATCGCGGCGGCCCTGCTCTACCTCCGGCCCGGCGGCTGGATCGCGCTGGAATTCGGCGAGCGGCAGGAGAAGCAGATCGCGGCCCTGTTCCGCCGCGCGGGCGGCTATCGCGACCTCGACTACCGCCACGACGAGCGCGGCGTGCCCCGCGTCGCCGTCGCGCGGCGGAGCGGTTGATAGCCGGAGCGCGCGGGCTTCCGTCGAACGAGTCTCGGTCCGGCCGGCCGCCGGAGGATGGATCGGCGGACCGCGCACGTCCGATGCGACTCCGAGCGGACCTGTAGAGACGTCGCTGTCGTAAGCCCTTGGGGGTCGGAAGCAGTCCCTCGCAGGGTCGAGCCGATCCGGCTCTGCTCCCGAGCCGTGCCCGACCTCTTCGGGCCGGACCACGCCTCCGGCCGCTCGGTTCGACGTACCGTCTTTCACCGAACCGGTGCCTGCTTCGCCGGAAAGCACGCTATGTGGAGCGCGCGGAAACGTCCGCGCGACCCGAGGCGGCCTATCGTGTTCAGGCATCGATCCCCGTCGATCCGGTCGAGCCTGCAGGCGCGGCTCGTCGCCCTGTGGATCGCACTGCTCGCCTCCGCAGCGGCGACCGCCTACCTGCTGTTCGGCCTCTACACCCAATCGACCGCGGTGCAGATCTCGCAGGCCGAGATCGCCGTGGGGCGGGCCTGCCGCGAGATCATCGACCGCTACACCGTGCTGCTGCGCAAGGGCGACGAGCCCGCGGGCGAGGCGCTGACCGGAGTGGTCTCGGGCGCGCTGGCGCATTGGCCCGGCATCGAGGGCGGGGTCTGGAGCGCAGGTCAAGGCTCGCTCGCCTACGCCTTCCCGAGCTACGAGGGCTCCGGCCCCAAGACCGATCTGCCGCAGGCCGAGCGCGAGATGATCGCTGCGGTCAACGCGGAATCGCGCAGCCTCGGCCGCTCGGTGGTGATCCACCGGGTCAGCCGGACACAGGCGCTCCTCGTGCAGGCCTGCCCGCTGCCCGGCCGCGAACCGGGCCTGACCGGCTGGACGATGACGCGGGCGCACGTCAACGACGGGCCGGCCTATACCCGCTTCCTCGCGGCGCTGGGCTTCCTCGCGGTGGCGGTCGTCGGCGCCGCGGGGTTCCTGGGGCATTTCCTCTATGGCTATTCCCGCCGCATCGCCCGGCTGGAGGCGGCGCTGGCCGCGCCCGAACGCGAGGGCGCCGACCTCGCCCATCTCGACCGCACCGGCGAGCGCGAGTTGGACCGTCTGGTGGACGCGCTCAACGCCGCGGGCGGGCGCCTGCGCGAGGCCCGCGAGCAGGCTCTCGCCGCCGAGCGCTTCGCCGCGCTCGGGCGCCTCAGCGCCGACATCGCCCACGAGATCCGCAACCCCATCGCGGCGATGCGGCTGAAGGCCGAGAACGCGCTCGCCACCGGCGAGCCGGAGCGGGCGGCGACCGCGCTTCGCACCATCCTCGGCCAGATCGGCCGGGTCGAGACGCTGGTGCGCGACCTCCTCCACCTCACCCAGCCGCGCCCGCTCCACCGCGAGCCGACCGACCTGCGTCGCCTCCTCTCCGACAGCGCGCAATGGCACGAGGATGCGGCCCGCGCCCGCGCGGTCCGCATCCGCGTCGCGGCCGACACGCTGCCCGCGGCCGAGCATCCGCACATCGACCGCGCCCAGGTGCAGCGGGCGCTCGACAACCTGCTGCTCAACGCCCTGCGCCACGCGCCGCCGGGCAGCGCGGTGACGCTCGACGCCCGCCGCGTGCTCCGCGAGGGCGCGGCCCGGCTGGAACTGCGCGTCGCCGACGAGGGCCCCGGCGTCGATCCGGCGCTCCGCCCCCACCTGTTCGAGCCCTTCGTCACCGGCCGCTCGGACGGCACCGGGCTGGGGCTCGCCATCGTCAGCAAGATCGCGCAGGCGCATCGCGGGCAGGCCCGGCTGCTCGAAGTAGGCCCCGCCACCACCTTCCTCCTGGATCTGCCATGGCAACCGTCCTGATCGTCGACGACGACGACGCCCTGCGCGAGGGCCTCGCCGAGACCGTGTCCGACCTCGGCCACACCCCCGTCCCGGCCCGCTCCGGCCGCGAGGCGATGGCGCTGCTGGCGGGCTCGGTCGTGGCCGCCGTGTTCCTCGACCTGCGCATGCCGGGCGACCTCGACGGCATCGCGACGCTGGCGCAGATTCGCGCGCTGCCCGATCCGCCCCCCGTCACGGTGCTGACGGCCTTCGCCAGCCCCGCAAACACCATCGAGGCGATGCGGCTCGGCGCGCACGACCACCTGACCAAGCCCATCGGCCGGGCCGACCTCGCCGCCGCGCTCGACGCGATGCTCGTCTCCGTCCGCCACGAGGCGGGCACGGGTGGCGCCCCGGAGACGGCGGGCGGGCTGATCGGCTCCAGCGAGGCGATGCGGCGGGTGCAGAAGGCGATCGGGCTCGTGGCCGACTCCGCCGCCACCATCCTGATCCAGGGCGAGACCGGCACCGGCAAGGAGGAGGTCGCCCGCGCCCTCCACGCCTTTTCCGCGCGCCGGACTCGCCCGTTCGTGCCGGTCAACTGCGCCGCCACGCCCGCCGAGCTTCTGGAGAGCGAGCTGTTCGGCCATGTCCGCGGCGCGCTGAATGGGGCGACGGCGGATCGCGCCGGCGCCTTCCACCTTGCGGAAGGCGGCACGCTGTTCCTCGACGAGATCGGCGACATGTCGCCGGTGATGCAGGCCAAGATCCTGCGGGTGATCCAGGACCGGATGGTGACGCCGGTCGGCGGACGGCCCGGCCGCGTCGACGTCCGGCTGGTCGCCGCCACCCACCGCGACCTCCAGGCGATGGTGGGCGAGGGGGCCTTTCGCGCCGACCTCTATTACCGCCTCAACGTCGTGCCGATCGCGCTGCCCCCGTTGCGCGAGCGGCAGGCCGACATCGTGCCGCTGGCCGAGCACTTCCTGGCGTCTTCCGGCAAGCGCCTCGGCGCCTCGGCGACCGCGCGTCTGCTGGCGCATCGCTGGCCCGGCAACGTGCGCGAGTTGCGCAACGCCGTCGAGCGCGCCGCCGTGATGGGGCGGGGCCGGCTGATCGAGGCCGCCGACCTCGACCTCCCCGCCGCCCCGGCCGAGACCCCGGAGAGCGACGGCGATCTCCCCGGCGCCGTCGCCCGGCTGGAGCGCGCCATGATCGCCGCCGCGTTGCGAGCGGAGGGCGGCAACCGCACGCGGGCGGCGCGCCGCCTCGGCATCCAGCGCCAGCTCCTCTACGCCAAGATCGAGCGCTACGGCCTCGGGGCGCCGGACGCCGATCTGTCGGCGGATGCGACGGCCGATGTCGGGAAAGACGACGATTCCCCCGGCGCGGACGCCGTTTAATCCGGGGCATCGATAAAACATTCGTGTGCGCTGCCGCACGGGCCGGCTCGGCCGGAACCGTGCCCCGCCTCACGCGTCGAGCCGGTCGAAACGGCCCGGCTCGCGGGCCCGATGAGGCGCGTCCTTGCCGTGAATCTTGCCATGAACGGAACCGACGGCGCGAAGGGTGCCCACGCCCCCTTCGTCTTCGCCCATATCGGCGACCTGCATCTGGAAGAGCCGCACGACCCCAACGCCGCCGACCTGCGCACTTGTCTAAGGGAAGTCGCCGACCTGCACGCGAGCGGCCTCATCGACTTCGCCTACCTGCCGGGCGACCTCGCCGAGAACGGCCGGGCGGCCCAGTACGACATCCTGGAGCAGGTGCTCGCCGCGCATCCGAACCTGCCGGTGCGGCTGATCGCGGGCGACCACGACCGCCAGCACGGCACGATGCGCGACTTCGACCGGTTCTTCGCCACGGTGGCGGGCAGCCGACGCGGCGGCGGGCACGCGGCACGGCACAGCCGCCTGCCGCGCCCGGTGAACGTCGAGAAGATCGCGCAATACTACTACGCCGAGACGATCAGAGGCGTGCGCTGCCTGTTCCTCGACATGGTCAGCGCCGGCTACGGCCAGGAAGGCTTCGGGCTCGATTTCCGGCTCGGCCCCGACCAGCGCGACTGGCTCACCCGCAAGCTCGCCAAGGCGGTCCGGAAGGGCCGGCCGGTGGCGGTGTTCACCCACACCTACCCGGCCGACCTCAGCGACCCGGCGGAGCGGTCCGAACTCGCCGGCCTGATCCGCGGCTCTGGCGTGCGCCTCGTCGAGATGGGCCACACCCATTACAACGAGCTGGCGCATGACGGGCGCACCCTCTACGCCGCCGCCCGCTCGGTCGGGCAGAACGAGGACGGCTCGGTCGGCTACGCGGTCGCGGCCATCGACGGCGAGGTCGTGAGCTGGCGCTTCAAGCCCCTCGACCGCGCTCTGCCCTTCGTCATGATCACGAGCCCGGCCGACCGGCGGCTGGCCGCCGCGCCGCTGCCGGACGGCAAGGTCGCGGTCCGCGCCCTCGTGCTGTCGAACGCGCCGCAAAGTGCGTGGCGCTGCCACGTGCGGATCGACGGCGGCCCGCCGCTGCCGATGGAGCCGGACGGCCCGCGCACGGTCACGGCCCGGATCGACTGGCCCGCGGGCGCGCGCCGCCTCTCCGTCACGGTGACGGACGGCACAAAGAATCCGCGCAAGAACGGCGCGCCCCACACCGACACCGACATCATCGAGCCGGTCGGCCGGACCTTCGTGCCGGCGCCCGTGTCGGAGCGCCCCGGCAGCGACGCCTGCCGCCTGCCGCTCTGGCCGGAAAAGGGCCTGCGCGGCGACCAACTCGGGCCCAACCGCGTCGGCCGGCACTGGTAGACCGCCCTCCCATCCCACCAAGGACGAAGACACAAGAAAATGGGCGCGCTCACCCTCACACCCAATCTCGCGACCTGGGGCATCGCCGCACTCGCGACGCTCGGCGTCATCCTGCGGCCGTTCGCTTGGCCCGAGGCGATCTGGGCCGTGCTCGGCGCGCTCGCCCTCGTGGCGCTCGGCCTGCTCGCCCCCGGCACCGCGTGGGAGGGCGTGCTCAAGGGAACGGACGTCTACCTGTTTCTGGTGGGCATGATGCTGCTCTCCGAGATCGCCCGGAAGGAAGGCCTGTTCGATTGGCTCGCCTCGCACGCCGTGCGTGCGGCCAAGGGCTCGGCGACCCGGCTGTTCCTGCTGATCTACGTCGTCGGCACGGTGGTGACGGTGTTCCTCTCGAACGACGCCTGCGCCGTGGTGCTGACGCCCGCCGTCTTCGCCGCCACCAAGGCGGCCGGGGTGAAGCAGCCGCTGCCCTACCTGTTCATCTGCGCCTTCATCGCCAATGCGGCGAGCTTCGTGCTGCCGATCTCGAACCCGGCCAACCTCGTCGTCTTCGCCGAGCACATGCCGCCGCTCGGCCGGTGGCTCGCCGTCTTCACGCTGCCGTCCGTGCTCGCCATCGTGACGACCTACGCGGTGCTGCGCATCACCCAGAACGCCAGCCTGAAGGCCGAGACGGTCGCGACCGATGTCGAGACGCCGACCTTGAGCTTCGGCGGCAAGGTCGCGGGCTTCGGCATCGTCGCCACGGGTGCGGCGCTGATCGCGGCTTCCGCCGCCGGCATCGAACTCGGCCTGCCGACCTTCGTCGCGGGTGTCGCCACCGCGCTCGTCGTCATCCTGATCAACCGCGGCGGCGCGGTCGAGGTGGCGAAGGACGTGTCGTGGAGCGTGCTGCCGCTGGTGGCGGGCCTGTTCGTGCTGGTCGAGGCGCTGGAGAAGACCGGCGTCCTCCAGATGCTCGCCGACCTGCTCAAGCGCACCGCCGCGGGCGATCCGGCGCTGGCCGCCTGGGCCGGCGGCGTTGTCGTCGCGCTCAGTTCCAACCTCGTGAACAACCTGCCCGCGGGCCTCTTGGCGGGGGCGGCGGTGCAGGCCGCCCACGTGCCGGAGAAGGTCGCGGGCGCGATCCTGATCGGCGTCGATCTCGGGCCGAACCTCTCGGTCACCGGGTCGCTCGCCACCATCCTGTGGCTCACCGCGATCCGCCGCGAGGGCCAGGACGTGTCGGCCTTCGCCTTCCTCAAGCTCGGCCTGCTGGTGATGCCGCCGGCCCTGATCCTGGCGCTCGGCGCCCTTCTGCTGATCTGATCGGACAACGCCGTGAACGCCGCCCTGCTCTATCCCTTCATCATCGTCGCCGGGTCGCTCCAGGCGCTCGGCAATTCCATGAACGCGCAGCTGCGCGGGCACCTCGTCAACCCGTTCCTGGCGGCCTCGGTCTCGTTCCTGCCGATCGTCTTCGTCTTCGCGACCCTGTTCCTCGTGATGCCGACGCCGCTCCCGAGCGCGGAGAATCTTTCCGCCATGCCGTGGTACGCGCCGCTCGGCGGCGTCGCCGGGGCGGTCGCGGTGTTCGGCGGCCTCGCCTTCGTGGACAAGGTCGGCGCCGGCCCGTTCAACGGGCTGACGCTGACGGCCAACATCCTGACCTCGCTCGCGCTCGACGCCTTCGGCCTGTTCGGCCTGCAAGGCGGCGGCTTCAAGCTCATGCCCTGGCTCGGCGGTCTGTTGATGGTGGTCGGCGTCACCTTCATCGCCCGCGTCACCCCCGACAAAGGGGGTTCTTCGGGCGACAGCAAGGATTCCGGCCACGGCCTCAACCCGCGCCTGCTCTATCCCTTCATCGTCGTGGCGGGCGCGCTGCAAGCCATCGGCGTGGTGTGGAACGCGCAGCTGCGCGGGGCCCTGATCAATCCGTGGCTCGCGGCGCTCGTCTCGTTCATCCCCGTCGTGTTCGTGTTCGTGCTGGTGTTCCTGCTGCGCCCCAAGCCCCTGCCGCAGCGGGCCGACATCGAGGGCGTGCGCTGGTGGATGCCGCTCGCGGGCCTCACCGGCGCGGTCGCGGTCTTTGCGGGCCTCCTGTTCGTGGACAAGGTGGGGGCCGGCGCCTTCAACGGCCTGCTGATCACGGCCAACCTCCTGACCTCGGTCGCCCTCGACCATTTCGGCTGGCTCGGCATGAAGCAGGTGCGGGCCGGCGCCTCGCGCCTCGGCGGCGCCGCCCTGATGGTCGCCGGCATCGTCCTGATCTCGGTGTTCTGAGGTCCGATGCCGGCCGACCTGTCCTGGCTCCTGCGCAAGGAGGCGCTGATCGGCGCCGCCGTCGTGGTGCTGGCGGCGAGCGGCGGCGCCGCGTGGTATCTCTTGCAGGCCAGCGTGCTCACCATCGCGGTCGCGCCCCGCGACGGCACCGAGCCGGAGCTGATCCGGGCCTATGCCGACGCCCTCGATGCGGCGGGCGAGACCGTGCGCCTGCGCATCCTCTCCTTCGAGGACGTGCGCGAGAGCGCCGCCGCGCTTCAGGACGGCCGCGCCGACCTCGCCGTGGTCCGCCCCGACGTGCTGCTGCCGACGAACGGCCTGACGCTGGCGATCCTGCGCGATCAGGCGATGATCATCGCCTCGCCCGACCACGCACCGATCGAGGCGTTTCCCAAACTCGCCGGCAAGCGCCTCGGCATCGCCGCCCACCGTGACGCGGATTTCGCCCTGCTGAAGAGCCTGCTCGGCTATTACGGCCTGACGCCGGAGATGGATGCGGGCGGCCCGAGCCGGGATCGCACCGTGCATCTCGTCCCCGTCGATCAGGAGGCCGTCGCGGCGGCCTTCCGCGACAAGCGCATCGACGCCTTCGTCAGCATCATCGCGCCCTCCGCCCCCAAGGCCCTGGCGCTGATCGGCGCGGTCCGCTCGGTCGCCCATCACGGACGTGTCGCCTTCGTCGCGGTCGAGGACGACGGCGCGGTGATCGAGCGCTTTCCCCGCCTCCAATCCGTCACGGTGCCGGGCGGCCTGTTCGGCGGCGACCCCAAGCTCCCGGCGGACGACGTGAAGACGGTCGGCGCCTCCTACCGGCTGATGGCCCGCGCCACGCTGAGCCGTGCGGTCGCGGCCGACATCACGCAACAATTCTTCGAGAAGCGCACGGCCGCGGCGGCGAAGACGGATGCGGCAGAGTACATCCAGGCGCCGGCCTACGACACCACCGCGGCGGCGACGAGCGCGCGCATCCCGATCCATCCCGGCGCGATCGACTATTTCGAGCGCGAGCAGCACGGCTTCGTCGAGCGCTACGGCGACACGCTCTATCTGCTGGGCGCCATCGCGGGCGGCCTCGTCTCGGTGCTGGCCTGGATCCGCCAGCGCCTCGCGGCGCTCCGCCGCGAGCGCATCGACGAGATCGTGGACCGCCTGCTCGCCCTGATCGGGCTCGCCCGCGCCGCGCAAAGCGCCCGCGAACTCGACGCGCTGACGACGGAAGTCGACGACCTCGCGACCGACGCCGTCCGCTACGCCCACGCGCGCGACCCCGACCCGCGCACGATGTCGGCGCTGTCGATCGCCCTGGAGACCGCCCGCGCGACGCTCGCCGACGGCCGCCGACGGATCGGTTTACCCCCTTTCGAGCGTTTCTCGACCCAGCCCCCGCCCGAGGCCCCGGCCCTGGGACGCATTCCGCGAGAGGCTCCGCACCGATGAGTACCGAGTTGACGACGCAACTCCCGCCCTGCCTCGACGGCCTGCGCGCCGACCCGTGGAGCGGCCTGCTCCCGGCCCAGATCGCCGGACTCCTGGCGCCCACGGCTCAGGCCGGCTGCGCGACCGCCGACATCCCGGCGCATCTGAGCGCGCCGTTGCAGAACCATTTCGGCCCGGTGGACCGCGACCCGCTGCCCGCCGCCCTCGTCGAGCTGCTGCGGCTGTTCGAGGCGCAGGCCACGGTAGAAGCCAGGATACCGATCAAGACGCGGGTCAAGCCGGGGACCAGGGCGGCCAAGAGAGGGCCGGTCGATCCGGGGCTGCGCGACGCCCTCGTCGATTGCGTGCCGGCCCTGCGGGTCTTCGCCCTGTCGCTGTGCGGCAACCCGGCCCGCGCCGAGGATCTGGTGCAGGAAGCGCTGGTGCGGGCCTGGGCCAACCGGGAGCGCTTCGAGCCCGGCACCAACTTCTCCGCCTGGATTTTCACGATCCTGCGCAACCACTTCTACAGCGAGTGCCGCCGCTTCCGCCGCGAGGTCGAGGACGCGGAGGGCCACCACGCCGCCGCCCTGACCACGCCCGCCGAGCAGGAGCACGCGGTGGTGCTGGGCTCGGTGATGGACCTGATCCACACCCTGCCGGCGCCCCAGCGCCAAGCCCTGCTGCTGGTCGGCGCCGACGGCCTCACCTACGAGGAAGCCGCCGCCCGCCTCGACTGCCAGGTCGGCACGGTGAAGAGCCGGGTAAGCCGCGCCCGCCGCTTCCTGGCCGAGAGCCTGGGGCAACGCGAGGCGGCGGCCGCCGAGGACTGAATGGCCGCGCGATTCCCCCAAAAGAACCCGCCGGGCGACGCCCTGCCGCCGGTCCAGGCGCTGGCGCTGGCCCGCACCCTGCTGACCGACCACGGTTTTCGCGAGGTCGCCCGCAACGAGCGCGGCGACAGCTTCTATCTCGCCCGCGGCGACGATCCGGGGCGCCTGCGCCTCTCCAACCACGCCCGCACCCCGAAGCAGCGGCGCGGCCATCCGGAGGTGCTGGCGAGCCTCGTCGTCCGCCAGCCGCGCACCCCGGCCCAGGTCGCCGCGATGGTCGAGGCGGCGCTCCGCGACGTCGCCGGGGGCCAGCGCCGCCGGGATCAGGCCGCCAGCGGCTCGGGCTCCGACAGGACCGCGAACGCCGCGTCCGGCTCGTCCTGAAGCCGGGCGACCAGGGCCGCCAGTTCGTCGGGCAGGTCGGGATCGGCCTCGAGCCCGAAGGCCCGGTCGAGGGCCGGCATCACGCTGCGCAGGAAGGCCGGCAGCGAGACCGGAGGGCGCGCGTCGGAGGAAGCAGTCGAGGAGGCGGGCATGTCGTCCGAGGCACCGGTCGCGCGATACGGCCACGCTGCGCTGCGGCAGTTGAACGGCGGCTGAAAGCGCGGCCGTTCAGGCACCCCGGGCCGCGTCGCGGGCGAGTTCCTCGGGGATAAGCGTCGCCGCGTCCTGGCGCGCGATGATCGCCGCCAAACCCACCGGGGAATCGTCCCAGGCGTCGATTCCGACGTCTGACGATCGGGTGGTATCGGGTAGCGTCGCATGAGTGTGCCCGAACAGATGGCGGGTTCCGCGCCACAATCCGGGCCAGGCGCGGTGGGCGTAATGCGCCAGGAACAGCCGCCACGACTGCCCGTCCTCCCGCACGGTGATGCGGAGGCTCTCCACCGGCGGATCGGCCCAAGGGAGGCGCAGCACCCGGTTGCTGTCGTGATTGCCCCGCACCAACCGCTTGATGCCGTTAAGTTTTTCGAAAACCGCGGCACAATGCGCCGGATCGGCATGCGCGGCGAAATCCCCGAGATGCCACACCTCGTCGCCCTCGCAGACCACCGCATTCCAGCGCGCGATCAACGCCGCATCATGCGCCTCGACGCTCGGATAACGCCCCCCGCGCTGCCGCAAGATATGCGAATCGCCGAAATGCGTATCGGCAGTGAAAAAAACGGCCATCGACGGCTCCCCCGGCCCGCCGAGGTGGCGCTCTCAAGAGCGCCGGACAAGGCGGCGCGCCGCCGCAACGCGCTCTCAGAACCGCGTCGTCAGGGCGTTCAGCCAGTCGGGCGAGGCCTCGACCAGGGCGGTCTCCAAGGTCTTGTCGAGGCCCGTCAGCACCGACAGCCCGACGAGCACGAGGATCAGCCCGAGCCCCGCCTTCAGCCCCTGTCCGAGCCGAATCAAGCCGCCCCGCGCCCGCAGGATCAGCCCGCGCGACAGCGTGCCGAGCACGAGCAGCGGCAGGCCCGCGCCGATCCCGAACGCCGCCATGGTGGTGGCCACCGAGGCGAGGTCGCGCCCCTGCGCGGCGAGCAGCGAGGCCGCCCCGAGGGTCGGCCCGACGCAGGGGCTCCAGATCGCCCCGAGCAGCAGGCCGAGGCCGAACTGCCCCGGCAGCCCCGCACCCGCCCGCCCGCCGAAGCGGCGGTCGATGGCATCGACCAGGGGGCCCGCGGCTGCGGCGAGCCGCACTTGCGCCGCCGGCACCAGCAGGACGAGCCCGACCGCGACGAGCAGCGCGGCGGCGACGCGCCGGACCACATCACCGTCGAGACCGATGGCGAAGCCCACCGTCGCCACGAACAGGCCGATCGCCGTGAACGACAGCGCCAGCCCCGCCGCCAGCGCCGCCGGCCCGAGCCGATGCTCGGCGGCCGCCGCCCCCAGCACCAGCGGCAGCAACGGCAGCACGCAGGGCGACAGCACCGACAGCAGCCCGGCAAGCCCGGCGAGCCCGAGCGTCGCGATCACCGCCGCACCTCCGCCGCGAACGAGAGCCGCCTTTTCGGCGACGGGTCGGCGACAAGGCCGGGGAGGGGGGAGCGCGCGAGCATGGCCGGCATCCTATCCCGGACGCCGCGCCTTCGACATCCGCATCGGCCAAGCGTGTCCGCGTCGCAGTGCCCTCCCGCCCGAAACCACATCGCCCGCGGGATTCTCATTGACGCCGCGCTCAAGCCAGCCTATCTGAGCGCCCAACGCCGAACACGCGGGTCGTTGACCGCCCCGCCCGACGCACCGGAGCCTAAGGCTCCTCGCGCGACGACGTTCCGGTGGGGGATAGTTTAACGGTAGAACCGCGGACTCTGACTCCGCTAGTCCTGGTTCGAATCCAGGTCCCCCAGCCAATCACCTTCCATGACCGGCCGCCATCGGCGCCGGACTCGCCCGCTTCTTCACCATCCTGTCGGCCGGCGACCGGAGCCTGCCTGCGGTCCTCGTTCGCCCCGATCTGGGCGGCTCGGATCCTTCCGGGCGCGTTCCGAACCCTGGCGCCGGTGCAGATCGCGCCGGTGGTCACGGCCCGCAGGCGGTTCCGGGCCTATCCGCCCGATCGCCGGGGCGCCGATCCTGCGCGAGGGCGCGATCCTGGGGCTGCTCGGCGTCGCGACGCTCGGCTTCTGAACAGCGCGCGCTGTACCCCGTCTTCGACCGCGCCGGCGTGGAAGTCGCGACCGTCGTCGGGAGCAAAGCCGCCGGATGAACACGGCCGCGTGAACGTGCCGTGCGCCCGGAACAAACCCCGCGTCCGGTCGGATCATACCGCAAGGCTTCACCGGGTGCCGCCGCCGTCAGGTGGCGCAGTCGGACTCAATCGTTTCATAGATCGAGCATGACGCCGCGGACAGTTTCGAAAACAGATCCGCGTGTTTGAGCGCTTGTGAATTTGCGGGATCCGGTACGATGCCAGTGTCGCAGCGCCCGCTTCTCACCGGAGATCCTTCCCTCGATGAGCGAATGGCGTCATCGCATCGGCGCT
This sequence comes from Methylorubrum subtropicum, assembly GCF_038442325.1. Taxonomy (NCBI): domain Bacteria; kingdom Pseudomonadati; phylum Pseudomonadota; class Alphaproteobacteria; order Hyphomicrobiales; family Methylobacteriaceae; genus Methylorubrum; species Methylorubrum subtropicum. The sequence goes on along the minus strand of NZ_JBBXMW010000016.1, from coordinate 76,626 downwards.
CATCTGTCCGAGTCCCCGGCGGCATGACGCGCGCGCTCCTTCGTGCCGGGGCGCTCGCACTCGTGGCCTGCGGTCTGTCGGGCTGCCAGAGCTACAACCTGTTCGACGCCAAGGGTCCGGTCGGCGCGGCGGAAGCCAACATCCTGATCATCGCCAGCGTGATCATGCTGGCGATCATCGTGCCGACGATGATCGCGACCCTCGTCTTCGCGTGGTGGTACCGCGAGGGCAACACCCGCGCCCGGTACCGGCCGAACTGGGCCTTCTCCGGCCGGATCGAGCTGGTGGTGTGGTCGGTGCCGCTGCTGACCATCATTTTCCTCGGCGGCATCGCCTGGATCGGCGCCCACCGGCTCGATCCCGCGACGCCGCTCGATTCCGAGAAGAAGCCGATCGAGGTTCAGGTCGTCTCGCTCGATTGGAAATGGCTGTTCATCTACCCCGAGCAGGGGGTGGCGAGCGTCAACCGGCTGGTCATGCCGGCGGCGACCCCGGTCCACTTCCGGCTGACCTCGTCGAGCGTGTGGAACTCGTTCTTCGTGCCGCGGCTCGGCAGCATGATCTACACCATGCGCGGCATGACCACCCGGCTCAACCTGATGGCCGACCGGGAGGGCGAGCTCTACGGCCTCTCGACCCATTTCAGCGGCGACGGCTTCGCCGACATGAACTTTCCGGTCCAAGTCGCCTCCGACGAGGGTTTTTCGGAATGGGTCCGGCAGGCGAAGGAATCGAGCCTGCGGCTCGACGCCGCCGCCTACGGCGAACTCGCCAAGCAGAGCATCGGCGACAAGCTGCGCACCTACGGGACGGTCGACCCGAACCTGTTCGACGGGATCGTCGCCCAGACCGTGCCGCCCGGCCCCGGCCCCGCGGCCGCGGGCGGCGTCGAGGGCGTGCGGCCCAAAGGGGGAACCTGAATGCTCGGCAAGCTCACCCTCGACGCGATCCCGCTCAGCCAGCCGATCCCGCTGGTCGCAGCGGGCGTCGTCGGCCTGGTGTTGCTGGGCGTGATCGCCTGGACGGTGATCGCCGGCCACTTCCCCTATCTGTGGCGCGAGTGGATCACGAGCGTCGATCACAAGCGCATCGGCGTGATGTACTGCATCCTCGCCCTGGTGATGCTGATCCGCGGCTTCACCGACGCGATCCTGATGCGCTCGCACATGCTCTTCGCCTACAAGGCGCCGGGCTACCTGCCGCCGGAGCATTACGACCAGATCTTCTCCGCCCACGGCGTGATCATGGTCTTCTTCGGCGCGATGCCGTTCATGATCGGGCTGATGAATTTCGCCGTGCCGCTGCAACTCGGCGTGCGCGACGTCGCCTTCCCGACGCTCAATTCCGTCAGCTTCTGGCTCACCGCCGCGGGGGCGCTGCTCGTCAACGTCAGCCTCGTCGTCGGCGAGTTCGCCCGCACCGGCTGGTGGCCGGCGCCGCCGCTCTCCGAGGCGACCTACTCGCCGGGCGTCGGCGTCGATTACTACATCTGGGCGATCCAGATCTCCGGCGTCGGAACGCTGCTCTCAGGGGTGAACCTCGTCACGACCATCCTGAAGGTGCGGGCGCCCGGCATGGGCTACCTGCGCATGCCGATGTTCTGCTGGACCGCGCTCGCCTCGAACCTGCTCATCGTCGCGGCCTTCCCGATCCTGACGGCGACGCTCGCGATGCTGGCGCTCGACCGCTACCTCGGCTTCCACTTCTTCACCGATTCCCAGGGCGGGAACTCGATGATGTTCATGAACCTGTTCTGGGCCTGGGGGCATCCGGAGGTCTACATCCTGGCGCTGCCCGCCTACGGCGTGTTCTCGGAAGTCATCTCGACGTTTTCTGGCAAGCCGCTCTTCGCCTACCGCTCGATGGTGATGGCGACGATGGCGATCTTCATCCTCTCCTTCATGGTGTGGCTGCACCACTTCTTCACCATGGGGCCGGGCGGCGACGTCAACGGCGTCTTCGCCATCACCTCGATGATCATCGCCGTACCCACGGGGGTGAAAATCTTCGACTGGCTGTTCACGATCTACGGGGGGCGCGTGCGCTTCCACTCGTCCATGCTGTGGTCGCTCGGCTTCATGCTGACCTTCGTGGTCGGCGGCGCCACCGGCGTGCTGCTCGCGATCCCGCCCGCCGACTTCGTGCTGCACAACAGCATGTTTCTGGTGGCCCACTTCCACAACGTGATGGTCAGCGCGGTGCTGTTCGGGGCGTTCGCGGGCTACGCCTACTGGTTTCCCAAGGCGTTCGGCTTCCGGCTCGACGAGTGGTGGGGCAAGGTCGCGTTCTGGTTCGGCATCTCCGGCTTCGTCGTCGTGTTCGGCACGTTCTACGTGCTCGGGCTGCTCGGCATGACGCGGCGGATGCAGCATTACGACGTCGCCGACTGGCGGCCCTGGATCCTGATCGCGGGCTTCGGCGTCGTGCTGATGCTCGTCGGCGTGATCGCCCAGATCGTCCAGCTCGTCGTCTCGATCCGCCGCCGCGACTCCCTGCGGGACGTGACCGGCGACCCGTGGGACGGCCGCTCGCTCGAATGGGCCACCGCCTCGCCGCCGCCGGTCTTCAACTTCGTCGCGATGCCCCAGGTGCACGGCGAGGAGGCCTACTGGACGATCAAGGCCAGCGCCCGCGAGCAGCTGAGCCTGCACGACGAGCCCGATTACGAGCCGATCGAGATGCCGATCAACACCCCCACCGGCGTGATCTGCGCCTTCTTCGCCACGCTGATCGGCTTCGCCATGATCTGGCACATCTGGTGGCTGGCCGGCTTAAGCTTCCTCGGCGCCTTCGCGACCTTCGTGGTGTTCGCGTGGCGCGACAAGTCCGAATACGAGATCCCGGCGGACGAGGTGCAGCGGGTCAACCGGGCGAACCGCGCGACGCGCCTCGAGGCGCTCCATGGCATCGACCGGCGGAAGGCCGCATGAGCGCGACACTCGCACCGGGCCACGACCCCTACCATCTCGGCGGGCGCCGGGACGGCAAGGGTGAATCCGCCGCCACCGGCCGCGGGACCGGGGGGCCGAGCCCGAAGCGCATCGTCGTCGCCTACGGTTTCTGGATCTTCATCCTCAGCGACATCGTCATGTTCGCCGCCTTCTTCGCCGCCTACGCGGTGCTGGTGGGCGGCACCGCCGACGGCCCGAAGCCCCACGAGCTGTTCGACCTCACCGACGTCGCGATCGAGACCGGCCTGCTGCTCGCATCGAGCTTCACCTGCGGCGTGGCCACCCTGGCGCTCGCGGCCCGCCGCATGGCGCTGTTCCAGGCCATGATGGCGGTGACCTTCGGGCTCGGCGCCGGCTTCCTGGCGCTCGAACTGATGGAGTTCGTCGACCTGATCGCGCGGGGTGCCGGCCCCTCGCGCAGCGCCTTCCTGTCCGCGTTCTTCACCCTCGTCGGCTGCCACGGCCTGCATGTCGGCATCGGCCTGCTGTGGCTGCTCACCATGATGGCGCAGGTGCTGGCCAAGGGCTTCCGCGACGACATCCTGCGCCGCACCGCCTGCTTCGCCCTGTTCTGGCACGCCCTCGACATCGTCTGGGTCGGGGTGTTCAGCGTCGTCTACCTGCTCGGAGTGATCGCATGAGCGTCGATCAACCCGCCGAACTTTCGAAGCGGCATAAGGCCGACGTCGCGCCGGGCGAGGCCTACCCCGAGGAGGACATCGCCAAGGGCATCCGCGGCTACCTGATCGGCCTCGGGCTCGCCGTGCTGCTCACCGCCTGCTCGTTCGCGGTGGTGCGGATGAACTTCATCTGGGCGCCCGCCATCCCCGTGGCGGTGATCGTCTTCGCCATCGCCCAGATGGGCGTGCATCTGGTGTTCTTCCTCCACATCACCACGGGGCCGGACAACACCAACAACGTCATGGCCTTGGCATTCGGCGTGCTGATCGTGTTTCTGCTGATCGGCGGCTCGGTGTGGATCATGAGCAACATGAACCACAACATGATGCACAGGCCGGCTGCAGAGCAGTCCCAGCCGCAATCCCACGGGCACCACTGAGGCAAACCCAGGCTGGCCCTCGGATCGTCGCCCACGATAGGGTCGCGCGATGCGCCGCCTGATCGATCCCGCCGTCGTCACCCTGATCCTGTCCCTCGTCGCGGGCAGCCTGTGGCTCGGCACGCACGAGGACGACAGCGATTTCGGCGCCGGCTTCTTCCTCGGACTGATCGCGGGCGGCTCGCTCGCCTTCCTCGCCCTCGGTCGAAGCCGCCGCGGCGAGGGCTGACGCGGTGCGGCGTCGCGGGCCGGAACCCTCCGGCCCGATTCCGGTCTTCCCCGGCAGATCATCGACGGATCATTCGGGAAAGCGATCACATGCGAGTCGGACATTGGGTGGCGGGCACGGCGTGCCTCGTGCTGTCGGCCACCGGGGCGTTGGCGGAGGGCAAGCCCCTGCCGCCGCCGGCCTCTTCGGGTCAGCCGGTGATGGAGCTGACCATCGACAAGCGGGACGGCAAGATCGCCTGCGCCCCGGCGGAGCTGCGCCTGCCCGCCGACACCAACGCGGAACTGCGCGTCGTCAACCGCGCCGACCAGCCGGTGACGCTGACCATCGACGGCCAGTTCGAGAACGGCCTCGTGCAGCACGTCGACGGCGACCAGGGCCATTCGGCGAGCGAGAAGGGCTACACGATCAAGCTGAACGGCAAGGCGACGCTGAAGTTCAGGACCATGGCGGCGGGCGAGCGCTCCTACGGCTGCACCGGCGTCAACAGCCAGAGCGAGCCGTTCGTCGGCAAGTACGTGCTCGTCCCGCCGGCGGGGTAAGGCCCTCTTCCCACCCACCCCCTCATCCTGAGGTGCGCAGCGCCGCGAAGCCTCGAAGGAGGGCTCCAGAACTCCGTGCGAGAACTGGAGCCCTCGATCAAAGCCGCTGCGCGGCACCTCAGGATGAGGGCGGTTGGTGGGAGAGGCGACCGCCTCACACCACCAGAATGTCGGAGGCGTGCAGCGGGGCCTTGTTGTCGAGCACGCCGAGCAGGATCGCGGCCTGCTTGCCCGAGCCGTCCCAGTCGTAGAACAGCTCGCCGGTGGATTGCTTGTAGAGCACCCGGTCGTCGGCATCGACCTTGCCCGTGTCGAGGTTCTTGAACTGCGTGTCGGCGAGCTTGCCCATCGACAGGTTCCAGAACTCGCTGCGGGCGAGCCCGATCGTGTCGTCGGGCTGCGAGAAGTCGGTGATGCGGTCGACGTTGCCGGGGCCGATCCGGGTCGAGAACACGAAGGTGTCGGCGCCCGCGCCGCCGGTCATGATGTCGTTGCCGGCGCCGCCGTCGATGATGTTGTCGTTCTTGTTGCCGATCAGCGTCTGGTTGAACTCGTTGCCGGTGACGAGCTGGCCCGACTTCATCGAGTCGGCGAAGCGGATCAGCTCGATTTCCTGGCCCGCGGCGAGGCGGTAGTTCGCGCTCGCGATCAGGGTGTCGTAGCCGCCGCCCTTGGCCTCGAACACCTGATCGTTGATGTGATCGACGTAGTAGGTGTCGTTGCCGGCAAAGCCGTAGAGCTTGTCGGCGCCGGCACTCCCGTCGAGGACGTTGTTGCCGGCGTTGCCCTCCAGCGTCTGGTCGAAGCTGTTGCCTTCGAGGTTGATCGCCGCCTTCCCCGCCGCGTTGTCGGTGGTGAGCTTCTCGACCTCCTGATAGTAGCCGAGCACGTAGCTCACGCTCGTCACGACGGTGTCGTAGCCGCCCTTGACGCCCTCGTTCACCTTATCGCCCGCGTGGTTGACGTAGTAGGTGTCGTCGCCGCCCCGGCCGTTGAAGATGTCCGCGCCGTTCGTGCCGCGGAAAACGTCGTTGCCCGCCGAGCCGGTATAACCGTCGATCTTGAGGACGCCGTCGGGGTTGCCGACCGCGCCGGTGAAGACCGCGTTGTTGCCGGCGGCGTCGCGCACCACCGCGCCGTTGAGGTTGACCCCGGTGACGGCGATGTCGTTCGCCACCTGGTCGGCCAGCACCTTGTGGCGGAAGACGAGGTGGGTGGCGTCCGAGGCGGCCGCGTCGAACAGGGCCGTGCCGCCGTCGTTGAGGCCGAGGCTGAACTTCGAGGCGCTCGCGACCGTCACGGCCTCCGAGAGCGTCAGCGTCAGCGTCACGGTCTCGCCGACGACCGCGGTGCCGATGCCGTTGGCGGCGTTGGGGGCGGAGGCCGCGATCTCGGTGACGCTCGGGGCGAGGTCCGGCTTGGCCGGCGCCGCCGGGGTGTCGATGACGGAGCCGAACAGGTCCTTGAAGATGTCCCCGACGGTCGGCTTGCTGCCGTCGTGCAGCGTGCCGGTGAAGTTGGCGTAGTCGCTCTCCCAGTAGTTCTGGAACAGCATGCCGTACTTGTTCATCCACGCCAGGGCGGCCTTCACGAAGGCGCCGGAATCGTCGGTCTTGACGCCCCATTCGGAGACCGAGGTCTGCTTGCCGTGCTGGGCCGCGAAGTCCTGCTGCCACTTGAGCCCGTAGCTCATGTTGACCTTGTCGAGGAAGGCCTTGGCGGGGTCGGCGTTGTCCCATTCCTTGTTGTAGTAGAAGTCCATGCCGACGACATCGACATAGGCATCGCCGGGATAGGCCTTCTCCGGGTTCATCTCGCCGCCGGCATTGACGTCCCAGACGAACTTGAACTTGTCCGACACCTCGCGGAACGTATCGACCAGCTCGCGGTAGGCGCCGATGAAGGCGGCCTCGTTGCCCTTGGCGGCCCAGGGCATCCACGAGCCGTTGAACTCCCAGCCGACCCGGACGTAGATGAACCCGTCCTCGCTCGGCTTGCTCTGCGCCAGCGCCTGCGCGGCCTTGAGGAAGTGGTCGTTGTAGTCGCCGGTGGCGACCTGGGCGAGCGAGGTGCCGGTCACGGTCAGCGGCACCGACCACAGCACCGGGCGGTCCATCGGCTTCCACAGGCTGGTCGCCCAGCCGATCGAGTTGTCGAAGTCCTTCCAGCTCCAGTCGTTGAGATAGAACAGGACGTTGTCGACCTCGCGCCCCAGCCATTCCTCGTAGGCCGGGAGGGCGGAGGGGTCGTTGCCGAAGTAAGCACCCAGAGCGGTCATCGTCGCGGTTCCCTGGCCGGCCGCCCCGATGGTTCGAGCGGCGGCATCACATGACCGTGAGGCTGGCTCCCATGTCTTAATTTCGCATTTGCGAGATACGCTCAAGTTGGCGCCACCTTTCCATTCGGAGCCGATGCTATTGGCCGAATGGAAATATGGCTTCCCGGAGCTTAGGAAATTTCGCTCAAATTCGACGCAATCGACCCTGCGAATTTTTACAGACTGGTAGCGGGTTCGGTGCTATCCAAGCCTTCCAACGGGGGCGTTCGGGCGTCTTGAGGGGGGAGCGATGACCGGCACGAGCGAGAGCGCGGCGCGCGGCGTCGGCGCGCGATGACGGCCTTCGTGCTCATCCTGGCGTTGTGCGGGGCAGTGGCGGCGGGGTTCCTCCGCTGGATCTTCGTCGCCCTGGTCGGCGTGGTGCTCGTCCCGGTTTACGTGCTGACGATGGTGGGGCTCGGCGCCCCGGTGCTCCCGTCGCTCGGCCAAGCCCTCCTCGGCTACGTCGTGCTCCAAGTCAGCTTCGCCCTGTCCGGCTGGGGCATCGAGGTCGTGCGCGGCGCGGCCGCGCGCCGCTACGAGGACCGGCCCGACCGCAGGAAGATCTAACGACCTCAGGGCTTCAGGGGGAACGGCGCGGCCCGGCGGCAGACCGGGGAAGCGCCGACAGGGACGAAAGAGATGACGCATCCACGCCTGCGTTTCGCGCGGCCCGCAGCGGGCCTGCCCGCCTCGGCGGGCTGGCCGCTCTTCGGCGGCTGGCTGCCGATGGTCGGCTTCGCCGACCCGCGCTGCCACGCCGACGGCAGCCCGTGGGACGGCGTCAACGATCCGGGCTACGTCACGACGATCCTGGTCGCGGGCTGGCTCAACCGCGCGGTCTCGGTCCGGGTCGGGGGCGTGCGCCGCCGCAGGCTAAAGCCCGACGCCCGCAGCCTCGACCGGGCAGTGAGCGAGATGGACGAGCGCATCCGCGCCGCCCGGCAACGCTCGGAGAGCGGCGAGCGCTGAGCACGGCTCTCTCGAAGAATCATCGGCGGCGCAGCTTTCGCAGGGCAAGCCGCGCGACCGCGCGCCAGCAGGCCGGTTGCAGCGCGTGGCGGAGCACCGCCCCGACATCCCGCCGCGACATCCCTTCGCGCAGGCCGATATAGGCCCGCATCTCGGCGAGCGAGCCGCGATAGGCGGCGTCCGCCCTGACCGCGGCGGGCTCGGACGGCGTGAGGCCGAGGGCGTCGTAGGTGGTGCGCATCGTGTCGAGATCGGCGGCCTTGAGCTTGCGCGAGAGCGAGGTCGAGACCATCCGGTAGCGGTAGCCGGCCCGGCCTGAGACCGCCATGTCGGTCCCGGCCATCAGGCAGCGCAGGCAGATCAGGAAATCCTCGCCGATGCGCACGCTCTCGTCGTAGCGGATGCCGTGACGGGCGAGGAAGGCGCGGGAAAAGATCGGCTTGAGGAAGCCGAGATTCGAGCGCCCGCCCATCATCCGGTTGCGGTTCAGGTACTCGGCGAGCCCGACGCGCAGCTCGGCGTCTTCCGCCAGATCGGGGACGAGGGGCCAGGAGCGCTCGGGCTCGGCATCGGGGAAGCAGGCGACGTTGTCGGCGGCGACCGCGCAGCCGGTGCGTTCGGCGAGCGCGATGAGATGTCGGGCGCGCTCCGGCGCGACGGCGTCGTCGGCGTCGAGGATGGCGATCCACGCGCCGCGGGCGCGCTCGATGGCGAGGTTGCGCGCCGCCGACGGGCCGCCGCCGCGCGCGCGCCGGATCAGGACCACCCGCGGATCGCGGGCGGCGAGCGCGGCGACGCGGGACGCGGTGTCGTCGGTCGAGGCGTCGTCGACGACGACGATCTCGACGCCGACGCCGCGCTGGTCGAGGGCGGAGGCGAGCGCCGCCTCGATCCACGGAGCGGCGTTGTAGGCGGCCATGACGAAGCTGAGATCGGGCGCGTCCGTTCGCGCGGGCGCCATCGGCGCGGTGTCGGTCAGGGCACGCACGCTGTGAGGCTCCTACCGGCCGGCCCGCGCGCCGTACATCAGGGCCGCGGCCTCGGGCTTGGCGATGCGGCGCAGGGTGCGGAAGGGGCCGGGGAAGTGCCAGCGCAGCCAAGTCTTGGCCTGGAGCAGGCGGTCACTGAGCGTCCTTGGCCGCGCGGGCGCCATGCCGAGCCCGGCCCGGCGCGCCACCGAGAAGAAGGCGCGGCTGTAATGCACCCGGAAACCCGCGTTCCACGGCTTGTGGGAGGTGGTGTAGTGGACGATGCTCGGGTTGGCCCGCAGGGCGGCGTATTCCGCCTCCGAGAGCCCAAGGAACCCGGCCGGCACGTCGGCGCAGCGCGGCTGGAAGTTCCAACGCGGCGAGAGGAAGTGGACTTGGCCCCGGAGCGCGAGGTTGAGCGCGTCCTGATCCATCCAGGGCAGGCGGTGGGCCTCCCGCACCAGCACGTCGAGGACGCGGGCCTCGCAATCGAGGGCGCGCCAGCGCTCCATGTCGATCAGCAGCACGCCGGAATTGAAGTAGGGCTCGTCCGGAGCGAAGCCGATGGCGTCGAGATCGAGCCGGAACGGGTCGCGCACCGCGCCGAGGACGGCGCCGTTGAGATCCGCGTTCCAGAGCGGCGTCAGGTCGGCGGAGACGACGGTGTCGGCGTCGAGATAGAGGACGCGCTCGTGCGAGCGGTCGATGAAGCGGTCGAGCAGGATGCGGGTGTAGATGCTGCTGCTGAACTGGCGCGTCACCGGCAGATCGGGCAGCGCCGCCGGGTCCATCTCCCGGAAATGCAGGCGCAGGGCCGGATGGCGGGCGCCGAGCGGGGCGAACACCGAATCGACCTGCGCAGGGGTGAGGCCGCTGCCGACGAGGGTGACGTCGATGGGCTTGCCCGGATTGCTCTCGAGGATCGAGGCCAGGGTGATGCCGGCCTGCCGCAGATAGGCGGCGTCGATGCAGAGCAAGAGGCAGATCGGTCGATCGGTCACGAACGGCTCCGGGGTCGTTTCAGAGCACGATGCGGAAAAGTGGAATCCGGTTTTCCGAAATCATCGTGCGGCAACAGAGAGATAGAGCATGCACCGGAGCGAACTCACGGGGCGAGCGGCCGGGAGAGGCCGAAGGCCGGCTCGGCGCCGCCGCCTCGCCGCGGGAACAGGCCGACGAGGGGCAGCGTGTCGCGCAGGGCTTCGGCGTAGGTGCGGGCCGGGACCCGCCCCTGCAGCGTGAAGACGAGGCCGACGAGGACCTTACGCAGGTACTCGCGCATCAGCGCGGGCCGGCGCCGGGCGTAGCGGGCGAGCACCATGGCCGCGCCGTAATAGTAGCGCGCCGCCGCGCTCCGGTCCGCGGGCGGATGGCCGACGAGGGGACGGTCGACGAAGCCCGTGGCGTTGCCGGCGAGCAGCGCGCGCACGGCGTAGTCCGTGTCCTCGCCGCCGCGGGCGGGGGTGCCGAGGCCCAGCGTCGGATCGAACGCGCCGAGCGTCGCCGCGAGCGAGCCGCGCAGGAACATGCTGTTCGACATGGTCAGGCGGACGATCTGCGCGGCGCTGGCGGGTGCGATGTCGCGCAGGCCGTCGGGCCCGTCCTCGGGCTCGTTGGCGACGCGGCAGAGCAGGAGATCGAGGCCGGGCCGCGCGGCGAAGGCCGCCTCCAGCCGCGCCAGGAAGCCGTCGGCGTAGAAGCAGTCGTCGTCGGGGAAGGCGACCACGTCGTCGGCGCCGAACGGCGTCTCGGCGAGCGCCGCGCCGATGAGCTGGTTGCGGGCCGCCGAGATCGAGGCGCGCCCCGGGATCGCCGTGACGTGGGTCTGCGCCGGCAGGCCCACGCGCTCGGCGGCGAGCGTCTCGGGCGGGCAGTTCTGGAGCAGGAGATGGTGGTGGACGCTCACGCCCGCGGCCCGGCTGCGCTCGACCGAGTCGAGCAGGCGCAGGAGGTCGGCCCGGCGGGGCCCACGCCAATCCGTGGTCGTGAACAGGTGGATCGCCATCTCGGCTCCTCAGGGGCGTATGGTCAGGTCGTGAACAGCATCCGCAGCCCGATGCGGCAGCGCAGGACGATCAGGCCGTAGGCGGTGGCCGAGAGGCCGAGCGCCACCGCGCAGGCGACGCACCACGCCTGGAAGCTCATCTGCGGCTTCAGCCCGGTCAGCAGCGCCAGCGAGGCCAGCAGCGCCAGCGGCACGGCGATCACCAGCCACGTCGTCGTGCGGGTAAAAGCCTGCTCGCGGATGGCGCGGCGGGAATAGACCAGCAGGCCGACGAATTCCGACACGGCGAGGCCGAGGAGGAAGGCGTTCACGTCCCGCTGCCACAGCAGCAGCACCGCGCCGGGGATGACGGCGAGCGCCGAGAGGATCGAGCCGAAGGCGACGAGGCCCGTGTTGCCCGAGGCGTAGGCCTGCGGCGCGGGCAGCAGCATCAGGAACTTCACGCAGATACTGATGCCGGCCAGACACATGAACAGGCGCGAGGGCTGGAAGGCCGGGCCGAACACGAAGGCGAGCACCTGATCGCCGACGAGGCTGAGCGCCAGCCCGTAGGCGAAGGCGATGCAGGACAGGATCCACGCCCAGGTGTCGAACAGCTCGGGGCCGCGCTTGCGCTCGTGGTTCGCGACGAAGAGCGGCAGGAAGATGCTGGTGAGGAACTTCGCCGCCACCGTGCGCGGCAGCGTCGCGGTGCCGTAGGCGACGTTGTAGAGGGCGAGCTGCGCCGGCCCGAGCACGCTGCCGACGAGGAGCCGGTCGCCGAGCGTGCAGGACACCGCGAGGCCGTTGACGAGGAGCGGGCGCCCGAACCGGGCCACCTCCTGCGCGGCGTCCGTGTTCCAGGCCAGCCGGAACGGCGTCGGCGACAGCAGGTGCGAGAGCGCCACCGTGACGAGCGCGGTCGCCAGCATCCCGTGCAGCATGCAGGCGAAGCCGTAGCCCATCCAGGCGGAGACGACGGTGACGAGGGCGCCCATACCTTGCGCGCTCGCCAACACGGTCGCCTCGCGCCAAAACACGTAGTGGCGCATCATCTCCTTGACGCCGAGATTCTCGAAGCCGCGGACCACCACGACGATGCCGAGCAGCGCGTAGACCGTGAAATCGCCGTGCGCCTCGAACAGGCCGGCGATCCAGGGCGAGGCCGCCACCAGCACCAGCCCGATCAGCGCGGCGCGGATCAGGGCGAGGCTCTGGAGCGTGCCCATCATCACGGCGGGCGGGGTGTCCGAGGTCTTGCGCACGGCAAAGACCGGCAGGCCGAAATCGGTCAGCACCTCGACGATGCCGATCACCACCGAGAGCGAGATCGCGAGGCCGAAATCGGTCGGGGAGATGAGATGGGCGAGCGCGATGTTGCGCAGGAACGGCAGCGCGGCCTCGAGCATGTTGGCCACGAAGAGCGGCCCGCTCGATCCGATGCCGCCGCTGCCCAGCTTCCGGCTCAGCCACGCCTTCATGATGCACCGATCCCGAGCGCCCGCAGCGTGTCCGGCGCCATGACGCGGGCGCCCGAGGGCGGCAGCAGGCCGAAGGAGGGGGAGTAGTCCCACATCGCCCAGCCGAAGCCGCGGGCCTCGCAGGCCTCGCGCACGGCTCTGAGCCACGCGAGCCGGGCGTCCGCCGGCGCCTTGGGTTCGTAGACCCCGAACTCGCCGACATAGATCGCGGGCTCGCCTTGCGCCTTCTGCCACGCGGCGAGCCGGTCGAACTGCGCCGCCATCGCCGCCGGGGTGAACGCGCCCGCCGCGATCTGCGCGCGGACATGGCCGCGGGCCTCGTCGTCGCGGGTGGCTTCCGCCGCGGCGCGCTCGGCCTCGTCCTTCGGGATCGGCCAGCCGAGGCCGTCGACCCGGCGGGCGACGTCCCAGCTCCAGGTCGTGGCCTGATGCGTGAACAGCAGCGGCGCGTAGCAATGCACGGTGTAGACGACCGCGCGGTCGTCGTAGGCCTTGTGCGCGACGAGGTCGTCGATGCCGGACCAGCCGCCGCCGTTGGCGACGACGCGCCCGCTCCAGCCGGCCCGCCGGATCGCCGCCAGCGCCTCCTGTTGAAGCGCCCACCACGCCTCGCCCTGCAGGGGCTCCGGCTCGTTGAGGATTTCCAGCACGAGACCGGGCGATTGCGAGGGGCTCAGCGCTTTGGCGAGCGTCGTCCAGCCGGTGACGAAGGCGCGCGCGCCCTCCGGCGTCGTGAGCGGCGCCTTGCCGGCGCCGACGGGGTGGAGATCGAGCACCGTCGTCAGGCCCAAGGCGGCGATCCGCGCGAGCGCGGCGCGCACGGCCTCGAACACCGGCCCGTTCAGCTCGGTGCCGCCCTGCGTCAGCAGAATGCCGGGATCGACCGGCAGGCGGACATGGTCGAAGCCCACGCGCGCGATCCGCTCCAGATCGGACGGGGCGATGTAGCCGGCGAGGTGATCGCGCCCGTAGCCGCGAAAGCTCTGAGCGAACCAGTGCGACAGGTTCACGCCGCGACGTAAGGGGGCCGGCTGCCCAGTCGCCCCCGCGAAGGAGGGCCCGGCCAGCGCGAGGCCGACGGCCCCGCCGATCACGGCCCGGCGATGCGGCCGGAACGGCATCCCGTCCATCGGGGCCGTCACTGCGACAGCTCCGGCACCTCCGTGTGCAGGGCGACCTCCACGGTGTCGCCGGGACGCACGGGCGAATCCTCGCTGGCCGTCTCGCTGCCGCCGCCGTCGAGGCCGGAGCGCACGATGCGGATCGAGGGCTTGGCGCCGCCGCCGCGCACGAGCTGCGAGCGGATCATGCCGGTATAGGTGATCTTCTCGCTGACCGCCTGGAGCTTCGATTGCAGGCCGCCGAGTTCGACATTGGCCTCGTCGAGTTCCTTGAGCAGGTCGGAGCGGGTCTGTTCCTCCAGGCGGACGACCTTGCGGGCGGCGTCGTCGCGCTCGCGGATGGTGTTGGTGAGCTGCACCCCGGTCTGGAGCGACTGGGTCGCCGAGAACAGGAACAGGCGCCGCGCCTCCGACAGGCGGGTCATCGGCAGGTTGCCGCGCTCGGAGAATTCCTTGAGCTTGTTGTAGTCGATGGTATCGGCCTGGGCGTTCTCGTCGTCGCGCACCTGGCGCGAGCGCAGCAGCGCGATCTGGTCGTCGGCGACCGAGACCGTGCGTTGGAGGAAGGCGCGCTCCGCCCCGTAGCGGGTGCGCTCCAGTTCGAGCTGCTGGCGGACGTTCTCGCGGGCGCGGTCGAGCAGTTCCTTCGGCAGCGGCGCCTGGGTCAGCCGCTCCAGCGCCTTGGTGTCGGCGGTCGGGTCGTCGGCGGCGGCCTTGCCCTTGGCGGGCTGTGCGCCGGGCGGCAACGCGGGCGCCTGGGGACCTCCGGGGGCCGCGAGCTGCGCCTTGATGCGCCACACCTTCCCCTGCAGCTTCACGTACTGCATCCACAGGGTCTGGTAGTCGTTGCGCAGGTCGGCCGATTCGAGGAACGGGTTGGTCATGCGGAAGCGCATGATCTCGTAGCCGCCCGCCAGCGACACCGCCTGCCGCACCGTCATGCCGGGCCGGTAGGCCTGCTCGCCGGGCTTCGACACGTCGCCGTTGAGGTAGACCGGGCGGTACTCGGCGATGCTGACCGTGACGGCGTCGGGGCTGATCGCCGTGATGCTCTCCGCGCCCGCGGGGGTGCGCTGCTGGTAGAGCTTCTTCGACATCTCCTCCTTGATCGCGCCTTGAGCCGCCGTGAGGCCGAGGCCGCCGACCGGGACCGGCTTGATCATCGGCAGGGTGACGCGGCCGTCGAGATCGACCACGCTGCGCTGCTTGAGGTCGGGGATGCCGGCCACGGCGACTTCGAGGGTGTCGCCGGGGCGGATGATGTACTCCGCCAGCGCCGGGCCTGCGCCCGTGCCGGTCAGCACGCCGACCAGGGCCATCTGCGTCGTCCACCGAGCCGGTCGCAGCATCATGATCTGCCTCGTCGTTGAATCGGGGGCGGGGGCGCCGCCTGGGCACAGAGCCAGAACCGTGCCGGAGCATGGCTCCGGCAGCGTGGGTCCGCGCGCCGATCTTGGGAGGGGAGGCGCCCGGAGCGGCCGGGCGTCGGGTCAGTAGGCGGTCGAGCTGAACATCATCTCGCGAACCGTCTCGGCGATGATGCGCAGATCGGCGGCGAGGCTGGCGTTGCGGATGTAGTCGAGGTCGAGGTCGATCCGCCGCTCCATGTCGGAGAGCTGCGGTGTGCCGCCGCGGGCACCGCGGACCTGGGCGAGCCCCGACAGGCCCGGCCGGGCGACGAAGCGGTCGGCGTAGCGCGGGATGCGCTCACCATAATAGGCGTCGTGCTCCATGGCGTGCGGGCGGGGCCCGATCAGCGACATATGGCCCTGCAGCACGTTGAAGAGCTGGGGCAGCTCGTCGATGCTGCTGCGGCGGATGAAGCGGCCGACCGGCGTCACGCGGGGATCGGCGCGGGTCGCCTGGACCACGCCCTCGTCGGGGACGACGTGCATCGAGCGGAACTTGTAGATCCAGAACGGCTGACCGTTGAGGCCGCAGCGTTTCTGCCGGAACAGCACCGGACCTTTCGAGGTCGCCCGTACCAGCACGGCCACCACGATCAGCAGCGGCAGCAGCATGATGATCGCCGAGAGGGCGGCGGTGACGTCGAGCGCCCGCTTCTGGCGCGACTCGAGATAGTTACGGCGTGAGCGCGCGCTGTATCCGAGCCCGCGCGGGCGGACGATCGTCGGCATCGCGCGCGAGGCGACTTTGGGCCAACGTGAATTCGGCAGTGCGGTCGATGTCGCAACACCGGCGTGTTCGCGCCGCAGCCACGGGGAAAACCTGGGGCGTGTAGACTCGGCCGCCATTCGTTCTCTCGCTGTGCTGACAATCTCTCCGTATTAAGGCGAACGGGTAACGATCGGTCAACGCTATTTTGCGCCGCAGCGGAGCGCCGCACCCAACCAATGATGAAGATTTAGTCAATTTTTTCAGGCGGAAATGCGGCGGCCCGTGATCTCCCGAGGCGCCGAAAGCGTTCCCGGCGAGAGCGTAAATATTCGGTAAAACATTTGTGACGTTGTCGCTGCGAATTATGCTGCTATCTGAACCCGCATCCGCATCGCCGAAAGGGTCCCGACGGTTGTGAGGAGCCGGCGAAACTCAAGGGTTTAGGCAGTATCGTACCAGCGGCTTGCCAAGATGTTCAGCTCACTGTAACTTGAGTCATGCCTCTGGAACCCTTTCGCGACCTCCTATTATTCTACTTAGCCGTATAGGAGTGCTGATATTTTACGCTTCTGCTGCTCAAAGTTTGTGCGTGCAATCGCTGAGGTGATGCGATTATTTTCGGCAAGCAGCGTTTTGGCACTGCACACGAGGCCCATTTCCTGAGATGCTGCGGTGCGCACGGTGCCCGACCAGGCCCCCTCTGCGACATTGAAAAAGCCGCTCCGGACACGCCCCGTTATCTTGCCTGCAAGGCAGCTGGTCTTCGCTCGATCCGGGCGTTCGTTATCGCAGGAGGCAGAATCGCATGGGGGACGCTCTGCGGTTGGAGGCTCTGCTCCGTAGTATCGAGAACCCGCAGCCGCTCACGAGCGCCGCGCCCGAGGGACCGTCGCCCGTCGCGACCGCGATGAAGGCGGTGCTCAGCCATTGGCCGACCATCGCGCTGACCAGCGTCGCGGCGGTCGCTGTGGCGGTGGCCTACCTCGCGACGGCGACGCCGCAATTCACGTCCTCGGGCCTGATCCTGATCGACCTGAAGAACGGCGCGAGCCTGCGCTCCACCGCGCCGACCGTCTCCGACGCCAACGTCGACTCGGCCAATATCGAGAGCCAGGTCGAACTCCTGAAATCCGAGCGCATCGTCCGCCGGGTCGTGGTGTCACAGAACCTCGTGGACGACCCCGCGCTCCAGCCCGGCCCGCTCGCCCGCACGATCTCGGCGATCACTGGCACGCTGATGTTCTGGAAGAAGCCGACGCCCCCGCCGGAGGGCGCCGACCCGAAGGTGACCGCGGCCTCGCGCGCCCTGCAGAAGCTGACCACGGTCAAGCGCCTCGGCACCACCTACGTCGTCGAGGTCTCGGCCACGATGCCGAGCCCGACCCAGGCCGCGGCGGTCGCCAACGCCTACGCCGACGCCTTCATCCAGGATCAGGCGAACATGCGCGAGGAGCTGTCGCGGCGCATGAGCAACCTGCTCAAGGCCCGCACCGACGAGCTTCAGGCAGAGACCCGGAAGGCCGAGAACGCCGTCGAGCAGTTCAAGTTCTCCGGCTCGCTCGCGGGCGAGAGTTCGGCGCAGGCGCGGGTGACCCTGAAGAACCTCGAGAGCAAGGCGCAGACCTACCGCGTCCTGCACGACAAGTTCCTCGAGCGCTACGCCGAGACGTGGCAGCAGCAGTTCATGACGCTGCCCGACGCCCAGGTCGCGAGCGTCGCCTACCCGCCGCAAGCGAAGAGCGCGCCGAAATCGGCGATCATCCTGGCCGCCTCGCTGTTCGTCGGCATGGCGCTCGGCCTGCTCATCGTCCTGCTGCGCGACCGCCGGATCGTCGGCCTCGGCACGTGAGGCCGGCCCCACTGCACGACACCGATGAAATCGAGATCAACGGAGGCCGTTCCATGTTGACGTCGGTCGATATCCTCGGCGTGCGGGTCCATTCGGGCCCGGTCGGCAACGTCGTCCAGCACATCGACGGGCGCATCCAGTCCCGCGACAGCACCCGCGTCGCGTTCCTGAACGCGCATCTCTCCAATCTCGCCTCGACCAATTCCGAGCTGCGCGGCTGCCTCGACCAGTTCCTCGTGCTCAACGACGGGGTCGGCCTCGACATCGCCCGGCGGGTGCTGCACGGCGAGCCGTTCTCGGAGAACCTCAACGGCACCGACTTCGTCACGAACTACCTCGACCGCACGGTCCACGACCTGCGCATCTATCTCCTCGGGGCGCGTCCCGAGGTGGTGGTCGAGGCCGGCCGCCTCATCGCCCGGCGCTGGCCGCGCCACGCCGTCGTCGGCACCCATCACGGCTTCCTCAAGGAAGCCGACCAGGACGCCTTGAGCGCGACGATCACGGCGGCCCGGCCCGACCTGATCCTCGTCGGCATGGGCAACCCGATCCAGGAGAGCTGGATCGCCGCCCACGTGCCGGGCATCTGCGACAACGCCATGGCGGTCGGCGCGTGGTTCGACTTCCTGACCGGCACGGTGCCGCGCGCCCCGGCCTGGATGCGCCGCGCCCGCCTCGAATGGGTGTTTCGCCTCTGCATCGAGCCGCGGCGGCTGGCCCAGCGCTACCTCGTCGGCAACGCCGTGTTCCTCGCCCGCCTCGGGCTGGCCAAGCTCCGCCCGCGCCAGCTCACCCCCGGCTGATCCTTTTCGCCCGTCCTTCCCGCCACCCGCGCGAGGCGCCATGCAGGCCGCCGGCCTCACTCCGCACCGAGACTGGATCTGGCTGCCCGCCGCCACCGCGGTCGCGATCGTGGCGGCGATCGCGCTGCTCGTGATCGGCCTGAGCGCGACGGACGGCGAGAGCCTGCCGCCGGTGATCATGCTGGCGGCGCTGCCGCTGCCGATCCTGCTGTTCGTCGGCACCCAGACGCTGGTCTGGAACGAGCGCTACGCCTTCTACGCGGCGATCCTCATCATCATCCTGCAATGCGCCACGCTGCGGGTGCGGGAGATCGAGGACAAGTCGATCGACTTCCAGATCCTCCTGAAGCTCGCCTGCGTCGGCTCGATGGTGACCCTCGCGCTCGCCGCCATGGCCCGGCGCTGGCCGCTGCGGGAATCGTCCGAGGCGCTGCTGTGGTTCGGCTTCTTCGTCTACCTGATCGTCACCAGCGCCAACTCGATCCAGCCGGCCCTGTCCTTCGTCGAGACCGTCTCGAACATCGCCGCCTTCCTCTACATCTACAGCCTCGTGCGCTTCCTCGGGGTGCGCAACGTCGCCGGCATCCTCATCACCGCCTGCTTCGTGCTGTGCCTCCTGTCGATCGCGGCCTACTTCCTCAATCCGCAGCTCGGGCGGATGAGCGACTGGGTCAACGGCGCCTTCATCCCGACCTCGCGGCTCACCGGCGTGTTCGGCACCGCCAATTCCGCGGGCGCGGCGGCGGCGATCGGCATCATGCTGACGGTGCTGTTCTCCGGCCTCACGCTGCGGCGACCGCTGTTCTACGTGCTGGTCGCCCCGATGGCGTTCTGCCTGCTGGCCTCCAACAACCGCATGTCGGTCGCCGCGATGATGGCCGGCCTGCTCTACGTCTACGCCATGCGCGGGCGCTTCGGCATCAAGTTCGCCATCGGCCTGCTCGCCGCCGCCATCGGCGTGCTGGTGATGGCGAGCTTCGGCGACACGATCATGAGCGGCCTGTCGCGCTCCGGCTCGGCCGACGAGATCACCAGCGGCACCGGCCGCACCCGGATCTGGGCGGTCGTGATCGAGCTGTGGCTGGAGCAGCCGCTGTTCGGCTACGGCGCGGGCTCGGCCAAGTTCATCCTGCCGTTCCACCCGATGCTGTTCAAGGCGGCGGCGCACGCCCACAATATGTATCTCAGCATCCTGTTCTCGGGCGGCCTCATCGGGCTGTCTATCTTCCTGACGAGCCTCGTCCTGACGCTCCGCCGGGCATGGCGGAATCAGGCGCACGGCACGATCGGGCTGGTGATCTTCTACCTGCTCTACGGGATGACCGAACCGACGATCGGCGGCCTCGTCTCGTTCCTGTCCCTGAGCTTCTACGCGCTGCCCTGCCTCGCCCTGGTGTCGCGGCCCAAAGGTACGCTCGGCTCGGCCGTGCCCGCGGTCGCCCCGTTCCGCTACCTGCCCTACCGCCCTTGAGGCGACGCGCCAGGAGGCCGTAATGAGCCAGACCCGATCCTCCGAGGGGCCCGCCTCGCCCGCCGCCGGGCGCATCCTGGAGCTCGATTTCATCCGCGGCTTCATGCTGATCAGCATGTCGCTCAACCACGGCACCTCGCTCTGCCGCGAGATGGGGCGGCACGCGGCGAGCCCGATCACCATCGCCCAGGTGCTGCCCTCGACCACGACCGAGATCTTCTTCCTGATGAGCGGCTACCTGTTCGGGCATGTCCGCTTGGCCAAGCTCGAATCGGTCGATCGCCGCTTCGTCGGGGACACCCTGCGGCGGGCGTGGCAATTGTACTGCTACAACGCCGTCACGCTCCTGCTCGTCGTCGCGATGCTGGGGCTCGCGGGCCAGACGCTGCTCGGCGCCTCGCGCTTCGACGTGTTCGTGCACGATCCGATCAACGCGGTGCGGGACTTCGTGCTGATGCGCTCGGCGCCGTTCGGCTTCGACGTGCTGCAGCTCTACGCGATCTTCTTCCTCGCCACGCCGCTCTTCGCCGCTCTGATGATGCGCTGGCCCGCGGTGGCGCTGGCGTGGCTCGTCGGCAGCTGGCTCGTCGTCGGCCTCTGGTCCGAGACGGTCGGGCTCGCCCACGACGAGACCATCGGGATCAACGTCTGGGCGTGGCAGATCACCTTCTTCGGCGGGATGATGCTCGGGATCGGGCGCCGCTACGGGGCCATCGCCGCCTTCATCGTCGGCCGGCCCTTCGTCATCCGCGTCGCCACGCTGCTGCTCGCAATCTTCGCCTTCGCGTGGCTCGGGCAGAAATATCCGCACCGCCTCGGCCTCGCCGAGGAGCCGTGGATCGTCCCCGGCGTCGACCGCGCGACGCTCGGGCCGCTCAAGATCCTCTGCTCGCTCTGCGTCGTCGTGGTGATGATCTGGCTGTCCGACCGCTTCCGCGTGGTCGAGACCCGGATCGGGCATGCCGTGATGATGCTCGGGCGCCACTCGCTGACCTGCTTCTGCGCCAGCAATTTCGGCCTCTACGGCGTCGCGCTGGCGTGGCAGGAGACCGGCTCGCACGCGGTGTTCTGGCTGGCCGAGGGGCTGTTCGTCGCCTTCATCTTCGCCTGGGTCGCGCTCGTGAACGCCGTGATGCCCGAGCGCAAGGGGGGATCGGCCAAGCGCCCTGAGCCGGTGAAGCTCGCGCCGGACACGGCCGCCGCCGCCACCGACTGGGCCCTGCCCGGCGCCAGCCCGGTCGGCGGTGTCCGCTGACGCCATGACGCATCGCGCCGCCATACACGTGTGCTCATCCAGCATACAACCGCCGCCATCCGCAGCGAATACTGATCTCGCATCGGTGTGGATCGGCGAAATCATTGATCTGCCGCGCTTGCTGCAGCGCACCAGATCGGCCAAGATTGGCACATATCCTGCACATCCGCTGTGCAATCATCGCATCTTGCCTGCCTAACGGAATCCCAGCATGTTGATGAAAGTCGAGCGTCCGTCGGCGAAAGAGGTCTACAGCAACAAATTCCGCGCAAAGCGGATGGAGATGCTGATGGCGATGGTCGACGAGGTCCTGCAGAAGAAGGATATGTGCCGGATTCTCGATCTCGGCGGGCGGTCCGATTACTGGCTCGGCCTCGAGCATATGTGGCGCAACCGCAAGATCTACGTCACGCTGGTCGATCTGGTGCCGACCCCGGTGTCCGATCCGCGCTTCCTCGTGATCCAGGGCGACGCCTGCGACCTGCCGATGTACGCCGACGGGGAATTCGATATCGTGTTCTCCAACTCCGTCATCGAGCATGTCGGCAGCTGGCAGAACAAGGTCCGCATGGCGAAGGAAGCGCGCCGGCTCGGCACCCGCTACTTCATCCAGACGCCGAACTACTGGTTCCCGGTCGAGCCGCATTTCCGGGCGCTGTTCTTCCACTGGCTGCCGCGGCCGTGGCAGCGCGCCCTGGTGATGCGGCGCGATTTCGCCTTCCACACCCGCACCGACAGCATCGACGAGGCCGACCGCATCCTCAACGACGCGGCCCTGCTCGACCATTTCGAGATGAAGTCGCTGTTTCCCGACGGCAAGATCGTCCGCGAGCGCTTCCTCGGACTGTTCACCAAGTCGCTGATCGCGGTCAGGTAAGGCCGAGGGAACAGACGCGGCATCGCGCGGTTCGCCCTTCCGACCCCGTTCACAGACCCGTGAACGGACGCCCCGGAGCCGATCTCGATGCTGCGCCTCACCCGCCTCCTGCCCTTCGCCCTCGCCGCCGGGCTGCTCCTGAGCGGCGGCGCGCTCGCCCAGGAGGGCAACGCCAACGCCGGCAGCGGGCTCTCGCCGGGGGCGAGCGCCACCGGCAACGACCGCTCGGCGGGCGTCAACAACGGCAATTACCGGCGGCCCGGCAGCTACGGCACCCGCCGCTCACTGCGCCAAGGCTTCGGTCGCGCCCGCCGCTTCGCCCCGCATCGCCGCCGCCACCGCTGACCCCGCGCGGGTGTCGCAGGGGGCAACTTCGCCTCGATCCGCAGCGTTGCCGCGCGACGCAAGCGGGACGAGGCCGTGACGGACAGACCCATCGCCGACTACGCCGTGATCGGCGATACCTGCACCACCGCCCTCATCGCCCGCGACGGCTCCCTCGACTGGCTGTGCTGGCCCCGCCACGACGGGCCGGCCGTCTTCCTGGCGCTGCTCGACCGCGAGCGGGGCGGCGCCTGCCGCCTCGCCCTCGACGGTGTGACCGGCACGGAACGCCGCTACCGCCCCGGCACCAACATCCTCGAGACGGTCTTCGTCACCGAGACCGGCCGTGTGCGGCTCACCGACTTCATGCCGCTCAGCCGTCGCGAGCCGGTGCCAGAGGAGGGGCCGGACGGCTGCGCGCAAGCCCGCGTGGTGCGCCGCCTCGCCTGCGAGGCCGGCACGGTGTCCGGCCGCTGGATCGTGCGACCGACCTTCGACTACGCCCGCGCCGCCACCGCGGCCGAGCCTGAGCCCGAAGGCACGGTGCTGTTTCACGGCGGCGGCGACGCGATGCGGGCCGCCGCGACCGTGCCGCTCGACGTCCGTGAGGGGACGGCGCAGGCCGCGTTCCGGCTGGAGGCCGGGGAGGGGGCCGACCTCGTCCTCGCCCACGGGGCGGAGGGCGATGCGGGGCTCGGCCGGACCGAGGCGTGGCTCGCGGCGACGGAAGACTACTGGCAAGAGTGGTCCGGCCGCTGCACCTATCGCGGGCCCTATCGCGAGACGGTGCTGCGCAGCGCGCTCACCCTCAAGCTCCTGACCCACGCGCCCTCCGGCGGCATCGTCGCCGCCGCGACCATGGGCCTGCCCGAGGCGGTGCCGGGCAACCGCAACTACGATTACCGCTACGTCTGGATGCGGGACGCGAGCTTCACCGTCACGGCCTTCGTCAATCTCGGCTACGACCGCGAGGCCGCCGAGTTCCTGCGCTTCCTGCGCAACGCCGACCCGAGCCGCGGCCGCCATCTCCAGCTGATGTACGCTCTCGAAGGGCCGATGCCCGACGAAGTGATCCTCGACCATCTGCGCGGCTGGCGTGGGACCGAGCCGGTGCGCCTCGGCAACGCGGCGAGCGACCAGCGCCAGTTCGACATCTACGGCGAGTTCCTGGTGGCTCTGCACCACTACCTGGAGGCGGTCGATTTCGACCCGCCGGTGAAGGTCAACGACCATCTGCCCGAGGCGCTGGCCCATCTGACCGGCCACATCATCGACCGCCGCCGCGAGCCCGACCACGGCATCTGGGAGCTGCGCGGCGACATGCGCCAGATCCTCCACACCAAGGCGATGCTCTGGGTCGGGCTCGATTGCGCGGCGCAGATCGCCCGCTCCGATCCCGAGCACCGCCTCGCCTCGCCGGAAACAATCGCCGAATGGGAACGGGCGGCGGAGGAGATCCGCGCCGAGTACCACGCCGAGGGCTGGAACGAGGCGGTCGGCGCCTACACCATGGATTACGGCTCACCCGATCTCGACGCGGCCGTGCTGCGCGCGGTGTTGTTTCGCGCCTTCGACGCGCGCTCGCCCCGCGTCGCCGCGACTCTGGAGCGGATCGAGGCCGCTTTGGGGGCGGGCGACCTGCTCTACCGCTACCGCCTCGACGACGGCCTGGAGGGGCAGGAGGCGACTTTCACGGCCTGCGCCTTCTGGCGCGTCGGCTGCCTCGCGCTGGCCGACCGCGGGGCGGAGGCGACCGCCCTGTTCGAGCGCCTGATCGCCCGCGGCAACGATCTCGGCCTGTTCGCGGAGGAGATCGACGCCGAGACCGGGGAGCAGCGGGGCAACGTCCCGCAGGGCTTCACCCACATGGCGATCATCAACCATGCGGTGCGGCTGGCACAGATGGACGGACACGCGCCCGCGGACGCGTGATCGTAAAAGAAACCGCTTCGCGGGGTCGCGGGGCGGGCCGGCTCCCGCTGGCCCCACGGCTCTGCTAACCTTGCGCCGACCGGCCGAGGCGCCGGGGCCATTTTTGAAAAAACCCCATGCTCCGCCTCCTCCTTCTGGTCCTGTTCCTCGCCGCCCCCGGCCTCGCCGCGGCGCAGCTGGGCAAGGCGCCGAAGGATCTGGTGCGCGCCCGCCTCGTCTCGGAGGCCGCGACGCTCGCCCCCGGCCGCACGGTGACGCTCGGCCTGCACATGGCGATGAAGCCGGGCTGGCACGTCTACTGGCGCAATCCGGGCGATTCCGGCCTACCGCCGGAGATGGCGTGGCGCCTGCCCGAGGGGTTTTCGGTCGGCCCGACGCAATGGCCGGCACCGGAGCGCATCCCGGTCCAGACCCTGATGAACTTCGGGTACGAGGGCGAGGTCACGCTGCTCGTACCGCTGAAGGTGCCGGAGAACCTGCCGGCGAGCGGAAGCGTGCCCCTGTCCGGCACCCTGTCCTACCTCGTCTGCGAGGAAATCTGCATTCCGGGCTCGGCCGAACTCGCCCTCGACCTGCCCGTCGGCAGAGGCACCGAGCCCGATCCGGCGCAGGCCCGCCTGTTCGCGGAGGCCCGCGCGGCTCTGCCAGAGCCGGCGCCGTTCCCGATCCGCGCCACCCGCGAAGGCGAGAATCTTTCGCTGCAACTCGATCGGCCGTCCGGCGCGCCCGCGCTCACGAACGCGGCCTTCTTCCCCTACGCGGAGAGCGCTCTCGACAACGCCGCCGAGCAGATTTTTGCGAGTGGGGAGGGCGGGGTGCAGCGCCTCGTCCTGAAGCCCGGCGACCCAAAGATCGCGCCGGAGGCGCTGGGCGGCGTCCTCACCGTCGACGAGGCCGGCACGCGCAAGGCCTACGCCGTCGGTCCCGAGCCCGAAGCCGCCCCGGCGGCGACCGCCCCTGAGGCTGCGCCGGCGCCCGTTCCAGTCGCGGAATCCGAGACCCTGACGCTGTGGAGCGCCGCCGGCCTCGCCCTGCTCGGCGGGCTGGTGCTCAACCTGATGCCCTGCGTCTTCCCCGTGCTGTCGATCAAGGTGCTGAGCCTCGTGAAGCAGGCCGGCGAGGAACGCGCGCGGGTGCGCCTGCATGGGCTGGCCTACACCGCGGGCGTGCTGGCCAGTTTTTTGGGATTGGCCGGGCTCCTCATCGCGCTCAAGGCGGGGGGCGCCGGGATCGGCTGGGGGTTCCAGTTGCAGTCCCCCGTGGTCGTGGCGCTGCTCGCCTACGGCCTGTTCGCCGTGGGCCTCAGCCTGTCGGGCGTCGTGCATGTCGGCGGGCGGCTCGCCGGCATCGGCGACGGGCTGACCCGGCGCGCCGGCTATCAGGGCTCGTTCTTCACCGGCGTTCTGGCGACGCTGGTCGCCACCCCCTGCACGGCGCCGTTCATGGGCGCGGCGGTGGGCTTCGCGCTGACGCAAGGCGCGGGCGTCGGCCTCCTGATCTTCGCCTGCCTCGGCCTCGGCCTCGCCCTGCCGTTCCTGGCGCTCACCGCATTCCCCGGCGCCTTGAGCCTGCTGCCGCGGCCCGGCGCCTGGATGGAGACGGTGAAGGGCGCGCTCGCCTTCCCGGTCTACGCCACCGCGGCGTGGCTGATCTGGGTGCTGGCCCAGCAGGTCGGGCCGGACGGGCTGCTCGGGGCGCTCGGCGGCCTCGTGCTGGTCGGCTTTGCCGCCTGGGCGTGGGAGCGGGCGCGGGCCGCGCAAAGACTTGGCACCGGGTTCGGTCGCGCCGCAGCGGCACTCGCCCTCGTCGGCGCGCTCGCGCTCGCCGCCGCCCTCCACGGCCAGCGGGCGGGTGCGGTGGGCGTGCGGCTCGCCGGCGGCGAGGAGCCGTTCACGCAAGCGCGCCTCGATGCGCTGCGGGCGGAGGGGCGCACGGTGTTCGTGGACATGACGGCGGCGTGGTGCATCACCTGTCAGGTCAACGAGCGCACGGTGCTCAACCGCGAGGCGGTGCAGGCGGCGTTCCGGGCCGGCTCGGTGGCCTATCTCAAGGGCGACTGGACCAACCAGAACCCGGAGATCACGCGGCTGCTGGAAAGCCACGGCCGCTCCGGCGTGCCGCTCTACCTCGTCTACCGGGGCAAGGGCGAGGCGCGGGTGCTGCCGCAGATCCTGACCGAGGCGGTCGTGCTCGACGCGGTCAAATCCGAGAAGCTCGCCGCCCGCTGATCAGGCCGGCTGCGGGCCGGGATCGGCGGCGATCACCCGGAAGAACACCGCGAGGCCGACGAGGAACACCGCGAGCCCGAGCCACGTGGCATAGGGCTCGAAGCCCGGCCCGACGAGGGCGAGCGCCGCGCTGCGCCCGGCGAGCGTATCGCCGGCTGCCAGCACCACACCGACGAAACTCTCGCCGACGAGGAAGCCCGAGGCCAGGAGCACGCCGCGGCGCCGCGCCCCGTCCACCGCCTTCGCCTCGTCCTTCTCGCCGCGCGGGCGGGCCTGGGCCCGCAGCCGCCGTTCGGCGAGCCAAGCCAGCACGCCGCCGACCGCGATGGTCATCTCCACGGCGAGCGGCAGGTACATACCGATCCCGACCGTCAGCGCCGGAAAGGTCAGCCCGCGCCTGCGCAGCCGCGTCTCGACCGCGACGAGCACGACGCCGAGCCCCGCCCCGATCAGCACCATGGTCCAGGGCAGCGTCCGATGGACGATGCCCTCGGCGATCTGCGAGGTCAGCGCGGCCTGGGGCGCGGGCATCGCATTGGCCGCGTCCATGCCCTCGCGCGGCAGCGCACCGACGAAGCCGTAGGCCTCGTAGAGCAGCGACAGCAGCGGCCCGATCACGGCCGCGCCGACGAGCACGCCCGCGATCAGCGCCACCTGCTGGCACCACGGCGTCGCCCCGACGATGCGGCCGGTCTTGAGATCCTGCAGGTTGTCGTTGGCGATGGAGGCCGTGGTGACGATCACCGAGGCGACGAGGAGCGCGGCGGCGATGACGAAGCGGTCGCCCTCCGGCCCGGCCGAGGTGCCGATCAGCAGCGGCAGCAGCACGGCCGCCGCCATGGTGGTGAGGATGCCGATCCCCGAGATCGGGCTCGACGAGGAGCCGAGCAGGCCCGCGAGATAGCCGCAGGTCGCCGCCATCAGGAAGCCGAACACCACCGCGAACACGGTGAGCGTCGCCACCATCACGGTGTGCAGCGCCCCGAGTTCGGCGGTGCCCGAAAACATCCAGAACAGGGCGGCGAGCGGCACAGCGAGCGCCAGCGCCGCCCCGAACACCCAGGTGATCGGCAGGTCGCGCTCTTCCCGCGGCTGGTCCTCTCCCGGCATTCCCGAGCCGCTGCCGCGGGCGGAGGCCAGCGCCGCGCGGACGCTCGACAGGATGGGCTTGGCCAGCGATCCGACCGTCCAGAGCCCGCCGACCGCGATGATGCCGGCCCCGATCAGGCGCACCTGATCCGACCATACGGCCTGCGCCATCTCGGAGGCGGTCGCGCCCTCGCCCTGGCCGAGATAGGTCAGGAGCGGCACGGCGATGCCCCAGGCGATGACGACGCCGGTCAGCAGCGCGAGGCAGGCGCCGATGCCGACGAGGTAGCCGACGCCGACCAGCGCCAGCGAGAACCCGGTGCCGAGCCGGAACGCCGCGCCACCGAACGCGACGGCGCCGTGCAGCCCCTCGCCGAGCACGCGAAACCCGGTGGTGGCGAGCCCGATGATCCCGGCCGCCGCCGCCGCGGTGAGGAGATCGCGCAGGCCCCTGGCCCCGGCCTCGCCCTGGCCGGTGCGCAGCACTTCCGCCGCAGCGACCCCTTCGGGGTAGGGCAGGTGCTCGCCCGAGACGAGCGCGCGGCGCAGCGGGATCGAGAAGGCGACGCCGAGCAGCCCGCCGATGCCGCAGACCGCGGTCGTCTGCCAGAACGGGAAGCCGTGCCAGTGGCCGATCAGCACGAGGCCCGGCAGGATCAGGATGACGTTGCAAAGCGTGCCCGCGGCCGAGGCCTGGGTCTGGACGATGTTGTTCTCCAGAATCCCCGAGCCGCCGAGCAGCCGCAGGCCGCCCATGGCGATCATCGCCGCGGGGATCGAGGACGAGAACGTCATCCCGGTCTTGAGGCCCATATAGACGTTGGCCGCCATGAACACGACGGTGATGACCGCCCCGAGCAGCAGCCCGCGCAGCGTGATCTCGACAGGCCGCGGGGGCGGGCTGGGCGCGTGCATGGCGAATCCTTGAGGATCGCGCTCCGGTGCGGCGCGCTCCTCGGCGGGAAACTTTGCGGGTCCGGCGGTCTTTCCCTGCCGCGGCAATGGACGCCGCGCGATCCGGAGACGCCGTTCGTGCCGATGCCCCGCCGCCGGATGACCCACTGACATGTGCGGGCACCCCAAAACGATCGAACCCCGCTCCGGCGTGGCCTTCACCCTGAACCGCGGCCAACGGCTCACCGTGATCGACCCGGAGGGCGAGCAGGTCGCCGACCTCGTGGCCTTCGTGCGCGGCGACATCGACGAGGTGATCTCGTCGGGCCGCACCATCGACTACGCCTCGCGCCTGTTCCTCACCACGGGCGACCCGATCTACTCCAACCGCTCCAACGTCCTGCTCGACATCGTCGAGGACACGGTCGGGCGCCACGACTTCCTGCTCACGCCCTGCTCGGCCGACACCTTCCGCATCATCTACGGCGACGAACACCCCCACCGCGGCTGCTTCGGCAACCTCGCGGCGGCACTCGAACCCTACGGCATCGGGCCGGACCGCATCCCGGTCGCCTTCAACGTGTTCATGCATGTCGCCATCGACGGCACCACCGGCGCGATCGCGGTGAAGCCGCCGCTGAGCCGGGCGGGCGACCGCGTGGTGTTCGAGGCGAAGACTGACCTGATCGTCGGGCTCACCGCCTGCTCGGCGCTGCAATCGAACAATTTTGCGTTCAAGCCGATCCATTACGAGATCGCCGACCCGGCGTGAGGGGCCGCCGCCTCACCGCCCCTTCCCACCCACTCCCCTCATCCTGAGGTGCCGCGAAGCGGCCTCGAAGGAGGGCTCCAGGGATCGCGCGACCTCTGGAGCCCTCCTTCGAGGCTTCCGCTTCGCTCCAGCACCTCAGGATGAGGGGATGGGTGGGATGGGCGCTGTGGCGTACCCACCCGAAGCCCTCCCGCGTTTCGCCTCTGTTCCCCAAGCCCCGGCTTGGCTAAACGGCGCGCCATGCTGCGCCTCCGCGAGTATCAGCGCGCCGCCCTCGACGCGCTTCACCGGCACTGGGACGCGGGCGGCGGGCCCGGCCTCGTCGTGCTGCCGACCGGCGCCGGCAAGGCGCTCGTCATCGCCGCCCTCGTGCGCGAGTGGCTGGAGCGGGCGCCGGAGGCCCGCATCTGCGTGCTCGCCCATGTCCGCGAACTCGTGGCGCAGAACCACGCCGAGCTGCTGGCCTACTGGCCCGCGGCGCCCGCCGGCATCTTCTCCGCCGGGCTCGGGCGGCGCGAGAGCGGGGCGCCGGTCACCTTCGCCTCGATCCAGTCGGTGCGCGACCGCGCGGCCCTGTTCGAGGGCACCGACCTCGTCGTCATCGACGAGGCGCATCTGGTGCCGCGCTCGGCCGAGACCGGCTACGGCCGCTTCCTCGCAGGGCTTCGCGCGGCCAACCCGAACCTCAAGGTCGCGGGCTTCACCGCGACGCCCTACCGGCTCGATTCCGGCCGCCTCGACGAGGGCGAGGGCCGGGTGTTCGAGCGCATCGTCCACGACTCCGCCGTCGGCGACCTGATCGGCCAGGGTTTTCTCGCGCCGCTGATCTGCAAGGCCACCGCGCTCACCCTCGACGTGTCGGGTGTGGGCCAGCGCGGCGGCGACTACATCCCCTCGGCGCTGGAGGCTGCGGTCAACCGCGACTGGATCACCCGCGCGGCGGTGGAGGAGATGGCGGCCTACGGACGGGAACGCCGGGCCTGGCTCGCCTTCTGCGCCGGGGTCGATCACGCGAGCGCCGTGCGCGACGCGGTGCGGGGGCAGGGCTTCTCCTGCGAGACCGTCACGGCCGAGATGGGCAAGCGCGAGCGCGACCGGGTCGTGCACGACTTCCGGGCCGGAAAAATCCGCTGCCTTACCTCGGTCGGGGTGCTCTCGACCGGCTTCAACGTGCCGGAGGTCGACCTGATCGCGCTGCTGCGCCCGACGCAATCGGCGGGGCTCTACGTGCAGCAGGTCGGTCGCGCCTTGCGGCGGGCGCCGGGCAAGTCCGACGGGCTCGTGCTCGACTATGCCGGCTTGGTGCGCATGCACGGCCCGGTCGATGCCGTGACCGCGCGCAGCGTCGCGCTCGGGCCGGCGCTCGGCGGCGCGGCGCGGGCCAAACCCTGCCCCGGCTGCGGTGCCCTGATCGCCCTCAACGCCAGCACCTGCGAGGCCTGCTGGGTCGAGCCGGAGGCCGAGGACGCCGAGGCGCCCCATGCGGCAACCGCCGAGGACGCGCTGCCGATCCTGTCGGAGACGGTCAGCGGCTGGCGCATTGTGTCGGCTTGGAGCCTCGCCCGCAGCCCCGGCGGCCACGGGCCCGACCGGCTGGAGGTAGTTCTGCGCTGGCCCGGCGGCGGCTGCCGCGTCGAGATCGGCCTGGAGCAGTCGGGCCACGCCCGCGAGCGCGCGGTGGCGTGGTGGCGCGCCTGCGGCGGGGCCGAGCCGGTGCCGCTCACGGTCGCGGAGGCCCTGGAGCGGCAGGACGAGCTGGAACGCCCCGATTCCGTGCGGATCGAGGCCGCGGGCCGGCTGTCGGAGAGCGTCGAGCTGCGGTTTTCGGACGGGCGGCGGTTTCGCGACGTGCGGCGGTGGGGCGGGTTGGCGGCGTAGGCGTCACGCCCACACCCGTCATTCCGGGGCGCCGAAGGCGAACCCGGAATCCACGACTGGCCGCGACGGTCCGTCTGCAGTCGGGCACCGCGCATCACGGGTGGATTCCGGGTTCCGCTTCGCGGCCCCGGAATGACGGCGTCACGGTTTTGACGGTGAACGCACCGGCCGCTCATCCCCGCAAAAACTCGATCAGCGCCGCGTTCACCTCGTCCGCCGCCTCGTGCTGCACCCAGTGGGTCGCGTCCGGAATCCACTGCACCCGGCCCCGCTCGCAAAGCGCAAGGCTCGCCTCCGCCAGCCCCGGCTGGAGCGCCGGATCGCGCCGGCCCCACAGGATCAGCGTCGGGGCTGCCACCGGCGGCGGGTTCTCCTCCCGCGGCAGGCGCGCCAGTGCCCGGTACCAGTCGAGCATCGCCGTCACCGCGCCGGGGCGGCGCCAGTCCTCGGCGTAACGGTCGAGATCGGCCCCCGAAAAGGTACCGGGCCGGGCGGAGCGGCGCAGCATCTCGCGCAAGCCCCGACAATCGCGGGTGGTGAGCAGGCGCTCGGGGACCAGCGGCAGTTGGAACACGCCGGCATAAGCGCTGCGCAGCATCTGCCCCGGATGGCACCGGAGGTAGGGCCCGAACACCCCCGGATGGAAGCCGTTGAGCACCGCCAGCCGCTCGACGCGGTCAGAATAAAAACTCGCGGTCCAGAAGGCGACGAGGGCGCCCCAATCGTGCCCGACGAGGCGAAACCGCGTGAAACCGCAGGCATCGGCCAGCGCGATCACGTCCGCGGCGAGCCGGTCGAGGTGATACGCCTCGATGCTCCGCGGCCGGTCGCTGAGGCCGTAGCCGCGCTGGTCCGGCACGACGAGGCGCAGGCCGCTCTCCGCCAGCGGGCCGATCTGGCGGCGCCAGCCGCGCCAGGATTCGGGAAAGCCGTGCAGCAGGATCGTCGGCGGCCCGCCCACGGGGCCGACCTCGGCGACGTGGAGGCGCAAGGTTCCGAGCGGGACGTGGCGGTGGCTGGGATCGGGCATGGGCGTCCAGGCAGTGGGCTCCTGCGGCGAACGCCGCAGGGGCGGCGGGGTTCGGGCGGGCGCCGGAGCCGCTATAGAGGGCCTTGAGATCATGAGGCCCCCTTCGATGCCCCTGCTGCGCTACCTGCTCGCGCTCGCCTGCCTGACCGTGGGCCTCGGTTCGGCGCAAGGCCGCACCGTGACCGACGCCGCCGGGCGGCGGGTCGAGGTGCCGGAGCGGATCGAACGGGTGCTCGCCGCCGGGCCGCCCGCCGCGGTGCTGCTCTACACGCTGGCGCCCGAGAAAATGATCGGCTGGCCCCGCAGCCCCCGTCCGGACGAGGGCGCCTTCCTCACGCCCGAGGCGGCGGCGTTGCCCTCCACCGGGCGGCTGACCGGGCGGGGCGGCACCGCGAACGTGGAGGCGGTGCTGGCGTTGAAGCCCGACCTCATCGTCGATGTCGGCAGCACCGGCGCCACCTACGCCTCCCTCGCCGACCGGGTGCAGGCGCAGACCGGCATCCCCTACATCCTCCTCGACGGCAGCTTTTCGAAGATCCCTGAGACCTACCGCACGCTCGGCGCCCTGATCGGCGCGCAGGCCGAAGGCGAGGCGCTCGCCGCGGAATCAGAGAAAATCCTGAAGGCGGTGGCCGAGGCCGTGGCCGCGGCGCCGCCCGAGCAGCGCCCCCGCGTCTATTACGGCCGCGGCCCCCGCGGGCTGGAGACGGGGCTTTCCGGCTCGATCAACACCGAGATCATCGAGGCGGCGGGTGGGCGCAACGTCGCCACCGCGGAGGGGATGGGCGGCCTCGCCGGCATTTCGCCCGAACAGGTGCTCGCCTGGAACCCGGACGTGATCCTGCTGCTCGATCCGGCTTTCGCCGCGAGCCTGCCGACCGATCCGCTCTGGAGCGGGCTCAAGGCGGTGAAGAACGGAAAGGTGTACGCCGCGCCGGTGCTGCCCTTCGGCTGGGTCGATGCCCCGCCGGGCGTCAACCGCCTGATCGGCCTGCGCTGGCTCGCCGGCCTGTTCTTCCCCGACCGGTTCGAGGAGCCGCTGCCGGAGGCCGTGCGCGGCTTCTACCGGCTCTTCTACCATGTCGAGCCGAGCCCGGCGCAGATCGAGGCGCTGCTCGCCGCCACCGCGCCGCTGGCCAAGCCCCGATGAGCGAGGTCGTGGCCGTCGCGCCGGCCCGGCGGCGCCTCGCGGGGTGGAGCCTCGCGGTCCTGCCGGTGCTGGCGCTGCTCCTGCTGGTGCTGGTCTCGCTCGGCACCGGCCGCTATCCGGTGCCGCTGGCCGACGTCTTTTCGTTGTTGCTCTCGAAGGCCCTCGGCTTGACCTCCGCGGTCGATCCCACGGCGCAGACCGTGGTGCTGCAGGTGCGCCTGCCCCGCGTGCTCGGTGCGCTCGTCGTGGGAGCCGGGTTGGCGGCGGCGGGGGCGACCTATCAGGGGCTGTTTCGCAATCCCCTGGTCTCGCCGGACATCCTGGGCGTCTCGGCGGGCGCGAGCCTCGGGGCGGTGCTCGGCATCGTGTTGACGCTGCCGTCCGCCGCGATTCAGGGGCTCGCCTTCGCGGGCGGGCTCGGCGCCGTGGCGATCGTCTACGGCGTCGGGATCGCGGTGCGGCGGCGCGGGGCGTCCGATCCGGTGCTGACGCTCGTGCTGGCGGGTGTCGCCGTCGGCGCGCTGCTGGGCGCGGGCATCGCGCTCCTCAAGGTGCTGGCCGACCCCTACAACCAGCTCCCCGCCATCACCTTCTGGCTCTTGGGCAGCCTCGCTTCGGTCAACCGCGGCGATCTCGGCGCGATCCTGCCGGCCATGCTGATCGGCCTGGTCCCGCTGGTGCTGCTGCGCTGGCGCGTCAACCTGATGAGTCTCGGCGACGAGGAGGCCCGCGCGCTCGGCGTCGAGACGCGGCTGATCCGCCCGGTACTGGTGGCAGCCGCCACCCTCGTCACCGCGGCAGCCGTCTCGGTGACCGGTGTCATCGGCTGGGTCGGGCTGATCGTGCCGCACGTCGCCCGCCTGCTGGTCGGCCCGGATTTCCGCCGCCTGCTGCCGGCCTCGCTGCTGCTCGGCGCCGGCTACCTCACCGCGGTCGATCTCCTGGCCCGCACGGTCGCCACCATCGAAGTGCCACTCGGCATCCTCACGGCGCTCGTCGGTGCGCCGTTCTTCCTGTGGCTGCTCGCCACCGCCAAGCGCGGCTGGGCGTGATGCTCGAACTGCGAGACCTCGCCTTCGGCTACGGCGCCAAGACGGTCGGTTCGGGCATCAGCCTGACGCTCCAGCCCGGCGAGACCCTGTGCCTGCTCGGGCCGAACGGCGGCGGCAAGACCACCCTGTTCAAGACCATGCTCGGGCTGCTGCCGCCGCTCGGGGGCCGCGTTCTCCTGGACGGCGCCGACCTCGCTACTTTACCGCGCCGGGACATCGCCAAAAGAATCGCCTACGTGCCGCAGGCGCATGCGGCGTTCTTCCCGTTCCGGGTGCGGGAGGTGGTGGTGATGGGCCGCGCCAGCCGCCTCTCGGCCTTCGCCAGCCCCGGCCCCGCCGAC
This sequence comes from Methylorubrum subtropicum, assembly GCF_038442325.1. Classification (NCBI taxonomy): domain Bacteria; kingdom Pseudomonadati; phylum Pseudomonadota; class Alphaproteobacteria; order Hyphomicrobiales; family Methylobacteriaceae; genus Methylorubrum; species Methylorubrum subtropicum. The sequence goes on along the minus strand of NZ_JBBXMW010000016.1, from coordinate 41,938 downwards.
CACGCGGCGGCGGAGCGGGCGCTCACGCTACTCGGCATCGGGCATCTCTCGGATCGGGTCTACACCGAGATCAGCGGCGGCGAGCGCCAGCTCGCCCTGATCGCCCGCGCGCTCGCCGGGGAGCCGCGCCTCCTCGTCATGGACGAGCCGACCGCGAGCCTCGATTTCGGCAATCAGGCCCGCGTGCTCGGGCAGGTGCGGCGCCTGTCGGAGCACGGCATCGCCGTGGTGCTCTCGACCCACGATCCCGGCCACGCCTTCCTCTGCGCCGACCGGGTGGCGCTGCTCCACGGCGGGCGCCTCGCAGGCCTCGGGGCCCCAGCCGAGACGGTGACGCCGGAGACGCTGCGGCTGCTCTACGGGGTCGAGGTCGCGGTGGTGCCGCTGCCGCAATCGGGGCGCGCGGTGTGCGCGCCGGTGCTGCCGTGAATGGATGATCGCTGAGGGCTACGCGCGCGTCTCCTCCCCCTTGCGGGGAGGAGGTAGGAGGTGGGGGTGGTTCAGGAGGAACCGTCCCGGTGCCTTCTGCCCGACCCCCACCCCTGGCCCCTCCCCGCAAGGGGGAGGGGAATCGCCTCACCACACCGTCGGCTTCGGGTTCCTCTCGTCGAACCCCATCTGGTGCCAGTACGGATAGACCGGGTTCTCCCGGCTCGCCGCGTCGAGGCGGGCGATCTGGTCGGGGGTCAGCGTCCAGCCGACCGCGCCGAGGTTCTGGCGCAGTTGCTCCTCGTTGCGGGCGCCGATGACGATATTGCACACCGTCGGGCGCGTCAGCAGCCACGCCAGCGCCACCTGCGAGACGGTCTTGCCGGTCTCCTCCGCCACCGCGTCCAGCGCATCGACCACGCCGTAGAGGTATTCGTCCGAGACGGTCGGCCCGCCCTCGGCGCCGCCCGCGGCGATGCGGCCGGAGGCGGCCTTCTGCCCGCGCCGGATCTTTCCTGTGAGCCGGCCCCAGCCGAGGGGGCTCCACACCATCAGGCCGACGCCCTGGTCGAGGCCGAGCGGCATCAGCTCCCATTCGTAATGGCGGCCGATCAGCGAGTAGTAGCCCTGATAGACGACGTAGCGGGCGAGCCCGTCGCGCTCGGAGGTGGCCAGCGCCTTCATCAGCTGCCAGCCGGAGAAGTTGGAGGCGCCGATATAGCCGATCTTGCCCGACCGGGTCAGGTCGTCGAGCGCCCGCAGGGTCTCCTCGACGGGGGTGAGCGCGTCGAAGCCGTGCATGAAGTAGACATCGATGTGGTCGGTGCCGAGCCGCTTCAGGCTCGCCTCGCAGGAGCGGATCAGGTGATGGCGCGAGGAGCCGACCTGGTTCGGGCCCTCGCCGGAGCGGAAGGTCGCCTTGGTCGAGATCAGGAGCCGGTCGCGGCGCCCCTTGATCGCCTCGCCCAAAATCTTCTCGGAATCGCCGCTCGAATAGATGTCGGCGGTGTCGAGGAAGTTGACGCCCGCTTCCAGGCAGATGTCGATCAGGCGGCTGGCCTGCGCCACGTCGGTGCTGCCCCAGCGCTCGAAGAAGGCGTCGGTGCCGCCGAAGGTGCCTGTGCCGAGGCTGAGCACGGGCACGGTGAGGCCCGAGCGTCCGAACTGGCGGTGTTCCATGAGATGCCGCTCCGCTTGGGGGTTTGGGGCACGCCGACGCGCCCGTAAGGCCCTCGCGTGCATTGCGGCAACGCGCGGGTGGGGTGTGGGTTCGTGCCCCTGCGCCACATCGCCGCCACGGGGCGTCCCCGCTTCCGCCACCGAAAAAGTCAGATTCCGCGAAGACTTCGTCAACCAAGAGCCACTATCGCGTGGTCAACAGCACCCATCGGAAGACGAGGCCGGGCCCACGCAAAGCGGGCCCCCGCCCACCGCACCGCAACAGCATCGGAACCCGTCCCGTGAGTTTCACCGTCACCGCCGGCGCCGCCCCGCGGGTCTATTCCTGGCAGCACGGCTCGATGCTGAGCGCCCTGGAGCAGAGCCTGTCGCTCGCCACCTCCGGCATGGCGAACGTCCGCATCACCGACGGCGAGGGCCGCGCCTACAGCCCCTCCGCCCTCTATCAGGTACTGTTCGGCCAGCCGGCCACGCCCCGCGAGGCCCAGTCGGTGACCCGCGAAGCCCCGCGCGCCCGCGCCGCCTGATTCTTTTGGGATTCATGCCGCGGAGCGTTGGGGCTCCGCCGCGCCCAGTCCTCCATGCGCCTCGGCGAGGATCGCGTAGGAGCGCAGCCGCGCCGCGTGGTCGTGGATGGCGCTGGCCACGATGATCTCGTCGGCCCCGGTCTCGGCGGCCAACGCGTCGAGCCCGGCCCGGATCGTACCCGCGGTGCCAACGAGCGAGCGCGCCAGCATCCGCGAGGCCTGCCGCTTCTCTGGCAGCGACCAATACGCCTCGATGTCGTCGATGGGCGCGGGCAGCAGGCCGCGAGTGCCGCGCAAGAGGTTGGCGAAAGCCTGCTGCGGCGTGGTGAACAGGCGTCGCGCCTCCGCCTCGCTGTCGGCCGCGACGACGTTGATCGCGACGATCGCGTAAGGTTTTTCCAGTTGCGCCGAGGAGCGGAAGCGGGCGCGGTAGGTCTCCAAAGCCGGCAGCAGCGCGTCCGGCGCGAAATGCGAGGCGAAGGCGTAAGGTAAGCCCAGCATCCCGGCGAGTTCGGCTCCGAACAGGCTCGATCCAAGGATCCACAGCGGCACCCGCGTTCCCGCGCCCGGCACCGCCCGGACCATCTGGCCCGGTTGCGGGTCGCCGAGGAAGGCCTGCACCTCCAGCACGTCCTGCGGGAAGGTGTCGGCGGCGCCGTAATCGCGGCGCAGCGCCCGCAGCGTCGCCCCGTCGGTGCCGGGCGCACGGCCGAGGCCGAGATCGATCCGGTCGGGAAACAGCGTCGCCAGGGTGCCGAACTGCTCGGCGACGGTCAGCGGCGCGTGATTGGGCAGCATGATGCCGCCCGCGCCGACACGGATCGTCTGCGTGCCCGCCGCGACGTGGCCGATCACCAGGGCGGTCGCCGCGCTGGCGATGCCGGTCATGTTGTGGTGCTCGGCGAGCCAGAACCGGCGATAGCCGAGGCGTTCCGCGTGCTGCGCCAGGGCTCGGCTGCGGTCGAGCGCGTCGCGGGCGGTGCCGCCCTCGGGGATCGGGGCGAGGTCGAGGACGGAGAGGGGCGGGAGGGCCATCGCAAAAAACTTTCCGAACGCTTTCACGGCGCCGACATGCGCAACGCTTCGTTCCCCCTCCCACGAGGCGAGATCGTGAGCCGCGACAGAATCCGCAAGGCGGGGGCTTGCGCGAGGCCCCGGACCCGTCCTAGCTTTTGGTCATCGGCGCTTCGCGGCGCCGTCCTGCAAGTAAGGAGGTTGGCCATGAGACATCACGGCAATACCGTCTCCTCAACGCGCACCGCCGACGCGGATCAGGACAAGCCACCCAACGAGAACCGGCAGGGATAGTGGCCGCCCTCGGACGCCGCCGGTCGAGTTCCCCCGCCCGTTCGAGGGTGGGGCCGTAGCTCCCGGCACGCGCGAGGCAGCGTGGCCCCTGCACGAGAAGCCCGTCGGCGCCAGCCGGCGGGCTTTCTCAATTCCGGCGGAGAGTTTTCTCCGTATTCATGATGCGCGGCGCGAGCCTTGCAGTGCGGCTCTCCGAATTCGCCTCGGAGCCCCGCGCCCGGATGACGATCTTTCATTTCGAGCTGTGCCGGAACGGCCAGAGGATCGGCCCGACCGAGACCCGCGACTGTCCCGATTGCGGCATGGCCTTCCGCGCCGCCCGCGACATGATCCGCAACTTGCGCGACGAGGATGCCCTGCCGGACGGGGCGCGGGAGCACACCCTGCGGGTCAGCTACGTCGATCACAGCCTGCTGTTCGACCTGCCGTTCGACATCCGGATCTGAGACGCCGATCCCACCCCATCCCCTCATCCTGAGGTGGCGACGCGAAGCGGCGCCCTCGAAGGAGGGCTCCAGCGAATCGCGCGATCCCTGGAGCCCTCCTTCGAGGCCGCTTCGCGGCACCTCAGGATGAGGGGTTTGGTGGGGGAAGCCGGCTACAAAAAAATCAGACCGCCCGCTCGACCATCATCTTCTTGATCTCGGCGATGGCTTTGGCCGGATTCAGGTTCTTCGGGCAGGTGTTGGCGCAGTTCATGATCGTGTGGCAGCGATAGAGCCGGAACGGGTCGTGCAGGGCGTCGAGGCGCTCGCCGGTGTTCTCGTCGCGCGAGTCGATCAGCCAGCGATAGGCCTGGAGCAGGGCCGCCGGCCCCAAGAACTTGTCGCCGTTCCACCAGTAGCTCGGGCAGGAGGTGGTGCAGCAGGCGCACAGGATGCACTCGTAGAGGCCGTCGAGCCGGGCGCGGTCCTCGGGGGTCTGCTTCCACTCCTTCTCGGGGGAGGGGGTCTCGGTCTGAAGCCAGGGCTCGATCGCGGCGTGCTGGGCGTAGAAGTTGGTCAGGTCCGGCACGAGGTCCTTCAGCACCGGCATGTGCGGCAGCGGGTAGATGCGCACCGCGCCGTCCTTGTCCTTGCGGGTCAGGAAGGGCAGGGCGTTGTCGGGGGTGCGGCACTCGTCGATGCCCATGGTGCAGGCGAGCGCGTTCTGCCCCTCGATGTTCATCGCGCAGGAGCCGCAGATGCCCTCGCGGCAGGAGCGGCGGAAGACCAGCGTCGGATCGACCTTGTTCTTGATCCACAGCAGCGCGTCGAGCACCATCGGCCCGCAATCGTCGCGATCGACCCGGTAGGTGTCGATCCGCGGGTTCTGCCCGTCGTCGGGGTTCCAGCGATAGATGCGGAACACCTGGACGTTCTTGGCGCCCGCGGGGGCAGGCCAGGACTTGCCCTCGGTGACCTGGGAGTTCTTGGGAAGATTGAACTGGGCCATGGCCGGCTTTCGCTTACGGAAACGTCAGGAGAGGGTGCGGTGGCCGACGGTGAGCGCCCGAGGCGGTGGCTTCCGCCGCCGCTCGAACACCACCATGCTGTCGTAGAAGGCGATGGCCTGCGTCGCGTCGGCGAAGCCCGGATCGCGGGAGAACGGGTCGGGATCGAGCACGTAGCGGGCGTTCAAGCGGTCGAGCAGGTGCTTGGCGTATTCCATGAACGCGCCGCGCGCCCGCAGGCCGCCGCCATGTTCGGGCCAGTAGGAGGCGTGGACGTCCTCGACGATGTAGACCCCGTCCGCCGCCATTAGCGGATAGAGCGCCTCGAAGCTGAGGATCTGCTCCGGGCTGACATGGCCCGCATCGTCGATCACCACGTCGATGCCGCCCATCTCGTCAGCGATGCGCCGCAGGAGCGGCACGTCGGCCTGGCTGCCGAGATGGACGGTGATGCCGGGCTCCTCGATCTGCTTGCAGGCCCCGTTGATGTCGAGGCCGTGGATCACGGCGTCCGGCCCGAAATAGCGCCGCCACATCTGCAGCGAGCCGCCCTGGTAGATGCCGAGTTCGAGGACGCGCACCGGCTTGCCGCGGTAGCGCGACAGGTGCCGGTCGTAGACCTCCAGATAGTGGTGCCACTTGGTGGCGAGGCGATCCTCCTGCGCGAAGAAGGCCGCCTCGGCCGGGTTGGTCGCCCGCGCCCGCTCGACCGCGAGATCGACCTGCGCGCCGTAGCGGCCCACGACCTCCTGCCAGGATGCGGGCGGCTGCGCGGGCGCGCCGCTGCACAGCAGACCCGATCCGGCCGGAGGCCCCTTGGGCTTCTTCCGCTTGAACACGCGCGTCGCCTTCTCAGTACACCCGAGCCTTCGGCTCGATGTACTGGATCTCGTTCGACATCGTGTAGGTGTGGACCGGGCGGTAATCGATGTTGACCGCGTGCGCGTTCGGATCGAGCCACGCCAGCGTGTGCTTCATCCACTCCTTGTCGTCGCGCTCGGAGAAATCCTCGCGGGCATGCGCGCCGCGGCTTTCCTTGCGGTTGGCCGCCGAGTCCATGGTGACGACCGCCTGACCGATCAGGTTGTCGAATTCCAGGGTCTCGAGGAGGTCGGTGTTCCACACCAGCGAACGGTCGGAGACCTTCACGTCGGCAATGCCGCGCCAGACGTCGTGGATGAGGTTGTGGCCCTCTTCCAGCACCTCGCCGGTGCGGAAGACCGCGCAGTTGTTCTGCATGGTCCGCTGCATCCGGTCGCGCAGCTCCGAGGTCGGCGTCGCGCCGTCGGCGTAGCGGAAGCGGTCGAGGCGGCCGAGCGCCTTCTCGGCCGAGTCGCGCGGCAGCTCCGGCTGGCGGGCGTTGGGCTCGACGATGTCGGCGCAGCGCAAGCCCGCGGCGCGGCCGAACACCACGAGGTCGATCAGCGAGTTCGAGCCGAGGCGGTTGGCGCCGTGGACGGAGACGCAGGCCGCCTCGCCGAGCGCCATCAGGCCGGGGACCACCGTGTCGGGGTTGCCGTTCTTCAGCGTCAGCACCTCGCCGTGATAGTTCGTCGGGATGCCGCCCATGTTGTAGTGGACGGTGGGCAGGACCGGGATCGGCTCCTTGGTCACGTCCACGCCCGCGAAGATCTTCGCCGATTCCGAGATGCCGGGAAGGCGCTCGTGCAGGATCTTCGGGTCGAGGTGGTCGAGGTGGAGGAAGATGTGGTCGCCGTTCTTGCCGACGCCGCGGCCGTCGCGGATTTCCATGGTCATGGAACGCGAGACCACGTCGCGCGAGGCGAGATCCTTGGCCGAAGGGGCGTAGCGCTCCATGAAGCGCTCGCCCTCCGAGTTTGTGAGATAGCCGCCTTCGCCCCGCGCCCCTTCGGTGATGAGGCAGCCGGCGCCGTAGATGCCGGTGGGGTGGAACTGCACGAACTCCATGTCCTGCAGCGGCAGGCCGGCGCGCAGCACCATGGCGTTGCCGTCGCCGGTGCAGGTGTGGGCCGAGGTGGCCGAGAAGTAGGCGCGCCCGTAGCCGCCGGTGGCCAGGATGGTCTGCTGGGCGCGGAAGCGGTGAATCTCGCCGGTGGCCTGATCGATGGCGATGACGCCGCGGCAGCGCCCGTCCTCGTCCATGATGAGGTCGAGGGCGAAGTACTCGATGAAGAACTGGGTCTTGTTCTTCACCGCCTGCCCGTAGAGCGTGTGGAGCATGGCGTGGCCGGTGCGGTCCGCCGCGGCGCAGGTGCGCTGCGCGGTGCCCTTGCCGTAATCGGTGGTCATGCCGCCGAAGGGCCGCTGGTAGATCTTGCCTTCCTCCGTGCGGGAGAAGGGCACGCCCCAGTGCTCCAACTCGTAGACCGCCGCGGGGGCGTTGCGGACGAGGTACTCGATCGCATCCTGGTCGCCGAGCCAGTCCGACCCCTTCACGGTGTCGTACATATGCCAGCGCCAGTCGTCCGGGCCCATGTTGCCGAGCGAGGCCGAGATGCCACCCTGCGCCGCGACCGTGTGCGAGCGGGTCGGGAACACTTTTGTGATGCAGGCGGTGCGCAGGCCGGCCTGCGAGCAGCCGACGGTGGCGCGCAGACCCGCGCCGCCCGCGCCGACGATCACCACGTCGAAGGTGTGGTCGGTGATGGCATAGGCCGGAGCGCCGCTGCCGTTCGTTCCGTTGGAGGCCATGGGAATCCCTCGAAGCTTCGGGTTGGCGGTCAGGCGAGCCCGCCCAGGCTCACGCGGACGATCGCGTAGAGGCAGGCGGCGGCGACCACGACGGCGTAGAAGGTGTTGGCGACGAGCGCCGCGACCTTGAGGCCGTGGCTGTGCACGTAGTCCTCGATCACGACCTGCATGCCGAGGCGCATGTGCAGGGCCACCGAGACGACGGCGAGGATCAGGATGATCGCGACGAGCGGGTGCGCGACGAGCGCCACCGCCTCGGGATAGGGCCGGCCGGCCATCTTGGCGATGATCACCACGAAGGCGAGCATCAAGAGCGCGTTGGCGGCACCCGTGACGCGCTGGAGCCAGAAATGGTCGGCGCCGTGGCCGGAGGCGCCTAGCCCCTTCACCCGGGCGCGGGGGGTGCGCATGGAGAGCGCGGTGTTCTGGCGGTTGTCGACCTGGGACATGGCGGCGGCTCTCAGCGCAGGACGAGGGCGAGCGCCCAGATGACGAGGGTGAGGACGATCGAACCGATCAGCGTCGCGCGGGCCAGCCCGAGGCGGCGGTCGCGGTCGAAGCCGTAGCCGAAGTCCCAGACGAAGTGGCGGATGCCGCCCAGCATGTGGTGCATCAGCACCCAGGTGTAGCCGAACAGGATCGTGCGCCCGATCCACGAGCCGAAGAACCACGCCACGGTGTCGTAGGCCTTCGGGCCGGAGGCCAAAGCCACGAGCCAGATCGCGACGAGCGCGGTGCCGCCGTAGAGCGCCGTGCCGGTGATGCGGTGGAACACCGACATCGCCATGGTCCAAGTCCAGCGGTAGATCTGGAGATGGGGCGAGAGCGGCTGGGCGACCGTCGGTCTCACGGTTGGGGCCATCGCGGTCAGTTTCCTCGCGTCCGGTGCAGATTCGGAGATTGGATTTTTTCGAATGAAGGGTTAGGGCGCCCCGCTTCGCCGAGCAATGCCCGGTGCTGCGCCGCAGCATGAAGCGAAATGACGAAACGCCGGTTCTGTCTCACGCTCACGCCAACCTCCCGGTCAGACGAAACCAGAGATAGGCCAGGGGGGCCGCGACGATCAGGGCGGCGAGGCCGCTCGCGGCTGTCAGCTTCGTCGCATCCCGCAAGGAGAGGCCGGCGAGATCCATCGTCATGATGATCGGCGGAGCCTGATAGGGCAGGAACAGCGTCGAGTAGCCGACCACCTGCACCATCAGCACGCTAATCAGGTCGAGCCCGCTCGACGCCGAGAACTCGCCGGCGAGCGCGGTGTAGAGCGCGGGCGCGCCGTTCGCCGTGCCGACGAACAGGAAGCCGATCGACAGGCCGACCAGGGTGGCGAAGTCCTTGGCCGGCGCGCCGGGCTCCAGTGGCGCGACGGCGAGCAGCGCATGGCCGATCCTGGCGCCGAGCCCCGTCTCGTTGACGACCGCGGTGAGCCCGAACAGCGCCGCGACGTAGAAGCAGGTCCGCAGCGGGATCTCGGAAAAGCTCGCGGCCGGGACGACGCCGACGCCCGGCAGCAGGCAAATCACGGCCGCGGCCAGCCCGATCCAGGCCGGGGCGATGCCGTGCCAGCCGTCGGTGAGCCAGAGCGCCAGCATGATCGCCAGGATCACCGACAGGCGCCGCTCTTCCCCTGAGAGCGGCGGCAGCGGGGGAAGGGTAGGGCGGGCGCCGTCGAGCCGGTCGGGGAAGAGGAGGACGGTGCAGGCGACGAGGATCGCGCCCTTGACGAGCCCCAGCACCGGCGCGTGCAGGAACAGGTACGGCAGGTAGGCGAGATGCACGCCGTAGAGCGTCTCGGCAGTGCCGGCCATGACGAGGTTCGGCACGTTGGCCGGCAGGATCGCCGCCGACAGCATCGGCGTGGCGATGCCGAACGACAGGATCGCGCCCGTGCGGCCGGGGCGCCCGGCGGTGAGGCCGAAGGCGTCGCACAGCGCGATCAGCACCGGCACCATCACGGCGATGCGCCCGAGATTGGACGGCATCACGAAGGCCAGCGCGAAGGAGAAGGCGACGAGGCCGGCGACGAAACCGGGATAGGAGGCGGGCAGCCGCGCGGCGAGCATCCGGGCGAGGCGATCCCCGAGGCCGGTGCGGTTCATGGCGAGCCCGACCACCATGCCGCTCGTCACCAGCCAGAAAGCAGAGGAGGCAAAGCCCGAGAAGACAGTCTGGGCCGGCGCCAGCTTCAGCAGCATCGCGGCGGCGAAGAACAGCAGCGCGGTGACGACCTCGGCGACGAGCCCGGTCGCCCACAGGCCCATGCACAGCACGAGGAGGGCGCCGGTCGCCGCGACCATGCCGTGTGCCCCCATGAACTGTGCCGCCGCTTGGCTCATGGGCGGTTTCAAACGCGAATTTGAATTGCTCGCAATTCGGCTTTCGTGGTGGGAGGCTTCGCCGATGGCGAAGGCTGGTAGGTGGGGCGCGCTCTCGTGATAGGGAATTGGACGCTGGCTTGCTGTGCCGGCGGCGAACGTGGGGTGTTGGGAATGAAGAGAGACGGCGCCGCGCCTCTCCCTCCCCCCTCTGCGGGGGAGGGTGGCCCCCGAAGGGGGTCGGGAGAGGGGAGCCACGCTTCCGCTTGCCCGCGGTCGATGGTGAAATCTCCGGAACCGTCGCTCCCCTCTCCCGCCTGCTCCGCAGGCCCCCTCCCCCATCCAAGTCGGGCCTGCCCGACTTGGACATTTCCTTGCGGATATCGGGCAAGCCCGACATCCGGAGGGGGGAGGGTTCTTCGCCCATGATGCGCTTCGACCTCGTCGACCTGAACCTGTTCCGCCACGTGGTCGAGGCCGGCTCGATCACGCACGGGGCCGAGCGGGCGAACCTCGCGCTCGCCGCCGCCTCGACCCGCATCCGGGCGATGGAGGATTCGCTCGGCGCCGCCCTGCTGATCCGCGGGCGCCAGGGCGTGAGCCCGACCCAGGCCGGGCGCACCCTGCTGACCCATGCCCGCGAGCTGCTGGCGCAGGTCGAGCGGATGCAGGGCGACCTGTCCGTGTTCGCCGGCGGCGCGGTGGGGCAGATCCGGGTGCTCTCGAACACCAACGCGCTCACCGAATTCCTGCCCGAAGCCCTCTCGGCCTATCTCGCGCTCCACACCGGGGTCAGCGTCGATATCGAGGAGCGCACCTCGGACGAGATCGTCGGCATGGTGGCCGATGGCGCCGCCGATCTCGGCATCGTCGCCGGCACGGTCGATACCGGGCGGCTCCAGACCTTTCCGTTCCGGCACGACCGCTTCGTCGCGGTCGTCGCGCCCGGCCATCCGCTCGCGGCCCGGGAGACCCTCGACTTCGCCGAGGTGCTGGAACACGACCTCGTCGGCCTCGACCGGCCGAGCGCGCTCACCCGCTTCCTCGCCGACAAGGCCGCCCGGATCGGCCGGCCGATGCGGCTGCGGGTGCAGCTGCGCAGCTTCGACGCGGTCTGCCGCCTCGTCGAGTGCGGCGTCGGCCTCGGCATCGTGCCGGAGACGACGGCGCGGCGCGCACGCCGCGTCATGGGCATCGCCATCGTGCCGCTCCGCGACCCTTGGGCCGCCCGCGACCTGATGCTGTGCCTGCGCGACCTCGACGCCCTCCCACCCTTCGCGCAGGAATTCGTGACGCACCTGCGCGCGGCGGGGGCGTGAGCCTCAGCCGCTGGTGTCGGCGAAGCGCGCGTCCATACGGTCGCGGTCGTAATCGAGCAGCCAGTCGCCGAATTGCCGATAGATCGGCAGGAGCGGTTCGCGATCCATCGCGACCACGTCCATGCCGCGGTCGTCGTAGGCGAACAGGACAAGGCGGAGCTCGAAATCGACGATGAAGATGGGACCGAGCCAGCGCGCCTCGGGCGTCACCCCCATTTCTCTCGTGATGCTCCCCCACAGCAAAGCGTCGACGAGTGCCGGATCGTTCTCGAAATCCGCCATTCGCCATTCGACGAATAAGCCAGACCCATCCTCGTCGTCTTCTCGAAGACGTTCCGGTTGAGCGAACCGCGGGGGGAAACCGAGTTCTCTCAAGATTCCTTGCCATCGTGCCTGACGGCGCCTCGGCGGCTCGTCGTCGTGATACGAGACGACAGCTGTCAGCGTACCCGAAGCGGAGAAGACCGCACGTGCGACCGCACGCGCCCGGTCGATCGCTTGCAGGAAGCGCGGCGCCACGGCTTCGACGTCGCCACCGAGATCGAACCGAAGGGCGTTCTCGAAGGCGTAGAAGGTCGGCTGCGGAAATCCGCGAGCATGCCCGAAGGCAGCCTCGATCCTTCGAAGGACGGAGGTTTCAGGCATGAGGCAACCCCACGGACGCCCGACGCGTCATCCGCCGAACAGCGTGTCGAACAGCAGCTTCACGTTCAGCACCACGATCACCCCGGCGATCAGCCACGACAGCGCGCCGAGCCAGCGGGGAATCACGAATGACCCCATCAGCCCGCGGTCGGAGACGAAGCGCACCAGCGGGATCACCGCGAAGGGCAGCTGCATCGACAGCACCACCTGACTCAGCACCAGAAGCTTCGCCGTCCCCTGATCGCCGTAAAGCGCCGTGACGATGACCACCGGGACGATGGCGATGCCGCGCGTCACGAGGCGGCGCGCCCAATCGGGCAGGCGCAGCCGCAAGAATCCTTCCATGACGATCTGACCCGCGAGCGTCGCGGTGACCGTCGAGTTGAGGCCCGACGCCAGCAGGGCGACCGCGAACAGCGTCGAGGCGAGGCCGACGCCGAGCAGCGGCGAGAGCAGTTCGTGCGCCTGCTCGATCTCCTCGACATCGGTGCGCCCGCCCGCATGGAACACGGCGGCTGCCAGGATCAGGATCGCGGCGTTGACGAACAGCGCCAGCATCAGGGCGATGGTGGAATCGGCCACCGCGAAGCGCAGCGCCTCGCGCCGTCCGGGCTCGGTGCGGGGATAGGCGCGCGTCTGCACGATGGCCGAGTGGAGGTAGAGGTTGTGCGGCATCACGGTGGCGCCGATGATGCCGATGGCGATGTAGAGCGCGGCCGGGTTGGTCACGATCTCGCGCGAGGGCACGAAGCCGCCGAGCATCGCCTGCACCGGGGGCGCGGCCAGCACGATCTGGATCGCGAAGCAGACGAAGATGATCGTCAGCAAGCCGATCACGAAGGCTTCCAGCGCGCGAAAACCTTTGCGCAGCAGCAGCAACACCACGAACACGTCGAGCGCGGTGATGATCGCGCCGAGCGTCAGCGGGATGCCGAACAGGAGCTTGAGGGCGATCGCCGTGCCGATCACCTCGGCGAGGTCGCAGGCGATGATCGCCGCCTCGCAGATCAGCCACAGGGCGAAGCCTACGGGCCGCGGATAGCGCTCGCGGCAGGCCTGGGCGAGGTCGAGGCCGGTGGCGATGCCGAGGCGGGCAGCCAGCGCCTGCAGCACGATCGCCATCAGGTTCGAGAGCAGGATGACGGCGAGCAGGGTGTAGCCGAACTGGGCGCCGCCCGCGATGTCGGTGGCCCAGTTGCCGGGGTCCATGTAGCCGACCGAGACCATGTAGCCCGGCCCGAGAAAGGCGAAGAGCCGCCGCAGCCACGAGCCGCCAGCGGCGACCGGCACGCTGCCGTTGAGCGCGCCGAGGCTGAGGCGTGCCGGGGCTTCCGGGGCGGGCGGTGTTACGCGATCCATCACGGTGTCCATGCGCGGCGGCGCCCTGAGAGGCGGTCGGTCGTCTGCCGCTTCCGCACCGGAGGGCGGCCGGACGCGACCGAGAGCGGTCGGCGAACCCGCCCGAAACGGCCGAGCTCGTTTATAGCCCAAGCTATAAAGCTGCGCCGGTGCTTTCATCAAGAGGCCGCGCGCGGGATTCCCGCTTCGCCCCGGCTTGGGTTACAGAAGGCGGACGGTGCGGCCCTCACGCGGCCGCCGAACCGGCCCCGAGCGAGGAGAGCGCCGTCCATCATGCAGGAATCGCCGCGCGAGACCGCAGGCCCCGGCGACGGGGCGCCGCTCGTCGATCCGGAGGTCCATGTCGAAAGCTTCCGTCAAGCGCGCGAGGCTCGGCGGCTGGAACTCGTGGAGGATTACGTCGAGCTGATCGCCGACCTGATCGGCGACGGCGGCGAGGCGCGGCAGGTCGACATCGCCGCCCGCCTCGGCGTCGCCCAGCCGACGGTCGCCAAGATGCTCAAGCGGTTGGCCGAGGAAGGCCTCGTGCAGCAGCGGCCCTATCGCGGCGTGTTCCTCACCGCCGCGGGGCAGGCGCTCGCCGAGCAGTCGCGGGAGCGCCACCGCATCGTCGAGCGCTTCCTCTGCGCGCTCGGCGTCAGCGCCGAGACGGCGCGGCGCGACGCGGAGGGCATCGAGCACCATGTCAGCGCCGAGACGCTGGAGGCATTCCGCCGCTTCGCCGACGCGCGGCTCGGATCGTGAGAGCATCGTCCCGAAAGGTGGGAACCGGCTTTCGGACAAAGACGATGCGGCACAAAGAGAGAAGCCGGATATGGAAGTGAACCAGCAGATCGCGGCGCTCGCCGCCGTCAGCGCCCGGCACGACGCGGCGGTGACCAACCTTGCCGAGAGCGTGGCCGACCTCGGCGCCAAGCAGGTGGCCCACCAGATGGCGGTGGGGTTCCTGGCGAGCGTGCTGCGCTCGATCGATTCCGACCATTACGACGAGCGGCTGGAAGGCTACCTCGCCATGCTGCGCGACGCCCTGTTCCGCGACGATCCCGACGCGGCGCTCGCCAACACCGTCCTGGAGACGCTGGAACGCTCGCTGCGCCCGGCGCAAGGTTCGGACGAAGCGTAGGACGAAGCGTAACCGGCCCGAGCAATCGTGATCGGCCTAGGCCGTCAGGCGGCTGCGGCCTCGCTTGGTTCGGGGGTGGCGCCATGCCACAAGCATCGCATGGCCGAGCGGACGACCCACCCCTATTCCATCGATGTCAGACCGTGCTGGCGGGTGCCGAACCGCTATGTCTGCTCGATCCTCGAAAAGGGGACGCCGCGGCGCCACGGCCCGCAGAGCTACGCCACCTTCGACGAGGCCCGCCGGGCCGCGCAGGAGCGCCTGCGCCAACTCGTGTTCGAGTGGCAGCTGATGGGCGGGCCGGAGGCGCGCTGATCCGCGCCCGGCCTCAGGGCCGCTCGCCGTCGGCGGTCTGGGCGTATTGGACGAGCGCCGCCATCTGCGCGGGCGCGCGAAACACCCGGCCGTCCTCGGTCTGCACGTAGACGTCCGACGCGCCCATGCTGGCAAACGTCATGGCCCGCTCCGCCGCGCGGACGCCGACGGCGTGCGGCTCGGCGGCGGACGATCCGGCCGGGCCGGTCCAGTGTACGGTGTAGCGCATGGTTCAAGGCTCCTCCTGAATTCATCATACGTCAGGGGAAGCGGACGCGCGAGGGTGGGGCGCGAAGGGGATTTTGGCCGAACCGAACGACGCGTCTCCCACCCAAACCCCTCATCCTGAGCTGACGCTCCGCACCTCAGGATGAGGGGGATGGGTGGGATGATCGGAGACGGGTGACCGGCATTTTACTGCCGAGGTTGCACCCCGGCGCTTGATTTCCGGCAGGCCGCATGCACTGCATCAATGGATAACAATCAACCATCCTCGGGGGGAGATGGCCGTGTCGTTCGTGATCTGCTGGATCGCCTGCTTCTGTGTCCTGTGCCTGACGTTCCTCATCCATGAGATCAGGAACGCTCCGTTCGAGGATTGCATCGACGCCGAGGCCCTGCTCGTGGAGATCGACCGGCAGCGGCTGGAACTGTGACCGGCCGCCGTCCGGTCAGTACACGTCGGCCTGGTAGCGGCCCGCCTTCTTGAGGGCGGCGAGATAAGCCACCGCCTCGTCGGGGTTCTTTCCGCCATGTTGGGCGGCGACGTCGATGATCGCACGCTCCACGTCCTTGGCCATGCGCTTGGCATCGCCGCAGACGTAGAAATGGGCGCCGCCCTCCAGCCACTTCCACAGCTCGGCGCCGTTCTCGCGCATCCGGTCCTGCACGTAGGTCTTCTCGGAGCCGTCGCGCGACCATGCGAGCGACAGGCGGGTGAGGACCTTGTCGTCCTTCAGCCCGTTCAGCTCGTCCCGGTAGAAGAAGTCCGAGGCCTGCCGCTGGTGGCCGTAGAACAGCCAGTTGCGGCCCGGCGCCTGCGTGGCGGCGCGCTCGCGCAGGAAGGCGCGGAACGGGGCGATGCCGGTGCCCGGCCCGCACATGATGACGTCCTTGGAGAGATCTTCCGGCAGGGCGAAGCCGTGCGCCTTCTGCAGGTAGATTCGGACCTTCGTCTGCTCCGGCAGGCGCTCGCCGAGATGCGTCGAGGCGACGCCGAGGCGAAGGCGGGAGCGGTGGTTGTAGCGCACCGCATCGACGGTCAGCGACACCTTGCCGACATCCATCTTCGGCGAGGACGAGATCGAGTAGAGCCGCGGCTGCAGCTCGTCGAGGGCTTCGAGGAAGACTTCCGCGTCGGGCCGCGCGCCGGGGAACTTGTGGAGCGCGCCGAGCACGTCGAGATGGGCGGCGTCCCCGTCCGGGTCCTCGCCCGCGGCCAGCGCCTGCGCCTTCTTACGCGCCTCACCCGAGGTGAGGAGCGAGAGGAGCTGGTAGAGGTTGTCGGGTGCCGCGCCCAGCGAATATTCGGTCAGCAGACGGTCGCGCAGGGTCTTGTGCCCGATCTTGCGCTCGGGCCGGGCGCCGAGTTCGGCGATCACCGCATCGACCAGAGCCGGGGCATTGGCCGGAAACAGCCCGAGGCTGTCGCCAACCACGTACTCGATCGGCGTGTCCTTTAGGTCGATCTCGATGTGCCACGTCTCCTTCTCGCCGCCCGGCGCGTTGAGCCGGGTGCGCGACAGGAACGTCGCCTCGACCGGGTTCTCGCGGCAATAGCCCAGCGGCCCGAGTTCCGGCTCTTTCTTGGGCGCATCGCCCGCTTCCGTCTTCGGCGCCGCAGCACCACCCGAAGCGCCGAACTCCTCGTCCAGCCGCTTGAGCATGCGCATCGTCTCCTTGCCGCCGGGCTGGCAAAGGTTCAGGCGCTCCTCGCTCTTGAGGAAGATGGCGTTGGCGTAGTCGGCGCAGTTGTAGCCGCACTGGCCGCAATCCTGCTGGGCCATCGCCGCCATCAGCTTCTGCGGCTCGGACTTGTCCTTGGCGAGTTCCATGCGATCGGGGAGCGGCATCGACGGGTCGTGCCAGGGCGCGTCGTCGTTGTCGGCCAGCTTCGGGCCGGTCGAGGGCGCCTCGCCCGCACCGAGCGCGGTCGCCCCCTCGACGGCCGGGCCGAGGAGCGCCGCGAAGTAGCCCGACAGCCACGAGCGCTGATCGGGGCTGAAGGGCGCGTTTTCCGGGATCAGGACGAGCGGGGGCGTGACGTGCTGGGTCATGGGCAGACCTGAGAAGCGAGACGGACCGTGATTCCCTCCCCCTTGCGGGGAGGGGTAGGGGTGGGGGTCGGGCAGGAGGCACCGGGGCGTTCGATCCTGAACCACCCCCACCTCCGGCTCCTCCCCGCAAGGGGGAGGAGAGACTACGCCGCGGCCTTCAGGACCGGCTGTTCCTGCGCCGCGTCGCGCAGGGCCTCCGGGCCCTTGCGGGCGGTGAAGGACTGGAAGCTCTCGTCCTTGTTCTCGCGCAGCGCGAGGTAGGTCTTGAGCAGGGCCTCGATGCGGGCAGGCGCATCCTCGGCCTTCACGGCCTTCCAGATCTCGGTGCCGATCTTGGGGTTCTCGGCGAAGCCGCCGCCGACGACGATGTCGTAGCCCTCGACCGTGTCGCCTTCCTCGGAAACGACGACCTTGGCGCCGATCAGGCCGATATCGCCGATGTAGTGCTGGGCGCAGCTATGGTGGCAGCCGGTGAGGTGGACGTTCACCGGCACGTCGAGGCCCGGCACCGCCCGCTCCACGTGATCCGCGATGATCATCGCGTGGCCCTTGGTGTCGGAGGCCGCGAACTTGCAGCCGCGGGCGCCGGTGCAGGCCACCAACCCGGAGCGGATGCCCGCGGCCTTCGTGGTGAGGCCGAGGGCTTCCACGCGGGCCTCGACCTCGGCGACCTTGGCGTCTGGCACGCCGGAGAAGATGAAGTTCTGCCAGACCGTCATACGGAACTGGCCGTCGCCGCACTCGGCCGCGATCCTGGCCAGCCCGCGCATCTGATCGGTGGTCATCTTGCCGACCGGGAGCACCACGCCGACCCAGTTCAGGCCGGGCTGGGCCTGTGCGTGCACGCCGACATGGCTGAAGCGGTCGGTCGGGCGGCGGGGCGCGACGTGGGCAGGCTCGACCCGGTCGAGCTTGCGCCCCAGCTTCTCCTCGACGGCGGCGATGTACTTGTCGAAGCCCCATGCATCGAGGACGTACTTCATCCGGGCCTTGTTGCGGTTGGTCCGGTCGCCGTTCTCGATGAAGACCCGGATGATCGCGTCGGCGACCCGGTTGCAATCCTCGGGCTTGAGGACGATGCCGGTGTCGCGGGCGAGATCCCGATGGCCCGAGATGCCGCCGAGCACGAGGCGCATCCAGACGCCCGGCGCGACCGCGGCCCCCTCCAGCACTTCGATCGCCTGGAAGCCGATGTCGTTCGTTTCCTCCAGGGCCGGCGTCACGCCGCCGCCGTCGAAGGACACGTTGAACTTGCGCGGCAGGCCGTAGAGCGAGCGGTCGTTGAGGATCCAGTTGTGCCAAGCCTTGGTGAGGGGCCGCGTATCCAGCAGTTCCTGCGCATCGATCCCGGCAGCCGGCGAGCCGGTGACGTTGCGGATGTTGTCGGCGCCCGCGCCCTGCGCGGTCAGGCCGAGGTCGGTCAGCCCGTCAAGGAAGGGCTGCGCGTGCTCGGGGGCGATCTCGCGCACCTGCAGGCCCGCGCGGGTGGTGACGTGGCTGTAGCCGCCGCCATGGGCGTCCGCGAGGTCGGCGATTCCGGAGAACTGCCAGTGCTGGAGGATGCCGTTGGGCACCCGGATCCGGCACATGTAGGAGACTTGGTTCGGCGCGACCCAAAACATGCCGTGATAGCGCCAGCGGAAATTGTCCTCGGGCTTGGGCTGCTTGCCGGTGGCAGCCTCCGCCTTCAGGCGGTTATGGCCCTCGAACGGGTTTTCCGCGCGCTTCCACTTCTCTTGGTCGCAGAGCTTGCCGCCGTCCTTGATGGTGCGGTCCTGCGCCTTGATGTGGATCGCGTCCGGGCCGGTCGGCTCGGTGACGCCGCCTTTGGGCACCTGTCCGATCGCGAGCCCGCCGGTCATCCGCGCGGCGGCAATGCCCGAGGCGAAGCCTTCGAGATACCGTTGCTGCTCGGCGTTGAAGTCGTCTGCCATCGCTGCCTCACTCACGCTGCGAGGGGTTCGGGGGCCGGGCCGAACATCAGATCGTCCCGGTCGTTCGGTTCGAGCGGCGTGCGGTCGCGGATCAGCGCCTTGCAGCGCGCCTGCTCGGAGATGTCGCCGACGAACACCGCACCCGCGAGGCACCCGTCGGCGATGATCAGCTTGCGGTAGAGGCCCGCCGCGGCGTCGTGCATCACCACCGCCTCGGCGCCCTCGGGGGTATCGACCACGCCCGCCGAGAAGACGGGTAGGCCCGACACCTTCAGGCTCGTGGCAAGCGACGTGCCGGGATAGGAAGCGGGCTCCCCGACGAGGTGTCGCGCCAGCACCTCGGCCTGCTCGTAGGCCGGCTCGACGAGGCCGTAGACGGTGCCGCGATGCTCGGCGCACTCACCTAATGCGAACACCGCCGGATCGGAGGTGGTCATCCGGTCGTCCACGGTGATGCCGCGCCCGCAGGCGAGCCCGCAGGATTGCGCGAGCGCCGTCGAGGCGCGGATGCCGACCGACATCACCACGAGGTCGGCCGGGATCGCGCTGCCGTCCTTGAAGCGCAGGCGCTCGACCCGACCGTCGCCCTCGATGGCGGCGGTGTCGGCGGACAGCATCACCTTCACGCCGCGCGCCTCCATCGCGGCGCGCACGAGGCGGGCGGCGGCGTGATCGAGCTGGCGCTCCATGACTCGGTCCATCACGTGGACGAGCGTGGTGTCGACGCCGAGCCGGGCGAGGCCGACCGCGGCCTCAAGACCCAGCAGACCGCCGCCGATGACGACGGCCTTGGCGTGCTCCACCGCGGCCTTCCGGATCGCGGCCACGTCGGCGAAGTCGCGGAAGGTCAGCACGCCGGGCAGGTCGATGCCCGGCAGCGGCAGGCGGATCGGCAGCGAGCCCACCGCCAGCACCAACCGGTCGTAGGGCAGGACATGCGCCGAGCCGACGACCGCCAGCCGGTTGGCCCGATCGATTTCGGTCACCGGCGCGCCGGTGACGAGGCGGATGCCGTGCTCCTCGTACCAGGGGAGGGGACGGAAGCCGCAGGCGGCCTCGTCCACCTCGCCGCCGAGCAGCGAGGAGAGCAGCACCCGGTTGTAGGCCGCCACCGGCTCGGCGCCGACCACCGTCACGTCGAACCGCCCCGGCGCCCGCTCGGTCAGCCGCTCGAGGAAGCGGAGCGAGGCCATGCCGTTGCCGACGACGACGAGCCTTTCCTTTGAATTTTGGGGTTCTGTCGGCATCGCGATGCTTTGTTCGGAATGTCCTACCCTGGCCCTCATCCTGAGGTGCCGGAGCGAAGCGGAGGCCTCGAAGGAGGCCTCCAGTCTGCTGGCGATCCCTGGAGCCCTCCTTCGAGGCTGCTTCGCAGCACCTCAGGATGAGGGTCAGGGTGGGAGGGGAGCCTTCGTCAGGCCGCCAGCGCCGGCCGGGCGTGGCGTGCGTAAAGGAATTCCAGCACCGCGGCGCGGGCGTGGACGTAGGTGGCGTCCTCCACCAGATCGAGACGGCGGCGCGGGCGGGCCAGCGGCACCGGCAGGATCTCGCCGATGGTGGCCGAGGGGCCGTTCGTCATCATCACGATGCGGTCGGAGAGCAGCACCGCCTCGTCCACGTCGTGGGTGATCATGATGACGGTGTTCCTGAGCCGCGTCTGGATCTCCATGAGCTGGTCCTGGAGATGGGCGCGGGTGAGCGCGTCCAGCGCGCCGAACGGTTCGTCCATCAGCAGAACCGTCGGCTCCATGGCGAGCGCGCGGGCGATGCCGACGCGCTGCTTCATGCCGCCGGAGATCTCCGCCGGGCGCTTGTCGGCGGCGTGCATCATGTTCACGAGCGCGAGGTTGTGCTCGATCCACTCGGCGCGCTCTACCCTAGACTTCTTGCCCTTGAGCACCTTGTCGACGGCGAGCGACACGTTCTCGCGCACCGTCAGCCAGGGCAGGAGCGAGTGGTTCTGGAACACCACCGCGCGGTCGGGGCCGGGCGCGTTCACTTCCTTGCCGTCGAGCAGCACGCCGCCGGTCGAGGCCTTGAGCAGGCCGGCGACGATGTTGAGCACCGTCGACTTGCCGCAGCCCGAGTGCCCGATGATCGAGACGAACTCGCCCTTGGCGATGTCGAGGTTCACGTCGCGGAGCACTTCCGACGTCTTGCCGCCGCGGCGGAACGAGATGCCGACCTGGGAGAGGGAGAGATGAGCCATTGTGATGCTCCTCAGGCTGCGCTGGTGCCGCGGGTGACGAGCACGCCTAAGCCCGCGACCAGACGGTCGAGGACGAAGCCGATGAGCCCGACATAGACGAGGGCGACGATGATCTCGCTGATGTGCGACGAGTTCCACGCGTCCCAGATGAAGAAGCCGATGCCGACGCCGCCGATCAGCATCTCGGCCGCGACGATGGCGAGCCAGGACAGGCCGACGCCGATGCGCAGACCGGTGAAGATGTACGGCGCCGCCGACGGCAGCATGATCTTGTAGAAGAACTCGATCGGGTTCAGCCGGATGACCGCGGCGACGTTGCGGTAATCCTGCGGGATGTTGCGGATGCCGACCGCCGTGTTGATGATGATCGGCCAGATCGAGGTGATGAAGATCACGAAGATCGCACTCGGCTGGCCGTCGCGGAAGGCGGCGAGCGAGAGCGGGAGCCACGCCAGCGGCGGGATCGTGCGCAGCACCTGGAAGATTGGGTCGAGGCCGCGCATCGCCCATTCGGACTGGCCGACCAGCGTGCCGAGCATCACGCCGGCGATGACGGCGAGCGTGAAGCCGAGCGCCACGCGCTGAAGGCTCGCGGCGATATGCCAGAACAGCCCCTTGTCGGTGCCGCCGTTGTCGTAGAACGGATCGACGATGATGTCCCAGGCCTCCGTCACCACCCGCGAGGGCGGCGGCAGGCCGGCGGTGGGGGAGGAGCACAGCACCTCCCACAGGAGCAGGAAGCCCGCCAGCACGACGAGCGGCGGCACGATGCGCGCCGCGATTCCGCGCACGCCCGCCATGGTGATCAGCGGCCCGCGGGCCTTGGTGGCGGCGCTCGCGCGCGCCGCGGTCGAGAGGGTTGCTCCGGTGGCCATCACGCGACCTTCTTGATGCCGAGGCTGGACAGGTAGGCGGCGGGGTTTTCGGGGTCGAAGACCTTGCCGTCGAACATCGTTTCCTTGCCGCGGGAGGTGGAGGTCGGGATGCTCGCCACACCCAGCGCCTTGGCGGCGTCCTTCCACAGATCCTCACGGTTCACCTTGGCGATCAGCGCCTTGGTGTCGGTGGTGGGATCGAACTTGCCCCAGCGGATGTCCTCGGTGAGGAACCAGAGGTCGTGGCTCTGGTAGGGATAGGAGGCATTGTCGTTCCAGAACTTCATAATGAAGGGGCTGTTCTCGACGACCTTGCCGGTGCCGTAATCGAACTTGCCCTTCATGCGATCGACCACGTCGGCGACCGGGACGTTGATCCACTGGCGCTTGGCGACGATGGCCGCGAGTTCGTCCCGGTTTTCGGGCTTCTCGCACCATTGCTGGGCTTCCATCACCGCCATCAGCAAGGCTTTGGCCGCGTTCGGATACTTGTCGACCCAGGCCGCGCGCATGGCGAAGGCCTTTTCCGGGTGGTCCTTCCACAGTTCGCCGGTGGTGATGGCGGTGTAGCCGATGCCCTGATGGATCAGCTGCTCGTTCCACGGCTCGCAGACGCAGAAGCAATCCATCGTGCCGACCTTCATGTTCGCCACCATCTGGGGCGGGGGCACGACGATGGTCTCGATGTCCTTGTCCGGGTCGATGCCGCCGGCCGCGAGCCAGTAGCGGATCCAGAGGTCGTGGGTGCCGCCGGGGAAGGTCATGGCGGCCTTGACCGGCTTGCCCGAGGCCTTCTTGGCCTCCAGCGCCGTCTTGAACGGCTTGGTGTCGAGGCCGATCTTCTGGTCGAGATATTCCTTCGAGATCGAGATGCACTGACCGTTCAGGTTCAGCCGGGCCATGATGTACATCGGCACCGGGACGTTGTTCTGCGTCACCCGGCCGGCCGAGATCAGGTAGGGCATCGGCGTGAGGATGTGGGCGCCGTCGATGCCGTTGCCCTCGGAGCCGAGCACGAGGTTGTCGCGGGTGGTGCCCCAGGAGGCCTGCTTGAGCACCTCGGTGTCCGGCATGCCGTACTTGGCGAACAGGCCCTTCTCCTTGGCCACGAACAGCGGCGCCGCGTCGGTGAGCGCGATGAAGCCGAGCTTGGCCCCCTTCACCTCCGGCCCCGCGCCCTGCGCGAAGGCGCCCCCCGGCAGCGCCGCACGGGCCGCGCCGGCAAGGGCCAGCGCGGCGGCCGCGCCCTTGATGATGCCGCGGCGGGTCGTGTTGCCGTGATCCATGCTCATCCGCTTCCCTGTCCCCCGCGCGTCTTCGGCGCATGAAAAAAGCCGCCGTCCGGGATCGCTGGCGCGATCGAAATCAGCGCGTGCGAGTGGTCCGGATCAGCGGCTCTGCTGACGGTCGGGCGCGTCGTCGTTGACGGGCCGATGCGAGGGGGCTTGCAGGGACCGTGCCAAGCCGGGGTGGGGGCGCCTCGTGCCGCGTGAAACGGCGAGTGAGCACCTTCGGCTACCGCGCCGGGCGCTTCTCCTCCCCCTTGCGGGGAGGAGGTAGGAGGTGGGGGTGGTTCAGGATCGAGCGGGGCGGTGCCTCCTGCCCGACCCCCACCCCTGACCCCTCCCCGCAAGGGGGAGGGGACCCGCGCTCGACCTTTCGATACTGCCTAGTTTGAAGGCAGCGCGTTTGCGCTGCACAAAAAGCAAGCGCCCAAAGCTCCGATGCCCACTGCCTCGCCAGCCTGCTCACGACGGTGAGATGGCTCGCGGCAGCCAGAGCCGCGCTCAGCCGCCCGTCGCCTCATCGAAAAGATCCGGCCGGTAGAGCGCCGCCGCCCGCTCGGCGAGGTCGTCCCCCTCCGCCTGCCCGCACGCCGCCATCTGCGCCGCGAACCACCGCGCATGCGCCGGGTCGGGCCGGTAGACCGCCGCGTCGAGGCGCAGGTAGGCGGGCGCCTGTCGCGTCGTGCCCGCGGTGTCGAGGATCAGGTCGCCGGCCAGCGTCCGGGCCAGCAGCGCGCGGTCGGGGCCGAGGCCGGCCTGTTCGGCCAGCAGCGTCGCGAGCGCCGGGCGGTTGGCCGGGTCGGCGCACCACAGGCCGGCACGGTGGACGGCGCGGACCAGGGCGGGGGCGAAGCCGGCCCCGTGGGCCGGTAGGGCCAGCACCTTCTCCGGGCAGTCGGGGGCGATGTCGCAGCCGAGCGCGGCGATGCGCCCCAAACCGGCGGCGACCGCGATGGCGTTCCAGGGGGCGCCGACGCAGAAGCCGTCGATGAGGCCGCGGCGCAGGGCATCGACCGTATCCGGCGGAGGCACCACGACGAGGCGCACGTGGGCGTCGAGATTGAGCCCGCCGAGGCGCGCGAACAGGCGCAGCTGGTAGGAATGCGACGAGAACGGATGCACCGTCCCGAGCGTCAGCGGCCGGCCTTCCGTGGCGCGGGTGCGCGCCAGGGCGGCGAAGGCCGCGGCCACGTCGGGCAGGGCGTCGCGCTCCGGCGCCATCTCGGCCCACAGCGCGCTGGAGACGGTCAGCGCATTGCCGTTGAGGTTGAGCGCCATCGGCACGCAGAGGTCGGCCTGCGGTCCCGACAGCCCGAGCGCGCTCGCGAGCGCCAGGGCCCCGAGCATGTGGGCCGCGTCGAGATGGCCAAGCGCCAGCCGGTCGCGGAGCGTCGCCCAGGACGGCTCGCGGGACAGCGCGAGGTCGAGCCCCTCGTCGCGGGCAAAGCCCAGGGTCGCGGCGGCGATCACCGGGGCGGCGTCCGCGAGGGGGACGTATCCGAGGGTGAGCCTCATCCGAGCAGGTCCGCGGCGGTGACGATGGCGCGGGCGATGTCGGCGATCTTGCGCTTCTCGTTCATGGCTTGGCGCCGCAGCAGCTTGTAGGCCTCGTCCTCGCTCAAGCTCTTGCGCGCCATCAGGATACCCTTGGCCCGCTCGATCAGCTTGCGGTCGGCCAGTTCCGAGCGCGCCTCCTCCAGCTCGCGCTGGAGCCGGGCGAAGGCGTTGAAGCGCAGGATGGCGATGTCGAGGATCGAACGGATGCGGTCGGCGCGTAGCCCATCGACCACGTAGGCCGAGATGCCGGCATCCACCGCGGCCTGCATCATGGTCTGGTTGGAGCGGTCCACGAACATCGCCACCGGCCGCTCGGCCTGCCGCGACAGGCCGGACATCTGCTCCAACACGTCCCGGCTCGGGCTCTCCAGATGCACCACGATCACGTCCGGCTTGAGCGCGGCGACGCGGGCCTGGAGGCCGGGCCCGTCGGGAATCACCGCAACATGCTCCACCCCGGAGGCGCGCAGGCCCTCTTCCAGGATCGCCGCGCGGGCGGGGCTCGGGTCGATCACGGCGACGGTGAGGCTGGTCTCGGTCATCGAGGCCTGGGTAGCGAGGGGTCCGGTGGGCAGGGAGGCAAGCGATATGCCCGCTCTCCTCGGTATCTGCGCAATTCCGTAACAGATCCGAAATGCGTCGGCCCCGCTTCCGCCGCAAACCGGGCCGAACACTCAAGGGCAGGCGACGTCATCGGGAGGGCTCATGCGCACCGTCGATCCGCTCCGTCAACCGGAGGGAACCGCGACGCATCGCTCGGTGGTGCCGCCCTTCCTGCCGACCCTCGGGCTCGCGCTCGTCGCCGGCCTGCTCTCCCTCGTCTGCCGCGAACCCGCCGAGGCGCCGAAGGCCGCCCCCGAGCGTCCGCCGGTGATGTCGCTCGCGCCGGGCCTCTCGACCTTCGATCCGGGCCGCGCGTTGCTGACCGCCGAACTCGATCCGGTGCCCGCGAGCGAGGCCTTCGCCCGCCTGACGCCGCTGGTGACGGGCAGCATCGAGCCCGCAAGCCGCCCGGCGCGCTTTGCCAACACCAGCCGCGCGGAGCGCCGCAAGGCGCCGCCGAGCCGGATCGCGGTCGGCCATCCCGCCGCCCCGCCGCCGGCGGCGACGCAGACGGCGGCCAAGCCCGTGCCGTCGCCCTTCGCCGAGGTCGAGGCCGAGAACGGCCGCTTCCTGCCCCGCGGCGCGCTGCCCTTCGCCGACACGGCGGACGCCGTGCTCGACACCGCCCGGGGCTTGGGCGAAAGCGTGACGAGCCTCGGCAGCTCGGTCAGCACGATCGTCACAGCCCTGCGCTGATCGCAGCCCGGCCCGTCGGACGGGCCGTTTTTCGCATTTGCTAAGGCCCGGCGCCTTGCGAAGCGCGGCCGTCGCGCCACTTCGCCGGGTCAGTGCACCCGAAGCGAGACCCGCGGCCCGCATCCCCCCGTGCCGTCCGGCTCGAAGGACCGGAGACGGGAGACCTGCATGGCGGGACGGATCGAGGATTACGCCCTGATCGGCGACGGGCGCACGGCGGCGCTCGTCGGGCGCGACGGCAGCATCGACTGGCTGTGCATGCCGCGGTTCGATGCCGCCGCCCTGTTCGCGAGCCTGCTCGGCACGCAGGAGCACGGCTTCTGGAAGCTCGCGCCGACAGCCGAGGACGCCGAGCATTCCTGGCGCTACCGCGGTGGCTCTCTGGTGCTGGAGACGACGCACCGGACCCGCGAGGGCGAGGTGCGGGTGACCGACTTCATGCCGGTCGGCGACGGCAGCCACGTCATCCGCCTCGTCGAGGGCGTGCGCGGGCGCATGGCGATGCGCATGGATCTGGCCGTGCGGTTCGATTACGGCTCGGCGGTGCCGTGGGTGTCGCGCAGCGAACTGGGCGACCTGCGCGCCATCTCCGGCCCGCACAAGGTGGTCCTGCGCACCAACGCGCCGTTGCGGGGCTCGACCCACCAGACCACGGTCTCGGAATTCACCGTCTACAAGGGCGACGCGGTCCGCTTCGTGCTGAGCTACGGCGCCTCGCACGAGGACGACCCGCCGCCGATCGAGCCGCGCCGCTGGCTCGACGACACCAACCGGTTCTGGCGCGACTGGTCGGACCGCTGCACGCTCGAGACGCCCTGGAACGACATCTTCCGGCGCTCGCTGCTGACGCTCAAGGCGCTGATCTACCGCCCGACCGGCGGGATCGTCGCCGCGCCGACCACCTCGCTGCCGGAAGACCTCGGCGGGGTGCGCAACTGGGATTACCGCTTCTGCTGGCTGCGCGATTCGACCTTCACGCTGCTGGCGCTGATGGATTCCGGCTACATCGACGAGGCGCGCGCGTGGCGCGACTGGCTGACCCGCGCGGTCGCGGGCAATCCGGAACAGGCGCACATCCTCTACGGCATCGCCGGGGAGCGGCTGCTGCCGGAGATCGAACTCGACTGGCTGCCCGGCTACGAGGGCTCGAAACCGGTGCGGATCGGCAATGCGGCCATCGCCCAGTTCCAGCTCGACGTCTACGGCGAGCTGTTCGACGCGTTGTATCAGGCCCGCGTCCGCGGCATGTCCGACGATCAGGAAGGCCGCCGCGTCGGTCAGGCGCTCATCAAGCATCTGGAACGGGTCTGGCGCGAGCCCGACGAGGGCATCTGGGAGGTGCGCGGCGGGCGGCGCCACTTCGTCCACTCGAAGGTGATGGCCTGGGTCGCCTTCGACCGGGCGGTGCGCAGCGTCGAGACCTTCCGCAAGGACGACCCGACCGCGGCCGAACTCCCGCTCCATCACTGGCGCACGATCCGCGACGAGATTCACGCCGAGGTGTGCGAGCGCGGCTTCGACACCGAGCTGAACAGCTTCGTCCAGAGCTACGGCAGCAAGGCGATCGACGCGAGCGTGCTGCTGATCGCCCATATGGGCTTTCTGCCGCAGGACGATCCGCGCGTCGTCGGCACGGTGGCTGCGGTCGAGAAGCACCTGATGCGCGACGGCTTCGTGCTGCGCTACGAGACCGAAGGCACCGATGCCGACGGCCTGCCGGGCAACGAGGGCGCCTTCCTGCCCTGCAGTTTCTGGTACGCCGACAACCTGATCGGCCTCGGCCGTTGCGAGGAGGCGCGCGCGCTGATCGAGCGCCTGATCGGCATCTGCAACGACCTCGGACTGGTCTCCGAGGAGTACGACGTGCGCGCCAAACGGCAGGTGGGCAACTTCCCCCAGGCGTTCACGCATGTTGCGCTCGTCAACACGATCCTCAATTACAGCCGCGCGATCGGTCCTGCGAAGGAACGGGGCAGCGGCGCGGACCATTCCGAGTCGAGGACAGGCGAATCCATCGCGGCGCAATAGCGCGTCCCGCGGGCAAGCGGGTGATGGAAGCGAGAGAGACGGTAGACTGATGAGCGGTGCAGATACGAGCCCCAAGGCGGCTCTCGCTGAGGGCGACAAGCTCGCGATCGATACGATCCGGACGCTGGCCATCGACGCGGTGCAGAAGGCGAATTCCGGCCATGCCGGCGCGCCGATGGCGCTGGCGCCTGTGGCCTACACCCTGTGGAACCGGTATCTGCGCTACGATCCGGCCCACCCGCATTGGCCGAACCGTGATCGGTTCGTGCTCTCGGCGGGCCACGCCTCGATGCTGCTCTACGCGCTGCTGCATCTCGCCCGCGTCGCCGAGAAGGACGGCGCGAACGCGCCGGCCGTCTCCCTGGATGATATCAAAAAGTTCCGGCAGCTCGACAGCCGGACGCCGGGGCACCCGGAGTATCACTACACCACCGGCGTCGAGACCACGACCGGTCCCCTCGGGCAGGGCGTGGCGAATTCCGTCGGCATGGCGATCGGCGGGCGCTTCAAGGGCGAGCGCCTGAACCGGCCCGACCTGCCGCTGTTCGACTACAACGTCTACGCCATCTGCTCGGACGGCGACCTGATGGAGGGCGTCAGCCAGGAGGCCGCGTCCATCGCCGGGCACCTGCGCCTGTCGAACCTCTGCTGGATCTACGACAACAACACCATCACGATCGAGGGCCACACCGAGCTGGCTTTCTCGGAAGAAGTCGCGACCCGCTTCCTGGCCTATGGCTGGCAGGTGCTGCGGGTGGCCGACGCCAACGACACCCACGCGATTTCCGCCGCGCTGGAGACCTTCCTCCAGTCGAGCGACCGCCCGACGCTCATCGTCGTCAATTCGATCATCGGCTACGGCGCGCCGAAGAAGCAGAACACGGCGAAAGCCCATTCCGACGCCCTCGGCGAGGACGAGGTGAAGGGCGCCAAGCGCGCCTATGGCTGGCCCGAGGACGCGCAGTTCCTCGTGCCGGACGGCGTCTACGACACGTTTGCCGACGGCATCGGCAAGCGCGGCGCGGCGCTCTATTCGCAATGGGAAGGCTTCTTCGACGCCGCCAAGGCCGCCGACCCGGAGCATGCCGAGGAGCTGTCGGCCTTCCTCGAAGGCCGGCTGCCGAAGGGCTGGGATAAGGATATCCCGGTGTTCGAGCCGGACGCCAAGGGCCTCGCCACCCGCGAATCGTCCGGCAAGGTCTTGAACGCCATCGCCCAGCACGTGCCGTTCCTGCTCGGCGGCTCGGCCGACCTCGCGCCGTCGAACAAGTCGAACCTCACCTTCGAAGGGGCGGGCTCGCTCACCCCGTTCGAGCCGGGCGGGCGCAACATCCATTTCGGCGTGCGCGAGCATGCCATGGGCTCGATCGTCAACGGCCTCGGCCTCGTGGGCCTGCGGGCCTACGGCGCGACCTTCCTGGTCTTCGCCGACTACATGCGCCCGCCGATCCGGCTCGCCGCGCTGATGGAGCTGCCGATCTTCCACATCTTCACGCACGACTCGATCGGGGTCGGCGAGGACGGGCCGACCCACCAGCCGGTGGAGCAGATCCTCTCGCTCCGCTGCATCCCCGGCCTCGTGACCCTGCGCCCGGCCGACGCCAACGAGGTGGCGGAAGCCTACCGCGTCATCTTCTCGCTGAAGGACCAGCCGGCGGTGCTGGCGCTCTCGCGCCAGCCGCTGCCGACCCTCGACCGCACGAAGTACGCGCCCGCCTCCGGCACCGCCAAGGGCGCCTACGTGCTGGCCGATTGCGAGGGCACCCCGGACGTGATCCTGATCGGCACCGGCTCCGAGGTGCAGCTCTGCCTCTCGGCCTACGAGACGCTGAAGGGCGAGGGCGTGAACGCACGAGTCGTCTCGATGCCGTCCTGGGACCTGTTCGAGCGCCAGGACCAGGCCTACCGCGACAGCGTGCTGCCCCCCGACGTGCTCGGCCGCGTCGCGGTGGAGCAGGGCAGCGTGATCGGCTGGGACCGCTACGCCGGCTCCACGGGTTCAATCGTCGGCATGCACACCTTCGGGGCCTCCGCGCCGATCAAGGACCTCTTGGGCAAGTTCGGCTTCACCGCCGAGAAGGTGCTGGAGGCCGCCCGCACGCAGGCGAAGCGGGCGAAGAAGTAGGCCACAGGGTCCCTCGATCGCCGAAAAAGGCGCTCTCCTCCCCCTTGCGGGGAGGAGGGAGGAGGTGGGGGTGGTTCAGGATGGGGTGGGGCGGTGCCTTCTGCGCGACCCCCATCCCTACCCCTCCCCACAAGGGGGAGGGGACCCGCGCTCGACGCGGTAAACGTCAGCTCGCCTTGGTCTTGCGGGCCGTCGCCTTGGCGGCGGGCTTCGCGGCCGTCTTGGATGCCGTCTTCCGCGTCGCCGGCTTCTTCGCCTTGGGTGCGGCGTCCGCCGAATCCGCCGCCTTCGCCGCCGGCTTTCGGGCCGCCGTCTTGCGCGCCGGCTTCTTGCCGCCGCCGGCCGCGCGCTTGGCCTCGATCAGTTCGATCGCCTGCGCGAGCGTCAGGCTCTCGGCGGCCATCGATTTCGGCAGCGTGGCGTTGACCGAGCCGTCGCTGACATAGGGGCCGTACTTGCCGGCCTTGACCACGAGGTCGAGCCCGCCCGGATCCTGGCCGACGACGCGGCCCGGATCGGCCGCGCCCCGGCCGCCGCGCCCGCCGCCCTGCTCCTTGGCGACGATGAGATCGATGGCGCGGTTGGCACCGACCTCCAGCACGTCGTCGTCACGCCCGAGGTTGGCGTAGGTCTTCCCGTGCTGCACGTACGGGCCGTAGCGGCCGATATTGGCCAGGATCGGCTCGCCGGTCTCGGGATGCTTGGCGACCTCCCGCGGCAGCGACAGCAGCTTGAGTGCCACTTCGAGGGTAACGGAGGACGGCGTCATCCCCTTGGCCAGCGAGGAACGCTTGGGCTTCTCCGCCCCCTTCTCGGCCGAGGCCTCGCCGAGCTGCACGAACGGCCCGAACCGGCCGTCGCGCAGGGTCACGGGCAGGCCGGTGGCCGGGTCCTCGCCGAGCACCCGCACGCCGGGCTGGCCGCCCTCCGCGGACGAGCCGTCCCCCTCGCCCTCGACCGCGGAGGCCGAGAGCTGGCGGGTGTACTTGCACTCGGGGTAGTTCGAGCAGCCGATGAAGGCGCCGAACTTGCCGAGCTTGAGCGAGAGCTGGCCCGCGCCGCAGGTCGGGCAGCTGCGCGGGTCCGAGCCGTCGCCCTTGTCCGGGAAGATGTGCGGCCCGAGCAGGCCGTTCAGCGCCTCCAGGACTTCCGCGACGCGCAGTTCCTTGGTGCCGCCGATGGCGGCGGAAAAGTCGCGCCAGAAGTCGCGCAGAACCGCCCGCCAGTCGATCTCGGCGTTCGAGACCCGGTCGAGCTGCTCCTCCAGGCTCGCGGTGAAATCGTACTCGACGTAGCGCTTGAAGAAGCTCTCGAGGAAGCCGGTGACGAGCCGGCCCTTGTCCTCCGGCTGGAGGCGCTTCTTCTCGATCTTGACGTATTCGCGATCCCGCAGGGTCTGGAGCACCGCCGCGTAGGTCGAGGGCCGGCCGATGCCGAGTTCCTCCATCCGCTTGACGAGGCTGGCCTCGGAATAGCGCGGCGGCGGCTCGGTGAAGTGCTGGGTCGAAGCGATGCGCTCGCGCTTCAACGGATCGTTGGCCTTCATCGCGGGCAGGCGCTTGCCGTCCTCGTCCTCCTCGTCGTCCTTGCCCTCCTGATAGAGCGCGAGGAAGCCGTCGAAGGTCACGACCTGACCGGTGGCGCGCAGATCGAGCTTGCGCGGCCCGACCCCCGCGGCGATGTCGACGGTGGTGCGCTCGAACTCGGCCGATTCCATCTGGCTCGCCACCGTGCGCGTCCAGATCAGCTCGTAGAGCTTGGCCTGCTCCGGTTCGAGGAAGCGGGCGACCGACTTCGGCAGACGGCCCATGTCGGTCGGGCGCACGGCCTCGTGGGCCTCCTGCGCGTTCTTGGCCTTCACCGTGTACTTCCGGGGCACGTCCGGCACGTACGCGTCGCCGAACTCGCGCCCGATCACCCGGCGGGCGTCCTGAATCGCCTCCGGCGCCATGTCGACGCCGTCGGTCCTCATGTAGGTGATGATGCCGACGGTCTCGCCGCCGACATCGACGCCCTCGTAGAGCTTCTGGGCGACCCGCATGGTCTGGGCCGGCGCCATCCCGAGCTTGCGCGAGGCCTCCTGCTGGAGGGTGGAGGTCGTGAACGGCGGCTGCGGGTGGCGTTTGGCGGGCTTGGCCTCGACGCTCGCCACGTGGAACGTCGCGAGTTCGAGGTCGCGCTTGAAGGCGGCGGCCTCCTCGCCGTTGCCGATGTCGAGGCGCTGGATGCGCTTGCCGTCGGCGCCCACCAGCCGGGCCTCGAACACGCCGCCCCCCTCGGTCGCGAGCGTGGCGATGAGCGTCCAGTACTCGCGGGGCTTGAACCGCTCGATCTCCATCTCGCGCTCGACGACGAGGCGCAGCGCCACCGACTGCACGCGGCCAGCCGACTTCGCCCCCGGCAGCTTGCGCCACAGCACCGGCGAGAGGTTGAAGCCGACGAGGTAATCGAGGGCGCGGCGCGCCAGATAGGCATCGACCAGCGCCTGATCGATCTCGCGGGGCTTGCGCATCGCCGCATCGACCGACGCCTTGGTGATGGCGTTGAACGTCACCCGCTCCACGGGGATGCCCTTGAGCACCTTCTTGGCGGTCAGCGCCTCGATCACGTGCCAGGAGATCGCCTCGCCCTCACGATCCGGGTCGGTCGCGAGGATGAGCTTCTCCGCGCCCTTCACGGCGCGGGCGATCTCGGCGACGCGCTTGGCGCCGCGATCCTCCACCTCCCAGATCATCGCGAAGTCGGCCTCCGGATCGACCGAGCCGTCCTTCGCCGGGAGGTCGCGGATATGGCCGAACGAGGCCAGGACCTCGTAGTCGCTCCCCAGGTACTTGTTGATCGTCTTGGCCTTGGCCGGCGACTCGACGACGACGACTTTCATGAACCTCTGCCTCTCGCCAGAGCCTCACCGCGGGGACGGTTTTGGGGATCAAGCGCCGACCGGACATCCGTCGACGGCCGGGGCTCGCGCCGCGCAGAAGTGGGTGAGCGGGCCTGCGTTGTCAAATCGGCACGATCCCGCGGGGCGGGGGCGCAAGCATCGTCAAGGCCGGCACGCCCAGCCTTTCCCACCCAACCCCCTCATCCTGAGGTGCGACGCGCAGCGGAGCCTCGAAGGAGGGCTCCAGGGATCGCAGAGGCTTCTGGAGCCCTCCTTCGAGGCCGCTGACGCGGCACCTCAGGATGAGAGCGTTGGATGGGACGAGGCGACCGGACGGTCTCAAATCCCCGCGTACCACTCGTAGCCCCGGTCCTCCCAATACCCGCCGCCGCCCTCGCCGACGCCCGCGAGCGTATCCCGCACCTCGATCCGCTGGATGTACTTCGCCTGCTTGTAGCCGAGCTGGCGCTCGACCCTGAGGCGCAGCGGCGCACCGTTCGAGACCGGCAGCGCCTTGCCGTTGAGATCGTAGGCCAGGATCGTCTGCGGGTGGTAGGCGTCGGTGAGGTCGATGCTCTCGTAGTAGCGGATCGGCGTGCCCTTCGAGGTGTCGGAATCGGGCGCGTCGGCGTCCGGCGCCTCGGCCCCGGCGGCCTTCGAGTCGCTCGCTTGGTTCTCCTCGCCCTCCGCGCGGGCGGTCATGTCCGGGTTGGCGGTCTCGGTGTCGCCGCTCATGGCGAATTCCATCGTGTCGGCGCAGTGGAACACGATGTAGCGAGCCTCCGGCTTCAGCCCGGCGCGCTTCAGCACCTCGGCGAGCGGCACGCCGGTCCACTTGCCGATGGCGCTCCAGCCCTCGACGCAATCGTGGCGCGTGGTTTGGGTGCGGGCGGGCAGCGCCCGCAGGTCGGCGAGCGAGAGGGCCTGCGGGTTCTCCACGAGGCCGTCGATGCGCAAGCGCCAATCCGAAAAGTTCCTGGCGGCCAGCGCCTTGTAGTCGCGGTCCTGCGGATCGATCGTCCCGTTCGGCTTGAACCAGGGGGAGATCTCCGAATCCGGAAACTCCTTGGCCAGCGAGGCCGGGGTCAGCAGCAGGCGCTGGACGTAGAGGTTGGCGTCCTCGCCGAGCTTGAGCGTCTGGCGGCCCCGCGGCGTCACGGCGAAGCGGTCGCAGCCGCCGAGCGCCGAGACGCCGAGCAGACCCGCGGCGGCGGTGAGGAAGCCGCGGCGATGGGTGAGGGGACGAGCGAGGCGGCGCATCATCGGATCTCTTCCGGGCCGGCGGGCAGCTTGCGGCGCTCGATGACGTACCAGCCGGTCAGCATGCTGCGCATGTTGTTCCAGAGACCGGAGGCGAGCACCAGCAGGACGTGGACGATCACGAATAGCACCAGCAGGTTCGTGACGATGAAGTGGACGGTCCGGGCCGATTGGCGCCCGCCGAACAGGTCCGGCAGCGGCACCACGGCGTTGACGCCGGGCGACATCGACAGGCCGGTGAGCAGCATCAGGGGCAGCAGGATCAGCACGACGACGAGATAGGTGAGCTTCTGCAGCACGTTATAGCGCTTGGCCTCGTCGCCCTGCGCGAAGTGCAGCGTCAGGTGCTCGCGGATCGAGGCGCCGAGACCCCGCATCTGGTCGCCCTCGGGGATCAGGCGACGGCGCAGCTGGCCGGTGCCGATGCCGTAGATCAGGTAGATCAGCCCGTTGATCACGAAGGCCCAGGCGAACAGGAAGTGCCACCGCCGCCCCGTGGCGAGGTCCTGATGCGCCGGCAGGGTCGCCCAGGACGGGAAGGCGCGGCCCGTGGCCTCGCCGTTGAGGTTCGACAGCCCGAGCCAGCCGGTGGTGTCGAAGGACTTGCCGGCCACGTAGGTGACGCCGCGCGCCGTGCCGTCGTCGCGCTGGTCGTCGGTGATCGCGACGAACGGCCGGTCGAAGGTCGAGGCCGAGCCCCAGTAGAGCGCCGGATGGGCGTTGAAGATCTGCAGGCCGCTCATCAGCAGGATGGCGAGGCAGACCACGTTGATCCAGTGCGCGAGCCGGATCACCAGCGGATGGCGAAACATCCAGCGGCGGCGTACGGTCTCGACGACGTCGCCCTTTCCTAGGGCGCTCTTGCCCAACGCGGTTCCTGCGGCCACGGCGGCGTTCCTCGTCCCGGTCACACGACAACGCCCGCCCGGTCGAACCGGACGGGCGCTCTCAAACTACCCCGGCGCGGGGCGCCGGGCGAGAAGACTACATGCCGCCCTGGCCGCTCATGCCACCCTGGGACTCCATCCCGGAGTTCATGCGCTTCGACCGCATCATCTTCTTGCTCTTCATGGGCTTCTTCATCTTCTTGGAGCTACGCTTCATCGGGCGCTGCTCCTGACCCATGTCGTCACCCATCTGGCCCTGCTGCATCTGGCCACCCATCGCCGGGTCCATCCCGGCGCCGGGCTGCATGCCCTGCGCGAAGGCTCCCGACGACAGGCCGAGACCCAGCGAGAGGGCGCCGGCCGTGAGGAGAAGTCGAGCGTTCATGGCATTCCTTTCGGTTCGGCGAGCGGGGCGGTTCGGCGCGTCACCGCATCCGAGCCGCCGTGCCCGCGGACAGGCTGCCAACGGCTCGGCATCCGGATCGTTCAAATTTTTCTCGTTCACGGGCTCGCGAGGATCAGGAAATTCTCTTGGCCGCGACAGGGATGGAGGATTCTTTTCGCACGTGCGGGTTGCGCCTCCGCGCGTTCCATTCCTCGACGGTCGTCATTCCGGGACTCGCGAAGCGAGAACCCGGAACCCACGACAGGGCACGACGCCATACAGAGCCGCGCATCACGGGTGGATTCCGGGTCCCGCTACGTGGCCCCGGAATAACCGGGGGCAGGCACCGCCCCGCCAGCTCGCCTTGCCGCCGCCGTCGCCCCCCCCTATAGCCACGGCCGACGCCGGAACCGCAGCATGACCGCCGAGATCGCACCCGCCTTCCCGCACCGTCACCTGCTCGGCATCGAGGGCCTGAGCCGGCCGGACATCGAAGCCCTGCTCGCCCGCGCCGACGACGCGGTGGCGCTGTCGCGGCAGGTCGAGAAGAAGCGCACCACCTTGCGCGGTCGCACCCAGATCAACCTGTTCTTCGAGCCCTCGACGCGGACCCAATCCTCGTTCGAACTCGCCGGCAAGCGGCTGGGCGCCGACGTGATGAATATGTCGGTCGCCTCCTCCTCGGTGAAGAAGGGCGAGACCCTGATCGACACCGCCGCGACGCTCAACGCCATGCGCCCCGACATCATCGTCGTGCGCCACCATTCCGCGGGCGCGGTGCATCTGCTGGCCCGCAAGGTCGATTGCGCGGTCGTCAACGCGGGCGACGGCGCCCACGAACACCCGACCCAGGCGCTCCTCGACGCGCTGACGATTCGCCGCAACAAGGGCGGCATCGAGGGGCTCACCGTGGCGATCTGCGGCGACGTCCTGCATTCGCGGGTCGCGCGCTCCAACATCCTCCTGCTCAACGCGCTCGGCGCGCGGGTGCGGGTGATCGGCCCCTCGACGCTGCTGCCGACCGGCGTCGCCCGCTTCGGCGTCGAGGTGTTCACGAACATGCGCGAAGGGTTGAAGGGCTGCGACATCGTCATGATGCTGCGTCTCCAGCGCGAGCGCATGAACGGCTCCTTCGTCCCCTCGGTGAAGGAGTATTTTCGCTATTACGGCCTCGACGGCGACAAGCTGGCGCTCGCCAAGCCCGACGCCCTGGTGATGCATCCGGGCCCGATGAACCGCGGCGTGGAGATCTCGTCCGAGATCGCCGACGGGGCGCAATCGCTCATCCGCGAGCAGGTCGAGATGGGCGTGGCGGTGCGGATGGCCGTGCTCGAAGCGCTGGCCACGCACCTGCCGAACGGCTGATTCTTTTTTTCGGATTTCGACGCGTCGAACCCACACGTCGCGGGACGACCCGCGCCGTCATCGCGAGGCGGAATTGACGCGATCCAGGGCGCGACGCGACCGAAGGGAGCGCAACGGCTTCGTCACGAGCGCTCATCCAACCCATCCCCCTCATCCTGAGGTGCCGCGTCAGCGGCCTCGAAGGAGGGCTCCAGGGATCGCGCGACCTCCGGAGCTTTCCTTCGAGGCCTCCGCTGCGCTTCGGCACCTCAGGATGAGGGTCAGGGGTGGAAAAGGGTCGAGGTAGCCGTCGTCTTCCGAACCTGCGAAGCACTGGATTGCGCCGGTTCCGCCTCGCGCTGACGGCGTGGAACGGCCTTCGCAGTGCCGTCTTCAGGTAATGACATTGCCCCGCGTCACCGTCTGATCGACGACGATGCCCGGCGGGCGGTAGCGGTCGGCGTTGGACACGCCCACCACCATGACCTCGCAGGCCAGGATCAACATCAGGACGTGGCGACGGGCCAGCCGGCGGCGGGGCGTCTCCGGCATCGGCGGGCGGGTCAAGGGTCGGCTCCGGGCTGGTTAACGAACCCTTAACACTCCCGCTCGCGCCGCGCTCCCTCTCTGCGCACTCGACCGCGCCGGATGGTTAATCCGGCGGTGGACAAGCCGCCCGCCCGCGGCCTAAGCCGGCCTCCCGCGCGCCGGAGGCCTTTTGCAATGTGGGACAGCGTCTTCCCTGGCCTGACGCCCGGCCTCCGGTCGAGCGAGGCCGACCTCGCCCGGGCCGAATCCGAACTCGGCTTCGCCCTGCCGGGCAGCTACCGCAGCTTCGCGCGCGAATGCGGCGCCGGGCGGATCGGCGGGCATGTGCGCCTGTTCACCCCCGTGCCGGTGGAGGCCGCCGACCTCGTGGCGCGCGCCCACCTGATCGCCCACGGCATCGCGCTCGCCATCGACGGCCTGAAGGGCGAGGGCGACGAGCCCCACCGCTTCACCGTGGAGGGCGACGCCGATGCCGGCCTGATGGACCGGGCCTGCTTCTTCGGCGAGACCGCGCGCGGCGACTTCCTGTTCTTCGACGTGACGCCGGGTTTCCCGGAATACGACATTTGGGTGCTCAACGCCGATCTGGAGACGGTGCATTTCGGCGGCGCCGACCTGCCCGCGTTCGTGCGCGGCCTCCAGGGACTGGAGGTGCTGCACATCCTCGGCGAGGGCGCCGGCCCGCTACCCGCGACCTTCGAGGGCGACGACGCCGAAACGCTCGAAGCACTGGGGACGACCGAGGCGTGAACCGCGACGAGATCGCCGCCTTCGCCGCGGCCTCCGCCGGGCAGCCGCGCCTGATCGGGCTCGACCTCGGCACCAAGACCATCGGGGTCGCGCTGTCCGATGTCGGGCGCCGGATCGGCTCGCCGCTGGAGACGATCCGCCGGGTCAAGTTCACCCCCGACGCGCAACGCCTCGCCGCGCTCTGCACGCAGCACGGGGTCGGCGGCATCGTGATCGGCCTGCCGCTCAACATGGACGGCACGGAAGGCCCCCGCGCCCAGTCGAGCCGGAGTTTTGCGCGCAACCTGAAGCCGATCCTGCCGCTGCCGGTGCTGTTCTTCGACGAGCGGC
This sequence comes from Methylorubrum subtropicum, assembly GCF_038442325.1. Lineage (NCBI taxonomy): Bacteria > Pseudomonadati > Pseudomonadota > Alphaproteobacteria > Hyphomicrobiales > Methylobacteriaceae > Methylorubrum > Methylorubrum subtropicum. The sequence continues at coordinate 3,342 of NZ_JBBXMW010000016.1, read as the reverse complement.
TCTCCACCGCCGCCGTCACCCGCACGCTCTTGGAGGCCGACGCCTCGCGGGCGCGAAGGGGCGAACTCGTGGACAAGCTCGCCGCCGCCTACATCCTGCAAGCCTGCCTCGACGTGATGGGCGGGCTGAGGCCGAGCGTCGGGTTCGACGACGCTTTCGATTAGGGACCGACGCGACCTTGAGCGAGGCTCAGCGACGGCTTGTCCTTACCCCGCATCACCGCCGTCGCGGCGAGCCCAAGCCCGATGAGCGACACCACCGCGGCCAGCACCGGCAACTCGCGATAGCCGGCCCCCAGCGTCAGCGCCGTGCCGCCGAGCCAAGCGCCGGTGGCGTTGCCGAGGTTGAACGCGCCCTGGTTCAGGGTCGAGGCGAGGTTCGGGGCGTCGCTCGCCGCCTCCACCACCCAGACCTGAAGCGGCGAGACCAGCGCGAAGGCGAGCGCGCTCCACACCACCAGCACGGCGAGCGCCGGCACCGTGTGGGGCGCGACGAGGGCCAGCACCAGCAGCACCCCGACGATTCCGGCAAAGCTGCCGAGCACGGTGCCCATCAGGCTGCGGTCGGCGAGCCAGCCGCCCGCGAGGTTGCCGATTGTGAGCCCGACGCCGGCGGCGAACAGCGCTCCCGTGACGCCGCCCGGCGTCAGCCCGGTCACGCCGGTGAGGAAGGGGGCGATGTAGGTGAACACGGTGAAGAAGCTCACCGAGGACAGCGTCGAGACCAGCATCGGTCGCAGAACCGGCCAGCGCCCCAGCGCCCGGAATTCTTTCGCCAGACCGCCGCGGGTGCCGGGCATCCCGCCGGGGAGTGCGAAGGCGATGGCCCCGCCCGCCGCGAGCCCGATGCCGACCACCGCCCAGAACGTCGCGCGCCAGCCGAGCGCCTGTCCGAGCGCGGTCCCGAGCGGCACGCCGAGCACGTTGGCGAGCGTGAGGCCTGCGAACATCAGCGCCACGGCCTGGGTGCGCTTCTCCTTGGGCACGAGATCGCGGGCCACGATGGCGCCGATGCCGAAGAAGGCGCCGTGGGCAAAGGCGGTCGCGACGCGCGCCGCCATCAGCGGCCAATAGGCCGGCGCCAGGGCGCAGGCGAGGTTGCCCAGTGTGAACACCGCCATGAGGGCGAGCAAAGCCGCCTTGCGCGGCAGCGGCGCGGTCGCCATCGCGACGATCGGCGCGCCGATCACCACGCCGAGCGCGTAGCCCGAAACGAGATGGCCCGCCTGCGGGATCGTGACGCCGAAGTCCTGGGCCACCTCGGGCAAGAGCCCCATGATGACGAACTCGGTGGTGCCGATGCCGAACGAGGCGACGGCGAGCGCGAGGATGGGAAGCGGGAGCATGGGGCTCCTTCGGGCATGGGGGAGGGCGCGATGCTGCGCTGCGGCAAGACCGTAGATGGCCGTTTCCGCCGGCCCGTGGACCGGGAGGGGGCGGGAGGCTGGCCTGCGCGACGGGCAGGGCTGCGGCTTCCCGCACGAGCGCCGATGCCGTAAATCCGCGGCGAGTCACCCCCAAAGATACCTGCGGACGCCATGATACGCCTCGACAAGATCGGCAAGCAGAACGGCCGGCAGCTCGTTTTCATCGAGGCTTCCGCTGCGCTGCAGAAGGGCGAGAAGGCCGGGCTCGTCGGACCGAACGGAGCGGGCAAGACCACCCTGTTCCGGATGATGACCGGCGAGGAGCCGCCGGACGAGGGCCAGGTCTCGACCGATCGCGGCATCACCATCGGCTATTTCAGCCAGGATGTCGGCGAGATGGCCGGCCGCACGGTGGTGGCCGAGACCATGGCCGGAGCCGGGCCGGTCAGCGAGATCGCGGCCGAACTCAAGGAGATCGAGGCCGGGCTCGCCGATCCCGACCGCGCCGACGAGATGGAGGCGCTGATCGAGCGCTACGGCGAGGTGCAGGGCCGGTTCGAGGAACTCGACGGCTACGCGCTGGAGGGCCGCGCCTACGAGGTGCTGGCGGGCCTCGGCTTTTCTCAGGAGATGATGGACGGCGATGTCGGCAAGCTGTCCGGCGGCTGGAAGATGCGCGTGGCGCTCGCCCGCATCCTGCTGATGCGCCCCGACGTGATGCTGCTCGACGAGCCGTCGAACCATCTCGATCTCGAGAGCCTGATCTGGCTCGAGGACTTCCTGAAGAACTACGACGGCGCGCTGATGATGACCTCGCACGACCGCGAGTTCATGAACCGCATCGTCACCAAGATCGTCGAGATCGACGGCGGCAGCCTCACGACCTATTCCGGCGATTACGGCTTCTACGAGCAGCAGCGCGCCATGGCCGACACCCAGGCCCAGGCGCAGTTCGAGCGCCAGCAGGCGATGCTGGCCAAGGAGATCAAGTTCATCGAGCGCTTCAAGGCCCGCGCCTCGCACGCGGCTCAAGTCCAAAGTCGGGTGAAAAAACTCGACAAGATCGAGCGGGTCGAGCCCCCGAAGCGCCGCCAGTCCGTGGCGTTCGAGTTCCAGCCGGCACCCCGCTCGGGCGACGACGTCGCCATGCTCAAGGGCATCCACAAGAGGTACGGCAGCCGCATCGTCTACGAGGGGCTCGACTTCTCGATCCGCCGGCGTGAGCGCTGGTGCATCATGGGCGTCAACGGCGCCGGCAAGTCGACGCTCCTGAAGCTCATCACCGGCAGCACCCCGCCGGATGCCGGCACGGTGACGGTCGGCGGCAGCGTCAAGCTCGGCTACTTCGCCCAGCACGCCATGGACCTGCTCGACGGCGACGCCACCGTGTTCGGCGATCTGGAGGCGAGCTTCCCGCAGGCGGGGCAGGGCTCGCTGCGGGCGCTGGCCGGCTGCTTCGGCTTCTCCGGCGACGATGTGGAGAAGCCCTGCCGGGTGCTCTCGGGGGGCGAGAAGGCCCGCCTCGTGATGGCCAAGATGCTGTTCGACCCGCCGAATTTCCTCGTGCTCGACGAGCCGACCAACCACCTCGACATCGGCACCAAGGAGATGCTGATCGAGGCGCTGGCGCAGTTCGAGGGGACGATGCTGTTCGTCTCCCACGACCGCCACTTCCTCGCCGCGCTCTCCAACCGCGTGCTGGAGCTGACCGCCGACGGCGTGCACCAGTACGGCGGCGGGTACACCGAGTACGTCGCGCGCACCGGGCAGGAAGCGCCGGGCCTGCGGGGGTAGGGCGGCCTTCCAAATCGCATTCGGCGCAGAATTGCGCGCCTCTCCTCCCCCTTGTGGCAGGGCTATCGCATATGACTTTTCGGCGCGTCGATCCGCGTTGAAGGCCATGCGTTGACGCCTCCTTATAGACAGGAGGTGATCGATGCTGGAAGTGCAGGGTTTGTTTTCGGCGGTGCCGGACC
>NZ_JBBXMW010000015.1:0-134278 GCF_038442325.1 Methylorubrum subtropicum | reverse complement strand
CGTCCGCCCGTTCTTTGCCACGCACGTCCGTCGGCAGAACCGGCTCGATCGCTGCCCACTCCGCGTCCGTCAGATCAAACCGTGCCATTCACGATCCTCCATGGCTGGAGGACCAACGATCAGCGTGAGCAACCGTGCCAATCGTTATGAGTTCGCGGCCTAGGGTCCGGCGTCGCGAATCGAGGGGGAGAGGCCGATGCCGACCGGAGGCTGCCATTGCGGGGCGATCCGCTACACGATGCGGGGCGAGCCGGTGCACAACGCGCTGTGCCACTGTTCCGACTGCCGCCGCCATGCGGGCGCGCCGATGGTCGGCTGGGCGATGGTGCCGGCCGGACAGGTGACCATCGAGGGCGAGCCCACGGTCTACGCCTCGTCCGAGCACGGGCGGCGCCACTTCTGCGGTCGCTGCGGCACGGGCCTGTTCTACGTCAACGAAACGGTGCTGCCGGGAATGATTGACGTGCAGACCGGCACCCTCGACGATCCCGCGGCGATGCCGCCGCAGGTTCATATCCAAGTGGCCGAACGCATCGCCTGGATGGAGCACGCCCACGACCTGCCGCGCTTCGAGCGGTTTCCGGGCTGATTCCCGTTACAGCCGCGCCAATCGTCGGCGGACTTGGCCCACGAAGCGTTCTCGCGCTCCTTGCGTGACGCCGTCCATGCCGGTGAGCGCGATCCAGTCGAGCCGGCAGCGCGGGGCGCAGAGCACGCAGATGCCCCGCCTCACCACGCGCCGGTCCGGCCAGCCGACGAGCCAGAGCAGCCAGCGCGGCGAGCCGTAGGTCGTCACCACCGCGATCCGGCGGATGTTCGTGAGCCGCGGCTGCAGCACGCGGGCGCCGCCGAGCGCGAAGGCGACGCCCGGGCGCCACACCCGGTCGAACCAGCCTTTCAGCATCGCCGGCATCCCGAACCACCACGTCGGATAGACCAGCACCAGCATCTCGGCCCGCCGCAGGGCCGCGACATGCCCGGCGATGTCGGGCGGGATCGCCGCCTCGTCGTAGTAGGCGCCGCGCTCCGCGCCGCTCAGCCGGGGATCGAAGTTTTCGGAATAGAGATCGACGGTCTCGACCTTGTGGCCCGCGGCTTCGAGCGCGGCGACGGCGGTGGTGCGCAGGGACGCGGAAAAGCTGTCGGGGCGGGGATGGCAATGCACCAGCAGGACGCGCATGGGCGGGGCTCCCTCGCGGGCTCCGTTAACCGAGATTTCGGAGTTGGGCAGCGATGATGCCTGCCGTGATCGCGCGGGAAGCGCCAAGCCGGCAAGGGCTCACGCCCGGTCAGCCGCCGGGCGTCCGCGGGCGACGGCTTCGCTCGGTCACGACCCAGGAGGCGACGATGGTGTGGTTTTTTCCACGCTTTCGCGTTTCGGTGAAGTTCCGCCATGTGCGGAGGACCAGCTTGTCTCTGATCCTCCGCTTTAGCATCGGCTAAGGCTCACACCGAAAAGGGGCGAGGGAGTTCACGCTCCCTCGTCCCACTCCCGGGATAATCGGCTTTCGTGCCTGAATTGCAAGACCGGCCCGCACGTTGTGCGCAGGCGCTTACTGCGGCTTTCGCGAACCCGCCCTCACCTTCTCCAACAAACCAGCCTCGGCGTAGCCGTCCGGCACGAGGCCGTGGGCGGACTGGAACGCGCGGATCGCCGCGCGGGTCTTGGGGCCGACCTTGCCGTCGGTGCCGCCGGTCGGGTGGCCAAGGGCTTCGAGGCGGGTCTGGAGGTCGGTGCGCTCGTCGTTGGTCAGCATCCGGTCGCCCCGCGGCCAGTCGCGGGCGAAGCCTGCGCCGCCCGCGAGACGGTCGGAGAGGTGGGCGACGGTCAGCGCGTAGGCGAGCGCCGTGTTGTAGCGCAGGATCACCTTGAAGTTCGGCTCGAGCAGGAAGGCCGGCCCCCGCGCGCCCGCGGGCACCACCAGAGTCGCCCGCCGCTCCGCCCCCTCCGGAAATGCCTTGCCGCCCGCGGGCTTCAGCCCGAGCGCCGCCCATTCCGAAAAACTGCGCTCGGTCGTCTCGTCGGCGAGCCGGTAGTCGAAGTTCTCCGGAAGGGCGACCTCCTGGCCCCAACCCTCGCCGGATCGCCAACCGTAGCTCTTCAGGAAGTTGGCGGTCGAGGCGAGCGCGTCGGGGACCGAGCGCCAGATGTCGCGCTTGCCGTCGCCGTCGAAATCGACCGCGTGCTTGAGGTAGGCGCTCGGCATGAACTGGGTGTGGCCCATGGCGCCGGCCCAGGAGCCGGTCATGCGCTGGGCGTCCGCGTCGCCGTTGGCAAGGATCGTCAGCGCCCCCAAAAATTCGTCGCGCCAGAACGCGGTGCGGCTCCCGTCCTGGCAGGCGAGCGTGGCGAGGGCCGGGATCACCGGCCGCACGATCCTGGGATCGTCGAGCACGCTGCCGTAGCCGGATTCGACGCCCCAGAAGGCGACGAGCACGTGGCGATCGACACCGTAGGCCGTCTCGATCCGCCCGAGCACGTCCGACCACTCGGCGAGCTTCGCCTGTCCGGTCGCGATCTTCTCCGGCGTCACCGAGGCGTCGATGTAGTCCCAGACCGGCCGGACGAACTCGGCCTGCGTCCGGGTCGCGGGCAGCACCGCCGGGTCGGGGGAAATCTCCTTCAGCGCCTCACGCGCGGTCGCGGGCACGCCGCGCTCCTCGGCGAGGGTTTGGAGCCCCGCCAGGCACTGTTCGAAATCGGGCCGCGCCTCCTGCGCCCGCGCGGCGCCGGCCGGGAGCACGAGGAGCGGCAGGAGAAGCGTCGCGGTCAGGCGCATCGGTGTCCCGTCATCCTTGGGGGCGCGGCCCGTCACCGCCCCCCGTTGGTACCTCAGCTGCCGAAGGCGGCCGAGCGGGCGAAGGCGGCGGCGAAGCCCGTGAGCGGCACGGTGATGACCGTTGGCTCCTTGGTGTCGGGCTTGGCCGCCGTCACGGTCAGGTTCTGGGCGGTCTTCATCGCGTCGGTGGCGAGCGTCGGCAGGCTGATCGGCACGAGGCAGCCGTCGGCGACGCAGTAGGAGAACGGCGCGCCCTTGCCGAGCCCGCGGTCGTCGAGCTTGAACGTCACGCCGGGCTCGATCTGCAGGCCGAACGGCATCAGGATCAGCCCCTCGGTGCGCCCGTCCTTCGGCACCTTCAGCTCCAGGCTGAACAGGCGCTTGCCGGTGCGCCGGTCGCCCTGGGACTGGATGATGACGCAATCGGTGCGGTTGTCCTCCCGCGTGCAGTTCATGGTCCAGTCGCCGTAGCTCTCGCTGACCGAGCGGGCGCCCGCGGGCCATTGCGCCGGACCGGACGGGACGGCGGCCGGCTCCAGCACGGTGCCGGCGCCGGCGGCGGGCTCCTTGGTCTCCTTGGCCTCTTCCGCGGGCTTCGGCTTCGGCGGGGGCCGGCGCGGCTTCGGCTTGGGCTTGGGCGCCTCCTCCGGCGCGGCCTCGGACGTGTCGGGCGCGCCGTCCTGGGCGAGCGCCGCCGGCATCGACCCGAGGCCGAACGCCAGCCCGGCGAGGAGGAGCAGCGCCCGCTGCGAAACGGGCGGCACGGGCCTGCGGGAGGGGGACGGCATCGCGGAACTCCTGCACATGGTCCGGGCCGCCTAGCCTCGCGGGCGCCCGGATGCAATGTCCCCCGCCGAATTCTGGTCAAGCCTGGAATCGTTCCATGAAATCCGGCACATACGCTCCGGGACGACTTGGGAACATTCGGCAAGGGAAGGCGACCGCCTCATGAGCGACATCCTCGCGCACGCCCCGCTCGACGCGCGCGGCCGGCCGCATCCGCTGTCGCAGTACCGCGGCAAGGTCCTCCTCGTGGTCAACACCGCCTCGAAATGCGGCTTCACCTCGCAGTATCAGGGGCTGGAGACGCTGTGGCGGCGCTATCGCGGCCGCGGCCTCGTGGTGCTGGGTCTCCCCTGCAACCAGTTCGGCGCACAGGAGCCGGGCAACGCCGAGGAGATCGAGCGCTTCTGCTCGCTCACCTACGACGTGACCTTCCCGGTGCTGGCCAAGATCGAGGTCAACGGCGCGGGCGCCGCCCCGCTCTACGTCGATCTGAAGCGGGAGAAGCCGGGCCTGCTCGGCACGCAGAAGATCAAGTGGAATTTCACCAAGTTCCTGATCGGCCGCGACGGCCGCGTCGTCGAGCGCTTCGCCCCGGCGACGAAGCCGGCGGCGATGGAGAAGGCGATCGAGCGGGCGCTGGACGAGGCGGCGCCGGAATAGGCCCGTTCCCCGTCAGGTCGGGGGCAGATCGTAGAGGCGCAGGCGGATCGCGTCGTCCTCCAGGCTGACTTCGAGAACCCGGTTGGTCAGATCGCCGCCGAGCGCATCGAGACGATCGAGGGCGACCGCGAACAGCTCCTTCTGCAGGTCGAGGTCCATCCCGACCGGACCGTTCAGGCAGATCAGGCCGGCATGGAGGTCGAGGTCCGCATAGAGACCCTTCGATCCGGGCGCGCCCGCCGGCCCACGGAAATCGATCGAATTCTTGGTGACGAGAGTGAGGTCTTCGGCGAGCAGGATCGGCAGCAGCCGCCAATCGGGCGTGCCCGAGAGGCCGCGACGCATGACGCTGGTCGAGCCCCAATGGCCGCGATCGAGCGCCATCCGGGTCAGATCGTCGCTCAGGCATTCGTCGATGAACAGGTTCATCCGGCCCGGCGGCGGGGTACGGTGTCCTCGGAGACCAAGCGCGCGCCCTCCAGCAGCGGGCGAGTCCGCGGGCGTCCGGCAAGCGGGTTCGCCCGGGCGTAGAGGGCAGCCAGCTCGATCTGCGCCGGGCTCAGCGAGGGATAGGCCGCCCTGATGCGCTCCGGTGCGTGGCCCGCGGCGAGCGAGGCGGCCACGTCGTGGACCGGGATGCGGGTGCCCGCGATGACGGGGACGCCCGACAGGATCGCCTCGTCAGACACCACCATCGCCCGCGCCGCGCCGTAGAGACGCCAGCGCTCGGCCGCACGCGCCACGAACGGCGACAGGTCGATCCGCAGGAGGTCGTCCCGCACGATCCAGTCTTCGGCCGAGCGCGACCAAGGCTCGTCCGAGGGCGCCGCCCGCAGGCGGGTGTCCACGATGCGGATCGCGGCGACGCGCTCCTCCGCGGTCAGGCGCTTGGCGCTGCCGTAGTAGAACGCGACGAGGGGGCAGCCCTCGATCGCGACGCGGCGCTCGTCGCCGCGGAGGAAGAGCCGGTCCGGCAAGACCTTCCGGTCGATGGCGCGGTGGATGTCCCGCGGCTCGACATCGGCGACGAACGCGGCCTGCGTCGGCGACAGCATCCCGGCCGGGCCCGCTTCGTCACCGCTCTGCAAAACGCTTCCCATGCCTGGGAAGATATATCCCAGTGAGCGATCCTACAATCGCCCTCGCCGCTCAACGCCCCTTCGGCCCCGGATCGATCGCCGGCAGCTCGCCCGGCGGCAGGGTCGGGGCGGCGGAGGCGGTCTGCGGGGCGTCGAGGCCGCGGGCGCGGTTGGCCAGCGCCACGGTGAGGCGTTCGGCCGGTTCGGAGCCCATCAGGGCCAGCACCTCGGCCATCTTGCGCGGGTTCATCGCCAGCACGATCGGCACCAGCGTCTCCAGGCTCAGCCGGTCGAAGACGCGGGCGGCGTCCTTGGGCTTCATCGTCTCGTACATCGTGACGAGGGTCTTGAGGCCGGCCTTCTCGCCGTCGCCCTTCTTGGCGCCCGCGGCCTCGGCCTTCTCCTCGGCCTCCTTGAGGTCGGAGACGCCGGATTCGAGCTTGCGCTCGGCGTCCTTCAGCATCTGCTCGCGCAGATCGAGCGCGTCCTGCCGCTGCTTGAGCGCGTCGCGGCGGGCCTGGAGCTTTTCGAGCAGCGCCCGCTCGGTCGGCGAGACCGGCTCGGCCACCGGCGGCTGGTAGGTCGGCGGCGGGCCGGGCTCGGCCTTCTTCTCGGGGGCGGAGACCGAGCCGGTCGTGGTCGGGTCGGGGGGCGTGTAGTCGGAGCGGGCATGGGCCAGCACCCGGGCGAAATCGGGCAGCGGCGCGCCGGGGGGCGGCGCCTCGCCCATCAGGGCGGTCAGCTTCAGCACCAGAAGCCCGACCGCCGCCAGGATCACGGCGTCGATCAGGCGCAGCCGGAGGGGACGCGTCGGCAGGCTCGCGAGTCGGGCGAGGCGGCGCGCCGGGAGCTTCATGCGGCCCTGGCCCGCAGGCGGTCGAGGGCGCGCTCGGAGAGGGCGTGCGCAGCGGCGAGCGCGGCGCCGACGCGCTCGCCGTTGCCGGGTGCGGCCTCGATGGCGACCGGGCGCGGCGCGGGGGCGGCCGGCGCCGTGGCGACTGGGCGGGCTTGACCCACGATGGCCGCGATGCGGGCGATCACGCTCTCGCCCGCCTCGACATGGGCGGCGATGTCGGCGGAGTAGCGCTCGGCGGTGCCGAGGCGCTCGGCGAGCGTGCGGTCGCACTCGTCGAGGGTGGCGCGCAGGCCGGCGATGGCGCGTTCCGCGGTGGCGCTCGCCACCACGAGGTCGCCGATGGTGGTGCGCAGCGAGGCCTCGTCGGCCTTCAGCTTGCTGATGCGCCGCGACAGCCGCACCGAGGAGGCGATGGTGGCCACCAGCAGGATGGCGACGAGGATATCGGCGGCGAACGACACGAAGAAGGTCATGGGGGGCCCGCGCTGCTAGCCGTCGTTGCGGTTCTGCATCGAGGCCTCGTAGGCCTGGAGCGTGGTGCGGGACTGGCGCAGCGGCCGGGCGACCTGCACCGCGATGGCGTCGTCGATCCGGCCGATCCTGCCTTGCGTCAGCGCCCAGTCGCCGCAGCGGACGGTGATGAGGTCGGTGGGCTTGCGGTCGAACATCAGCGTGTCGCCGACCTTGAGGTTCAGCACGCGCTTGAGCGGCAGCGTCACCTCGTGCAGCACCGCCTCCATCTCGATGTCGGCCTGCCAGATCTCGGTGGCGAGGTGGCTCTCCCACACCTGATCGCGCCCGAGCCGCTCGCCCATGAAGCTCTGCATGAGCAGGTCACGGATCGGCTCGATGGTCGCGTAGGGGAACAGGATCTGCATCCCGCCGCCGCGCCCGTCCATGTCGAGCTTGAGGCTGATCAGGATGGCGGCGTTGCCGGGCCGCGTGATGGTGGCGAAGCGCGGGTTGGTCTCGATCCGGTCGATGCCGAACCGCACCGGCGAGAGCGGCTGGAACGACAGTTCGAGGTCGGTGAGGATGATCTCGACGAGGCGGCGCACGAGGCTCATCTCGATCGTGGTGAACGGGCGTCCGTCGAGCCGGCTCGACGAGCCGCCGCGCTTGCCGCCGAGCAGCAGGTCCATGGTCGAGTAGGCGAGCGTCTGCTCCACCGTGACGAGGCCCGAGCCTTCCCACACGTCGGCCTTGAACACGCCGAGCAGGGTCGGCAGGGGAATCGCGTTGAGGTAGTCGCCGAACCGGACCGAGGTGATGTTGTCGAGGGTCACCTCGACGTTGTCCTGGAAGAAGTTGCGAAGGCTGGTCGACAACAACCGGATCATCCGGTCGAAGACGATTTCCAGCATCGGCAGGCGTTCGTACTGGACGACGCCCGAATCGACGATGGCGCGCACGCCCCCCGCGCCGGAGGCGGAGAGTTCGCGTAAGCTAAAGCCGAGGACGCCGTCGATCTCGTCCTGGTTCAGGATGCGGTCGTTGCCGGCGAGTTCGGGGAGGTTCTCGGTCTCCCCGTCCTCGATCATCGTCGCCCATTCGGCGGCGACGTCGCTGGCGCTCTTGGTGGTGCCCTGCTCGGCGAGGGCCGCGCCCCATTCCTCGGCGAGCGACGCGTCGCCGCCCTCGGCGCCCTGCTCGGCGAAGGCCGCCGCCCAATCGTCGTCGAGGTCGTCCTCGGGGCCCATCATTGGACGATCACGTCCTTGAACAGCACCGCCTCGACCTTGGCCGGATGGATCGCGATGTTGACGCGGCGCAACAGCTCCTCGCGCAGGCGGTAGAGCCCGGCGGAGCCGGCGAGATCGCTGGCGCGGATCTCGCGGAGATACGTCTGGAACGCGTCCTCGACGCGCGGCATCAAGGGCTTCACCTCGGACTCGACCTTGGCGTCCTTGAGTTCGAGCGCGATGCGCAGCTTGAGCGTGCTGACCTTGGTCTGGCCGGCATCGGCGCTGAGGTTGACCAGCATGTCGCGCACATCGACGAAGACGGCCGGCATCTTCACTTCCGCATGCGCGCCGTGCTCGGCGTCCGCGGCCGCCGCAGCCTTCTTCTTCATCATGAAGAAGCCGCCGCCCCCGCCGCCGAGCAGCAGCACGACGGCCACGATGACGATGAGCTTCTTCTTGGATTTCGGCGCTTCGGCCTCACCGCCTTCGCCGTCCGCCTCGGGCGCCTTCTTCGGCTTCTTGGCCATGGGATGCTCGGGACCGGGACGGGTGGCGCGACGGGGCTTCACCGGCCCCGCTTCCGTTGTCGGCGGACGTGGTTAACGCCCGATTAAGCCGGGCAGAATTTGCCGGGTCGGACTTGCCGCCGGGCGCGCCCGGTCCGGCCTCGCCGGGGGGTGGATTTCGGTCAACCGACTGACGGGATTGGGAGAAACGAAAAACCGAAGGATGGCACGGGCCATGCGGTGAAGCTTTTCGTCCGCCGCAGCCATCCGAGGCCAGCCATGCAGAACGCGCTCTTCGTCGGGGTCTCCGCCCAGACCGCGCTCGCCCGCGAGCTCGACGTCATCGCCAACAACATGGCCAACGTCTCGACCACCGGCTTCAAGGGCCGCTCGGCGCGGTTTCAGGAATACCTGATGCCGGTGGCCTCCGCCGACAGCTTCCAGCGCCAGGACCGGCGCGTCTCCTACGTCATCGACCAGGGCACGCCGCTCGACCTCTCGCAGGGGCCGATCGAGCCGGACGGCAACCCGATGCATGTGGCGGTGCGCGGCGACGCCTTCCTCGCGGTGCAGACGCCCTCGGGCCTGCGCTACACCCGCAACGGCGCCTTCGAACTCGATGCCCAGGGCAACCTCGTCACTTCCGACGGCTACGCCGTGCAGGGCGACGGCGGCTCGATCACCATCGGCCAGCAGGAGACGGGGCTGACCATCGCTCCCGACGGCACGGTCTCGACCAATCTCGGCGTGCGCGGCCGCGTCCGGCTCGTGCGCTTCACCGACGCGCAGGCGCTGAAGAACGAGGGCGCCAACCTGTTCTCCTCCGAGGCGCCGGCCCTGCCCGCGGGTGCGGAGGGGCGGCTGGAGCCCGGCGCGCTGGAGCGCTCCAACGTCAAGCCGGTGATCGAGATGACCCGGCTGATGGACGTGAACCGCACCTATTCCATGGTGTCGAGCATCGTCTCGCGCCTCGACGACCTGCGCGGCACGGCGATCCGTCGCCTCGCCGATGTTGCTTAGTGCGCTGGCGCATGAGCCTGCTTTAGGGGATCACTGAAATGCGCGCCCTCTACGCCGCCGCCACCGGCATGGCGGCCCAGGAACTCAACGTCCAGGTCATCTCGAACAACATCGCGAACCTGCGCACCACCGGCTACAAGCGCCAGCAGGCCCACTTCCAGGACCTGCTCTACCAGAACCTGCGCCGCTCCGGCTCCTCGACCTCGGACCAGAATACGATCCTCCCGGCCGGCTTGGCGCTGGGCTCGGGCGTAAAAACGGTCTCGACCGCCCGCGTCATGTCGCAGGGCACGATGACGATGACGGAGAAGGACTACGACGTCGCCATCCGCGGCGAAGGCTTCTTCCGCGTCCGCATGCCGGACGGCCGCACCGCCTACACCCGCGACGGCTCGTTCGACCTCGACGCGCAAGGGCAGATGGTGACCCGCGACGGCTACCTGCTCGATCCCGGCATCACGGTGCCGAACACCGCGACCTCGGTGACCATCGGCGCCACCGGCGCGGTGCAGGCGACGATCCCCGGCCAGACCGCGCCCCAGGCGCTCGGCCAGTTCCAGATGGCCCGCTTCGTCAACAAGGTCGGCCTCGAATCGATCGGCGACAACCTGTTCGTCGAAACCGCGGCCTCGGGGCCGGCGGTCACCGGCCTGCCGGGCTCGGAGGGCTTCGGCAATCTGCAGCAGAGCTACCTCGAAGAGGCCAACGTCAACGCCGTCACCGAGATCTCGTCGCTGATCGCGGCCCAGCGCGCCTACGAGATGAACTCGAAGGTCGTCACGGCCGCCGACCAGATGCTCTCCACCACCTCGCAGATGTTCCGCGGCTGAGGATTCTTCGAGTCATGCATGCCCTCAAGCCGATCCGCCGCCCCGTGAAGCGCGCCGTTCTGCCGCCCTCCCCCGGCGCGTTCGGCCGTACGGTCGTCGCTGTCGCCGCCTTCGCGATGCTGGCCTTGTTCGCCGCCCCGCTGATGGCCGCCGAAACCTTGCGACTGCGCGGCGACGTGACCGCGCGCGGCGACACGCTGAGCCTCGGCGACCTCGTGGAAGGGGCGCCCGCCGACCTCGCCGCGCGGCAGCTTTTTCGCGCCCCCGGCCTCGGTGCGGTCGGCACGATCCAGGCCCGCCGCATCGTCGAGGCCGCCGCCGCTTTGGGCCTGACCGGCATCGAGACCGGCGGCCGGGTGCAGGTGAGCGTGCAGCGCGCCGCCCGCCGCGTCGGTGCCCCGGAGATCGAGGCCGCGCTCAAGCGCACGCTGGAGACCGCCTACGGGCTCGACCCCAAGACCCTCTCGGTACGCCTCGACGGCGAGGCCCCGATCCTGCTCGCCCCGCTCGACCTCGATGGCCCGGCCGCGGCGGTCGATGTCACCTACGATCCGCGCAACCGCCGCGTCGCCGGCCTCGTCGTGCTCGGCGAGCGGCAGGCCTCGCTGCGCGTCTCGGGCGTGGCGGTCGAAATCCGCGAAGTCGCCGTCCTGACCCGCAACCTCGCCCGCGGCGAGGCGGTGACGGCCGCCGACCTCGCGACCGAGCGGCGCCCGCGCGAGACGGTGCCGGTGGACGCGCTCGCCGCCACCACCTTCGCGGTCGGACAGGTGGCGCAGCGCCCGGTCGGTGCCGGTCAGGTGCTCCGCTCCGGCGACGTGGCCCCGCCCGATCTCGTCGGCCGCGGCGAGGCGGTCACCATCGTGTTCGAGACGGCCGGCGTGTCGCTCGCCATGCGCGGCACCGCCAACGAATCCGGGCGGCTGGGCGCCAGCGTCGCGGTGACGAACGGCGCCTCGAAGAAGGTGCTCCAGGCCGTCGTCGTCGGCCCCGGCCGCGTCTCGGTCAGCCCGCAGGCGCCCCAGCCCGTCCTCCAGGCGAGCGCACTGCCTCCGCGCGCCGGCCTCAACTGATCTTCCGTTCGTAAGGCGTCCCCCGATGGCCCCTCGCCTCTCCCGCCTGCTGCTCGCCGCCGTGGCGCTCGCGCCGCTGGCCGCCTGCAACACCGCCGACCGCCTTTCGCAGGTCGGCGCCACGCCCGTCCTCTCGGCGATCGAGGACCCGACGAGCCAGCCGGGTTACAAGCCGGTGCGGATGGCGATGCCGGACATCCAGCCGGTGAGCTACGCGCCGAACTCGCTGTGGCGCACGGGCTCGCGCGCCTTCTTCAAGGACCAGCGCGCGGCCCGCATCGGCGACCTGCTGACCGTGAAGGTCAACGTCACCGACAAGGCCAACCTCAACAACGAGACCAAGCGGTCCCGCTCGAACGCGGAAGGGCTCGGCCTGCCCAACGCCTTCGGCCTGGAGAACAGCGCCGCGGTGGCGGCGGCCGGCATCACGCCGGACAAGCTGATCACCGGCACCTCGACCACGTCGAGCGACGGCGCCGGCTCGGTCCAGCGCGCCGAGACGGTGACGACCAACATCGCCGCGGTGGTCAATCAGGTGCTGCCCAACGGCAACCTCGTGGTCGAGGGCAAGCAGGAGATCCGCATCAACTTCGAGGTGCGCGAGCTGATCGTCGCGGGTGTGGTCCGACCGGAGGACATCGAATCCGACAACACCATCGATTCCACCAAGATCGCCCAGGCCCGCATCGCCTATGGCGGCCGCGGCCAGATCACCGACGTGCAGCAGCCGCGCTACGGCCAGCAGCTCGTGGATATCCTGCTGCCGTTCTGAGTTCTTTTTGAACGGGCCCGTCCCCTCAAATTCCCTCATCCTGAGGTGCCCGCGCGAGCGGGCCTCGAAGGAGGGCTCCAGCCAGCCGCGCGATCCACTGGAGCCCTCCTTCGAGGCTGCGCTTCGCGCAGCACCTCAGGATGAGGGGATGGGGTGGGATGAGCCTCCCGCGGCATCCGCCGTCGCAGCGATCGGAGATGCGGTTGGGAAGCCGTTACGGCCTCGAAATCCGCGGCATCACCGCCGCCGACGCGCCCGGCCTCGCCGAGATGCTGGCGTCCGCCGGTCTGCCGGCGCCGGAACTGGCCGGGCGGCTCGACGGGCTGCGCCACGGCAGCGGGACGGCGCTGCTCGCGCTCGAATGGGGGCCGCCGAGCGGGATCGTCGTGCTGCACTGGTATCCGGCGCTGTTCGAGGCCGCGCCGGTGGCGCAGATCACCACGCTCCTCGTCGCCCCCGACGACCGCCGCCGCGGGATCGGCCGCCAGCTCCTGAAATCCGCCTCGCAGGCCGCGCGGATGGCCGGCTGCGACAGCCTTCAGGTGCTGGCGCCGCCCGAGGCGTCGGAACTGGCCGCGTTCTGCCGGGCCACGGGTTTTGCAGAAGGGCCCGGCGGGTTCGTCCGGCCGTTGCGGAAGAAGGGCTGAGTCAACGCACCAGCCACAGGCCGAGGCCGATCACCACGGCCACCGCCAGCACGATCCCGACATAGAGCGGCATCACCCCGCGGTTGCGGCCGTGGCCGGTCGCCATCCCGGCGGCGCGCCGGCGGCGCGGCGTGGTTTCCTGCCGGCGCGCCTGACCGATGCGGGCCGCCTCGGGCGGGCGGCCCGCGGCCTCGTCGTCGGTGCCGAGCGGCGACAGGCCGGGATCGTGGGCCGCGACCTTGTCGCCGGTGGCGCCCGCGTCGATCTGCGCCTTCAGCTGCGCGAGGGTGGGCTCGTCCGAGGCGGGGGGCGCCTCGGGAACCCGGTCGGCCGGGGGCGGCGGAGTCTCGGAGCGGAACGCCATCGGCGGGGCGCCGGTCAGCGCGCCGAGCCGCCGGTGCCGCCGCCGCCGCTGCCCTGCGGGATCGCCCGCTCCGGCTGGCCGGCATTGCCGCCCGCGGCCGAGTTCGTCGTGATGGTGTCGGCGCCGGTGGGGCCGGGGGCGATGACGTAATCGGTGCCGCCGCCGGTGACGTTCTGCTGGCGCTGGATGATCGTGCCGGGCGGGAACTGGCCGGGCGGGCTGCCATAGGGCTGGGCCTGGGCCCCGGCCGCGCCGAGGGCGGTCAGGAATGCGGCGGTGAGAACCGGAAGACGCATGGGACGTGTCCTTGGATGCCGGGGGGCGGCGACGCGCACCTCGTTTCCGAACAATCCCGGTCGCCCCGGCCGAGTTTCCGCACGATGTCGCGATCCCGATGACGCGGGAAAGGCGCGGGATGCGCGCAATTCGAGCGAACCCGTCAGCGCGTCGTTCAAACCGTGCTGCCAGCCTTCGGACGTGGAGAACGGATCGGGCGGACCATGCTGACGGCAGGGACAGAGCGACGGATCGAGCCCCGCCACCGGGTCGGCGAGGGCGGCGAGATCGCGCTCGACGAGCACACCACGATCGGCTGCCTCGTCCACGACCTCTCGGCGAGCGGCGTGAGGCTCACCCTGCCCGACGCCGCGGCGATCCCGGAGGTTTTTCTGCTCAGCGCCGCCTGCCTGCCCGACGCCGCGGTCTGCCGCGTGGTCTGGCGCGACGACGAGACCATCGGGGCGCGGTTCGAGAATTAGAGCGTCGCGCCTACCGGCACTGCTCCTCGAGCGTCCGGGCGATGTCGAGCCCGCCGAGCGAGACGCCGGGCTTGAACGGCGGGCCGGGCATGATGCGGACCCGGCCGCTTTCGGTGAAGAGTTCGAGCGGCTGCTTCACGCTCCACGAGCCGTCCGGGTTGCGGCTGAACCGCGAGCAGTCGAGTTCGTTCTGGCCCGTCGGCTGCTGCGCCTGGGCCGAACCGGCCAGAAGCGCCCACGCGGCCAGACCCAACACAGCGGAGCGCGACGGCATGGACTTTCCTTGAGGCACGAGAGTCCCTGCCAAAGCTAGGAGCGTCGCTCGCGAAAGCCAGCCGGGACTTTTCTCGGGCTCGACCGCGCGGGTCGGACCGCGCGCCGGCCCCCTCCCCTCACAGCATGGCGGCGAGCGCGTCCTCACCGTAGAGCGCCTGCGTCTCGCGCTGGTGGCGGGCGTATTGGGCGCGGTAGGCGTCGTCGGACAGGATCTCGCTCTCGGTGAGGTCGAGCCCGGTGCCGTAGGTGTGGGCGAGGTCGAGCCCGCGCAGGCGCGGCACCGGCAGCACGTCGTTGGCGGCGGCCTGCGCCATCTGGGCGTAGAGCCCTTCGAGGCGGCGCACCAGCAGCGGCGTGTCGAACAAGAGGCAGGTGTCGCGGCCGGCGATCAGCCGCTCGCGGGTCGGGCGAAGGCTTCCCGGATCGCGGCCGTAGGCGACGGCGCGGGCGACGTAGTCGTCGCCCGTGGTGCAGATCATCTCCTCGATGCCCGCCGCCCGCACGAGGCTGGCGCAGACGCGGGCGGCGAAGCTACGGCCCATCAGGGTCAGCACCGGCACGCCCATCCACAGGGCGTCGGCGGCGGTGGTGTGCGAACCGTAGGGGAAGGTGTCGAGGAACAGGTCCGCCAGCGGGTAGCGGGCGAGGTGGTGGGGGTTGGCCCGCTTGTCGGCGAAGACCAGCCGCTCGGCCGCGACGCCGCGGGCGGTCGCCGCTTGGCGCAGGCGCTCGTTGGTCTCGTCGGTGCCGGTAAGCAGCCACAGCACGCTGTCCGGCACCTGCGCCAGGATCGACATCCAGCGCGAGAACACCCGCTCGGTGATCTTCTGCATGCCGTTGAGCGAGCAGAACACGAAGCCGGTCTCGGGCAGGCCGAGCTGGGTCCGGGTCGGGCGCTCGGCCGCGACCGTGCGGCGGCGGTCGTTCGGCTGGTAGCAGGGCAGCCGCAGCACGCTCTCCGAGACCGTGTACTCCAACTCGCGCGGAAGAATCGTGTCGTCGGCGATGAGGTAGTGGTGGAACGGCGAGGCCATCGAGCCGGGGAAGCCGAACCAGTTCACCGAGACGGGCGCGGGCCGCATGCCGAAGACGCGGGTGCGCGCGTCCTTGGTGTAGCCGTTGAGGTCGATCAGGATGTCGATGGCATGGCTACGGATCAGCCGGGCAGCGTCCGCGTCGCTCACGCCGGTCAGGTCGTGCCAGTGATCGACCGCGGCCTTGGTGCGCTGATGCGTAGCGTCGGCCGCCGGCACGCCGCAGTAATAGGCGAAGATCTCGCAGACCGTGCGGTCGTGCTTCTCCATCACCTCGGTCATCGAGAAGCCGACGGCGTGCTCGCGGAAGTCCGACGAGACGTAGCCGATGCGCAGGGGACCGGGCCGGCGGTTGCGCGGATCGAGCGGCGGCAGCGCGTCGGCAGGATCGGGCGCCAGCCCGATCGAGGTGCGGCAGTAGCGGTGCGAGTTCGACAGCAGGAACACCGGATCGTCAGTGTAGCAGGCGGCCGAGAGCGGCGAGATGCCGGCCACCAGATCGGCGCGCTTCATCGTGCCGAATTCCGCGATCAGCGGCCACTTGCACTGGCGCTGGCGCAGGGCGATCCAGTGCTGGACCACGTCGGGCTGGTGCGGGTTCAGCTCCAGCGACTGGCGCAGCGTGTCCTCGGCGAGCGCGTCGCTGTTGGAGGTCTCCAGCACCCGGCCGATCTGCTTGAGCGCGATGGTCTTGAAGTTGAGGTTCTCGCCGGTGAGCGCGGGCAGCCCGGTCGCCACGCCGTTCCACGCCGTCACCGCGGCGCCGACCTGCCCGAGGCGTTCGAGCGCGCTGCCGAGGTTGATCCGCGCGGCGTAGAAATCGGGGTTGATCCGCACGGTCTCGCGCAGGACGTTGACCGCGCCGGTCACGTCCTTCTGGTCGGACAGGGCCATGCCGTAGTTGAACATCGCCGCGTAGAGCAGCGGATGGTCGGGGTTCAGCGCGATCCAGGTCTTGTACAGCTCGATCGTCAGCTCGGGCCGCCCGCCCTGCTTCAGCGCGTCGGTGGCGTGGATCAGGCCGGCGAGGTCGAGCTGGCCGGCGCGGATGCGCGCCAGTTCGCGGTCGTGGAGTTCGTTCGCCTGGATGTCCGCCGCCATGATCGTGCCCGCCAACGAGATGTGCGCCGGGTCACCGACCTCTTCCGCCGAGCGTCCGTTCTCCGGGACGTTGCGCGCGAATCTCGATGGACCCCGCCTCATCAAGTCAGAGTATGGTTAACGACTGGTTTCGCCGGCGCCGCCGCAGGTTTCGCCGGGGCGAACACGCCGACGCCGCCGGCCGCGACCCGGTGCGGATCGTGGCCGGCGGCGCCGGGATTCTCTCGGATCGTCCCGGCGCCGGAGCGCCGGGGTCGCGTTTCGATCAGCCCGCGAGCAGGGTGGTGAGGGCGCCGGACTGAGCGGTGGTCATCCCGGCGATCTGCGTCGTGGTGAAGGCGCTGCCCTGGGTCGTGGTCAGCGAGGTGATGTCCGCCGAGCTGAGGCCCGCGATCTGCGACTTGCTGAGCGAGCGGATCACCGTCGCCGACAGGCCGTCGATCTGGGTCGTCGTCAGGGCGGCGATCGCCGTCGAGGACAGGCCCTTGACCTGGGTCGTCGTCAGCACCCCGACCTGGGCGGAGGTGAGGCCGCCGATCTGGGTCGCTGTCAGCACCGACATCTCGGAGGAGGTCAGGCCGCCGACCTGGGTGGTCGAGAGCGCCGCGATGTCGGAGGAGGCCAGCCCCTTCACCTGGGTCGTCGTCAGCGCCCCGAGGAGCGTTGCGGTGAACCCGGCGATCTGGGTCGCGGTCAGGTCGGCGATGTCGGTCGAGGAGAAGCCCTTGACCTGCGCCGTCGTGAGGCTCGCGAGCTGGTTCGTCGTCAGGCCGCCGAGCTGGGTCGCCGTCAGCGCATCGAGCTGCGAGGACTTGAACCCGCCGATCTGCGTCGTCGTCAGGGCGGCGAGGTCGGTGGAGCTCAGCCCCTTGACCTGATTGGTCGAGAAGCTGCCGAGCTGGCCCGTGGTCAGGCTGCGCACCTGCACCGTCGTCAGGTCGGCGATGTCCGTCGTGGTGAGGCCCGCGAGCTGCGCCGTCGTCAGGCCGGCGACCTGGCTGGTGGTCAGCCCGCCGAACTGGGTCGCCGACATCGCGCTGAGCTGGGAGCCGGTCAGGTTGCCCAACTGGGTCGCCGTCAGCCGGCCGAGGCCGGCCGCGGTCAGGCCGCCGATCTGGACGGTGGTGAGGTTCTTCAGCTGCGTCGCCGTCAGCCCGCCGATCTGCCCCGTGGTGAGGGAGCCGAAGTCGGTGGCGGACAGGCTCTTCATCTGCGTCGTGTTGATCGCCCCGAGCTGCGCCGTGGAGAGCGCCTGCAGCTGGGTCGCCGTCAGCGCGTCGAGCTGGGTGCCCGAGAAGCCGACGAGCTGCGTCGTCGTGAGGGCCGCGATCTCGGTGGCGGTGAGGCCGCCGAGCTGCGTCGTGGTCAACCCGGCGAGCTGGGTCGGGCGGAGGTTGGCGAGCTGGGTCGTGGACAGGCTGCCGAGCTGGGTCGCGGTCAGACCCTTGATCTGATTGGTGGTCAGACCCTTGATCTGGTTCGCGGTCAGGCCGTCGACCTGCGTGGTCGAGAGCGCCCCGATCTGCGTGCTGGTGAGCCCGATCATCTGGCTCGTGTTGAGCGCGCCGATGGCGACCGAGGAGATCGCGCCGACCTGCACCGTGGTGAGCGCGCCGATCTGCACGCCCTTGAGGCCGGCGAGCTGGGTCGCGTTGAGGCTCGTCAGGCCGGTGGTGGACAGACCCGCGATCTGCGCCGTGGAGAGGGCGCCGAGCTGGGTCGCGGTCAGGCCGTCGAGCTGGAGGGCGGTGAGCGCGCCGAGCTGGGCCGCGGTCAGGCCGCCGAGCTGCACCGTCGTGATCGCGCCGAGCTGAGCCGAGGTCAGACCGCCGAGCTGGGTCGTGGTCAGGCCCTTCAGGTCGGTCGCCGAGAAGCCGAGGACCTGGGCGGTCGAGAGGCTTCCGAGCTGGGTGGCGGTGAGGCCGCCGAGCTGGGTCGAGGACAGCGCGTCGAGCTGGGTCGTCTTGAAGCCGGTCAGCGCCGTGGTGGTCAGGCGTCCGAGCTGGGTCGAGGACAGCGCGCCGAGCTGGGCGTTCGCCAGGGCGCCGAACTGGGCCGTGGTCAGACCGTTGAGCTGGGTCGTGGTGAGCGCGCCCATCTGGGTCGTCTTGAAGCCGGCGAGCTGGGTCGCGTTCAGCCGCTGGAGCTGGACGGTGGAGAGCCCGGCGAGCTGGGCGGTCGTCAGGGCGCCGAGTTGCGGCGCCTTCAGGCCGCCGACCTGGACGGTCGAGAGCGAGGCGATGTCGGTGGTCGAGAGATCACCGAGCTGGCCGGTGGCGAGCGCGCCGAGCTGAGCGGAGGTCAGCGCGCCGAGCTGGGCCGTCGTCAGGGCCCCGACCTGGGTCGAGGTCAGGCCGGCGAGCTGGGTGTTGGTCAGCCCGGCGACCAGCGTCGTGGTCAGGCCGCTGAACTGCGCCGTCGTCAGGTTGCGCAGGTCGGCCGAGGCGAAGCCGGCGAACTGCGTCGAGGTGAGGCGGCCGAGCTGGGTCGCCGTCAGGGCGCCGAGTTGGGTGACGTTGAGCGCGTCGAGCTGCGTCGCCTTGAGGCCGCCGAGCGCGGTCGCGTTCAGGGCGCCCACCTGGGTCGTGGTCAGCCCGCCGAGCTGCAGGGTCGACATCGCCCCGATCTGACCGGGGGTCAGACCGTTGAGCTGGGCCGCGCTGAGGGCGCCGAGCTGGGCGCTGCCGAGGCCGGCCAGCTGGCTGGTCCCGAGATTCGCCAGCTGCGTGGTGGTGAAGCCGCCGATCTGCGTCGTCGTCAGCGCGCCGATCTGGTTGGCCTTGAGGCCGGCGACCTGCGTGGTGGAGAGCGTCGCGATGTCGGCGGTGGACAGGCCCCCGAACTGGGCGGCGGCGAGCGAGCCGAGCTGGGCGGCGGTGAGGCCGCCGAGCTGGGTCGCCGTCAGGGCGCCGAGCTGGGTCGAGGTCAGGCCGGCGAGCTGGGTGTTGGTCAGCGCGCCGAGCTGGTCCGTGGACAGGCCGCCGATCTGGCTGGTGGTCAGGCCCCGCAGGTCGGTGGCGGAGAAGCCGCCGATCTGCGTCGTGGTCAGGTCGCCGAGCTGGTCGGAGGTCAGGCCGCCGAGCTGGGTCGCGGTGAGCGCGTCGAGCTGCGTCGCCTTGAAGCCGCGCAGCGCCGTGGCGCTGAGGTCCCCGAGCTGGTCGGCGGTCAGGTAGCCGATCGAGGTCGCGGTCAGGCCCCCGATCTGCGTCGCGGTGAGGCCGTCGAGCTGGTCCGCGGTGAGCGCCCCGAACTGGGTGCTGCCGAAGCCGGCGAGCTGGGTCGCGGAGAAGTTCGAGAGCTGGGTGGTGGTCAGACCGCCGACCTGATCGGCCGACAGCGCGCCGAGCTGGCTTGTCCGTAGACCGGCGAGCACCGTGGTGGTGAGGTCGGAAAGCTTGGTCGAGGTCAGGCCCGAGAGCTGGTCCGTCGTGATCGCGCCGAAGCCGGTCGTGGTCAGCGCGTTGAGCTGCTCGGTCGAGAGCGCGCCGAGCTGGGTCGAGGCGAGGCCGGAGAGCTGCGCGGTCTTCAGCGCGGCGACCTGCGCGGTGGTGAGGCCCGCGAGCTGGGCGTTCGTGAGGTCGCCGAGGTCGGTCGAGGAGAACCCGCCGAACTGCGTCGTCGTCAGGCCGCCGAGCTGCGTCGAGGTCAGGCCGCCGAGCTGGGTCGCCGACAGGGCGTCGAGCTGGGTCCCGCTGAAGCCGCTCAGCGCGGTGGCGCTGAGGTCGCCGAGCTGGGTCGCGGTCAGGGCGCCGAGCGAGGTGGTGGTGAGGCCGCCGTACTGGGTCGAGGTCAGGCCGTCGAGCTGGGTCGCGTTCAGCGCGGCGAGCTGGACCGTGCCGAAGCCCGCGAGCTGGGTCGCGGTGAGCCGCGACAACTGCGTGGTGGTCAGGCCCCCGACCTGATCGTCGGTCAGCGCGCCGAGCTGGGTCGTGGTGAGGCCGGCGAGCGTCGTGGTGGAGAGGTTGCCGATGGCGGTCGCGTCGAGGCCGCCGATCTGCGTCGTCGAGATCGCCCCGAGGCCGGTCGTGGTGAGCGCGTTGAGCTGGTCGGTGGTGAGCGCCCCGAGCTGGGACGAGGTCAGGCCGGAGAGCTGCGTCGCGGTGATCGCCCCGAGCTGGGTCGTGGTGAGGCCGGAGAGCTGCGCGTCGGTCAGCCCGCCGAGATCGGTCGAGGAGAACCCGCCGAACTGCGTCGTGGTCAGGCCGCCGAGCTGGTCGGAGGTCAGGCCGCCGAGCTGGACCGCGGTGAGCGCGTCGAGCTGCGTCGCCTTGAAGCCGCCGAGCGCCGCCGCGTTCAGGTCGCCGAGCTGATCCGAGCTCAGCAGGGCGAGCGAGGTCGTGGTCAGGTCGCCGTACTGGGTCGCGGTCAGGCCGTTGAGCTGATCGCTGGTGAGCGCGGCGAACTGGATCGTGCCGAAGCCCGCGATCTGGCTCGAGGCGAGGGCCGAGAGCTGGGTCGTGGTCAGGCCGCCGACCTGATCGGCGGTCAGCGCGCCGAGCTGGGTCGTGGTCAGGCCGGCGAGCGTCGTGGTGGTCAGCGCGGCGATCGAGGACGAGCCGATGCCGCCGACCTGCGTCGTCGTCAGCGAGCCGAGGCCGCTCGTGGTGAGCGCGTTGAGCTGGTCATTCGACAGCGCGCCGAGCTGGGTCGAGGTCAGGCCGGAGAGCTGGTCGGTCGAGAGCGCCGCGATCTGGTCGGCGGTCAGGCCGGAGCGCTGGAGGGCGGTCAGGCCGGTGAGATCGGTCGAGGAGAACCCGCCGATCTGCGTGGTCGAGAGGCCGCCGAGCTGGTCGGAGGTCAGGGCGCCGAGCTGCACGGTGGTGAGCGCGTCGAGCTGCGTCGTCTTGAGGGCGCCGAGCGTCGTGGCGTTCAGGTTGGCGATCTGGGTCGTGGTCAGCAGGCCGAGGGAGGTCGTGTTGAGACCCCCGATCTGCGTCGCGGTCAGCCCCGAGAGCTGATCGCCGGAGAGCGCGGCGAACTGCGTGGTGACGAAGCCCGCGAGCTGGGTCGAGGACAGGCTCGCCAACTGCGTGGTGGTCAGCCCGCCGACCTGGGTCGCGGTCAGCGCGCCGAGCTGGGTGGTCCGGAAGCCGCCGATCTGGCCGGTGGAGAGGTCGGCGATCTTGGTCGCCGTCAGGCCGGCGATCTGGCCGGTCGAGAGCGCGCCGAGGGCGGTCGTGGTGAGGGCGTTGAGCTGCTCGGTCGAGAGCGCGCCGAGCTGGGTCGAGGTGAGGTTGCCGAGCTGCGTCACCCGGAGGGCGGCGAGCTGGGTCGTGGTGAAACCCGAAAGCTGGGTCGTGCTCAGGTCGTGCAGGTCGGTCGAGGAGAAGCCGCCGATCTGCGTGGTCGTCAGGCCGCCGAGCTGGTCGCTCGTCAGGCCGCCGAGCTGCACGGTGGTGAGCGCGTCGAGCTGGGTTGCCTTCAGGGCGCCGAGCGAGGTCGCGGTCAGGGTGCCGAGCTGCGTCGTCGTCAGCAGGTTGAGCGAGGTCGTGGTGAGGCCGCCGAGCTGCGTCGCGGTCAGGCCGTTGAGCTGGGTCGCGTTGAGGGCCTGGACCTGGGTCGTGGCGAGCCCCGCGAGCTGGGACGAGGCGAGGTTCGAGAGCTGCGTGGTGGTCAGCCCGCCGACCTGGAGGGCGGTCAGCGCGGCGAGCTGGGTGGTCTTGAGGCCCGAGAGCAGGCCGGTGGACAGATCGGCGATCTTCGTCGCCGTCAGGCCGGAGATCTGCGTGGTCGCCAGCGCCCCGACATTGGTCGTGGTGAGCGCGTTGAGCTGTTCGGTCGCGAGCGCGCCGAGCTGGGTCGAGGTCAGGCCCGAGAGCTGCCCGCTCGTCAGCGCGGCGATCTGGGTGGTAGTGATGCCGGCGCGCTGGACCGTGGTCAGGCCGGTGAGGTCGGTGGAGGAGAAGCCGCCGACCTGCGTCGTCGTCAGGCCGCCGAGCTGGTCGCTCGTCAGGCCGCCGAGCTGGATCGCGGACAGGGCGTCGAGCTGCGTCGCCCGGAAGGCGCCGAGCGTCGTGCTGTTCAGGTTGCCGATCTGCGTCGTGGTCAGCAGGCCGAGCGAGGTGGTGTTGAGGCCGCCGATCTGGGCCGCGGTCAGGCCGTTGACCTGATCGGAGGACAGGGCCGCGAACTGCGTGGTGACGAAGCCAGCGAGCTGGCTCGAGGTGAGGTTCGACAGCTGCGTGGTGGTCAGGCCGCCGACCTGGGCGGCGGTCAGCGCGGCGAGCTGGGTGGTCTTCAGGCCCGAGAGCAGGTTGGTGGTGAGATCGGGCAGCTTCGTGGCCGTCAGGCCGCCGATCTGCACCGTCGTGAGCGAACCGAGACCGGTCGTGGTCAGCGCGTTGAGCTGCTCGGTGGCGAGCGCGGCGAGCTGGAGCGAGGTCAGGCCGCCGAGCTGCGCCGTCGTCAGGGCGGTCACCTGGGCGGTGGTCAGGCCGGCGAGCTGGGTCGTGGTGAACTCGTTCAGGTCGGTCGAGGTGAAGCTGCCGACCTGCGTCGTCGTCAGGCTGCCGAGCTGGTCGCTCTTCAGGCCGTCGAGCTGGGTCGAGGTCAGCGCGTCGAGCTGGGTCGCCCGGAAGGCGGAGAGCGAGATCGTGCTCAGGGTGCCGAGCTGGGTCGAGGTCAGCAGGCCGAGCGAGGTCGTGGTCAGGCCGCCGAACTGGGTCGCGGTCAGGCCGTCGAACTGGGTCGCGGTCAGCGCCTGGAACTGGGTGGAGACGAAGCCGCCGAGCTGGGTCGCGGTGAAGGCCGAGAGCTGGTCGGCGGTGAGCCCGCCCACCTGGGCGGCGGTCAGCGCTCCGAGCTGGGTCGTCTTCAGGCCGCCGAGCAGGGTGCTGCTCAGCTCGCGGATCTTCGTCGAGGTCAGGCTGCTGAGCTGATCCGTGGTGAGCGAGCCGAGGCCGCTCGTGGTGAGCGCGTTGAGCTGGGTGGTGGTGAGGCCGCCGAGCTGGGTCGAGCTGAGGCCGGCGAGCTGCGCCGTCTTCAGCGCGGTGAACTGGACGGTGGTGAGGCCGGTGAGCTGGGTGGTGTTCAGGCCGCCGAGATCGGTCGAGGAGAAGCCGCCGACCTGCGTGGTCGTCAGGCCGCCGAGCTGCGCCGAGGTGAGCGCCCCGAGCTGGGCGACGCTCAGCGCGTCGAGCTGCGTCGGCTTGAAGGCGGCGAGCGCCGCGCTGTCGAGCGCCGTGATCTGGGTCGTCGTCAGCGCGCCGAGCGTGTCGGCGGTGAAGTTGCCGATCTGGGTCGCTGTCAGGCCGTTGACCTGGGTCGTGTCGAGGCTGCCGACCTGCGTCGCGTCGAAGGCGGCGAGCTGGGTCGCGTTGAAGCTCGCGAGCTGCGTGGTGGTGAGGCCGTCGATCTGCGTCGTGGTCAGGCCGAGCACCTGGGTCGCGGTGAGCCCGGTGAGCGAGGCGGTGGTGAGGGCGCCGACCTTGGTCGAGGTCAGGCCGCCGAGCTGCGCCGAGGTGAGCGAGCCGAGGCTTGCCGTGGTGAGCGCGTTGAGCTGGGTCGTGGTGAGCGAGGCGAGGTTGGTCGAGCTGAGGTCGCCGAGCTGGGTGCCCTTGAGGGCGGCGACCTGAGCCGTGGTCAGGCCCGAGAGCTGGGTGGTGTCGAAGTCGCCGATGTCGGTCGAGGAGAAACCGCCGATCTGCGCGGTGGACAGGCCGCCGAGCTGCACGCTGGTGAGCGCGCCGATCTGCACGGTGGTGAGCGCGTCGAGCTGGGTCGGCTTGAAGCCGGTGAGCGCGGTGGCGTTGAGCGCGGCGATCTGGGTCGTGGTCAGGTAGCCGAGCGAGGTCGTGGTGAGGCCGCCGATCTGACCGGTGGTCAGGCCGTTGACCTGCGTCGCGTCGAGGCTCGCGAACTGCGTCCCGTCGAAGGCAGCGAGCTGGGTCGCGGTGAAGTTCGACAGCTGCGTGGTGGTCAGGCCGTCGATCTGGGTGGTGGTGAGACCCAGCACCTGGGTCGAGGTCAGGCCGGTGAGCGACGTGGTGGTGAGGGCGCCGACCTTGGTCGAGGTCAAGCCGCCGAGCTGCGTCGAGGAGAGCGAGCCGAGCGCGGTCGTGGTGAAGGCGTTGAGCTGGGCGACGGTGAGGCCGCCGACCATGGTCGAGGTCAGGTCGCCGAGCTGCGTCGCCCGCAGCGCGCCGACCTGCGCGGCGGTCAGGCCCGAGAGCTGGGTGGTGTCGAAGTCGCCGATATCGGTCGAGGAGAAGCCGCCGATCTGCGTGGTCGAGAGGCCGCCGAGCTGGACGCTGGTGAGCGCGCCGATCTGCGCGGTCGAGAGCGCGTCGAGCTGGGTCGGCTTGAAGCCGCTGAGCGCGGTGGTGTTGAGCGCCGTGACCTGGGTGGTGCTCAGGTAGCCGAGCGAGGTCGTGGTCAGGTTGCCGATCTGAGCGGTGGTCAGGCCGTTGAGCTGGGTCGCGTCCAGGCTCGCGAACTGCGTGCCGTCGAGCGCGCCGATCTGGGTCGCGGTGAAGCTGGAGAGCTGCGTCGTGGTCAGGCCGTCGATCTGCGTCGTGGTCAGCGCGGAGACCTGGGCCGCCTTGAGGCCGGTGAGCAGGGTGGAGGTGAGGCCGCCGAGCTTGGTCGAGGTCAGGCCGCCGAGCTGCGCCGGCGCCAGCGAGCCGAGATTGGTCGTGGTGAGCGCGTTGAGCTGATCGGTGGTGAGCGAGGCGAGGTTGGTCGAGCTGAGGTCGCCGAGCTGCGTCGCCTTGAGCGCGGTGACCTGCGCGTTGGTCAGGCCCGAGAGCTGAGTCGTGTCGAAGTCGCCGATGTCGGTCGAGGAGAAGCCGCCGATCTGCGTGGTCGAGAGGCCGCCGAGCTGGGTGCTGGTGAGCGCGCCGAGCTGCACGGTCGAGAGCGCGTCGAGCTGGGTCGGCTTGAAGCCGCTGAGCGAGGCGGCGGTCAGGGCGGCGATCTGCGTCGTGCTGAGCGCCCCGAGCGAGGCGCCGTTCAGGTAGCCGAACTGCGTCGAGGTCAGGCTGTTGAGCGAGCCGTTGGCGAGGCCGACGATCTGGGTCGAGGTCAGGCTGTTGACCTGGCTCGCGGTCAGGCCGTCGATCTGGGTCGTGGTCAGGCCGTTGAGGCTGGTCGTGGTCAGGGCCTGGAGGGCCGCGGTGTTCAGGCCGCTGATATGGGTCGCGCTCAGGAGGCCGAACTGGGTCGCGTTCAGGGCGAGCAGGTTGGTCGAGGTCAGCGCGCCGAACTGGTCGGCGGTCAGGCTCGCGAACTGGGTCGCGTTCAGACGGTTGAGGCTGGTCGAGGTCAGGCCGCCGAACTGGGTCGCGGTGAGGCTCGGGAGCTGGGCCGCCGTGAGGGCGTCGATCTGCGTCGTGGTGAGCGCGCCGACGTCGTTGGCCTGGAGGCCCGAGAGCTGGGTCGTGGTGAGCGCGCCGATCTGCGTCGAGGTGAGCGCCTGCAGATGGGCGTTGTCGAGCGCGTCGAGCTGGGCGCTCGTGAGGCCCGCGATCTGCGTGACGTTAATCCGCGCGAGGTTGGTCGTGGTCAGCGCTTCGAGCTGGGCCGAGGTCAGCACCGCGATCTGGGTCGGGACGAAGTCCGCCATGTCGGTGGTGGTCAGCGCGGCGATCGTCGTCGTCGACAGCGCGATGATCTCGGTGGTGGTCAGGTTGGCAATCGTCGAGGGCACGGTCCGCTCCAACACCCGAAAAGCGCTGCCACCTGTCGGCGGCGTAATCCGTCGCCTCGTTCGGGACGAGGCGGAGCGGCGATTGTCTCAAGGAGGGGTCGGTGTCGGCGGGCCGGTCGCGGGGCGTGGCGCCGCTGGGCGTCTCCGCCGGGCTCATGGAGCCCGCGGTGATCGCTCGAAACGTCTGCCCCCGCGTCCGGCCTTTCAGCGCATTGGACGCCCTTTCATCCACGATGCGGGCCGATCGGTTAAAACCGGTTTAAGTCGGACGGCCGAACCCGATAGGCCTGCGAAATGTCGAAGCCGGCCGTTCATGTGCTGAATCGCCCGGTAACGCCGTCGGTCGAGTACAATCCATCATCGGTGTCCGAAGACGGCGCGGTCTCGACCCGGCTACGGAATTCGGTTCTTCGACTGCGACGCCGCGATCTTCGCAAAAATAAAACCGGCGAAGCGGAGACCGCTGCGCCGGATTCGATTCGGATCGGGTGATGATTCGAGCCGCCGTCTAGGGCTCGCGGATGCTCTCGTCGAAGCCGCGGATCAGCGGATAGATGAAGTACGAGATCACGCTGCGGGTGCCGACCTTGATCTCGGCGGTGACGCCCATGCCGGGAATCGGCCGCGTGCCCTCGGGCAGGCCGCGCAGGTGGTTGCCGACCAATTCCACCTGCCCGCGATGGGTCATGTTGGCGGTGTTGGGGCCGGTGGCGCCCTGCGCCGTCTCCATCCGGACCGAGCGCAGGCGCCCCTCCAGCGTGCCGTGGCGCTGGTAGGGGAAGGCGTCGAGCTTCACCATCACCTCGTCGCCGGGCTTGGCGTAGCCCGCGTCCCCTGAGCCGATCATCACCTCGGCAAACAGCGGCGCGTCGAGCGGCAGCAGCGTCAGCACCGGTTCGGCCGGCTGCACCACCGAGCCGACCGAGCGGCGGGCGAGATCGAGCACCACGCCGTCCTCTGGGGCGGTGAGCACCACGAGTTCGTTCATGCGGTTGGCCTTCACGAGGCTCTCCGAGACGCTCTTCTCTTCCTTGCGCGCCTTGACCAGCGCTTCCATCAGCTCGCCGCGCCAGCGATCGACGAAGACCTGCCGCTCGGCCCGCTTGGCGGCGAGCTGGTTCTCCAGCTCGTTGCGGCGGTTGTCCTCCTCCTGGCGATCGCGCTCGGCCTTGAGGCGGCTCACCGACGCGCCGAGATACTGCACCCGCGAGGCGACGGTCTTCTTGTAGAGCTGCGAATACATCTGCTCCAGTTCGGAATAGACGTCGAATTGCAGCTCGGCCGATTTGGCGTTGACGCCGGCCGCCGCGAGGCTCCCCGTGAGGCGGGCGATCTCGGCATCGAACGAGCGCAACTGCGCCTCGAACTGCGAATGCCGCTGCCGGTGCAGGCTGGTCTGGAGCGCCACGTCCGGGCCGGTCCCGGTGAAGCGCGGCGGCTGATCGGCGAGTTCGGCCTCCAGGCGTTCCAGCTCGGCCCGCAGCGCCTCCTGCTGGCTGGCGAGCGCGGTGCGGTCGGCCTGGGCGAAGGTCGGGTCGAGGCGGGCGAGCACGTCGCCCTTGCGCACGGTGTCGCCGGCCTTCACCCGCAACTCGCGGATGATCGAGAGCTGGAGCGGCTGGAGCACGATGTTCGGCGCGTCGGCGAGCAGCCGCCCCGAGGTCGAGACGATGATGTCGACCTTGACTAAGACCGAGGCCAGCGTCAGCGCGGCCACCAGCGCGACGACGCCGTAGAGGGTCATCCGCATGGCGCCGGGCGGGCGCTCGGCGAACAGCGCGTCGAGGTCCTGCGGCTCGTCGCGCAGCGCCGTGCGGGCACGGGCCGCGCCGTCGATGGTGCGGCGGGTCCAGGCGGCGGCACCTTTCAGCCGGGCCCGGCGGGCATGGGGAGCGCGTGGCACGTCGGATGCCCTTGAGCGGCGCAGCATCACTGGAAATGCCTGGTCTGCTGGTGCCAGAGGCGTTGATAGACCTCGCAGCGCTCGACCAGCTCGGCGTGCGGCGCGCAATCGACCACCCGGCCGCGATCGAGCACGAGGATCTTGTCGGCCGTGACCAGCGAGGTCAGGCGGTGCGAGACGATGACCATGGTGCGCCCGTGCGCGATCTCGGCCAGATGCTCCTGCACGATGGCCTCGCTCTCGGGATCGAGCGCGCTCGTCGCCTCGTCGAAGATGAGCAGGCGCGGGCGCAGCACGAGGGCGCGGGCGATGGCGATGCGCTGGCGCTGACCGCCGGAGAAGTTCGAGCCGTTCTCCTGCACCATCGTGTCGTAGGAGGCGGGCAGGCGCTCGATGAACTCGGCCGCCCCCGCCATGCGCGAGGCCTCGACGATCTCGGCGATTGATGCGTCGGGGCGCGCCGCGGCGATGTTCTCGCGGATCGTGCCGCGGAACAGGAAGTTCTCTTGGAGCACCACGCCGATCTGCGTGCGCAGATGCGGCAGATCGATCTGGCGCAGGTCGATCCCGTCGAGGCGGATCGCCCCGCCCTGCGCGGTCTGGATGCCCTGGATCAGGCGCGTCACCGTGGTCTTGCCGGAACCGGAGCGCCCGACGATGCCGACGACCTGCCCAGGCTCGACCGTGAAGCAGACGCTATCGAGCGCGGGCGCCGCCGCGCCCGGATAGGAATAGGTGACCTCTTCGAATTCCATCCGGCCGGACAGCTCGGGCTTCATGCCGGGGCGGCGGGGATCGCGCTCGGGCGGATGGGTCATCACCGTGCCGAGCATCTCGACGGCGAGCCGCGTCTCCTGCGATTCGTTGACCAGCGCGACGATCTGGATGAGCGGGCCGGTGACGCGACCGGCCACCATGTTGAAGGCGATGAGCGCGCCGATGCTGAGCGAGCCGTCGAACACGTCGAGCGCGCCGAGGCCCAGCACGCAGAGCTGCATGCTCTTCTCCAGCCCCGTGGTCATCACGTTGGCGAAGGCCGCGAGCCGCCCGACCGCGGCGCGGCGGGCGACGCCCGTGGCGACCGTGGTGTCCCACTCCTTGAGCCGGGCCGGTTCGAGGGCCAGCGACTTCACGGTGCGCATCCCGTGGATCGTCTCGACGAGGTGCGACTGGCGCGAGCCTTCCGCTTGATAGAGCCGCTGAAGGTGGTGGCGGAAGATCGGGACGATGGCGCCGATCACCGCGGCGATGGCCAGCGAGAACAGCAACACGACGATGGTGAGCTTGCCCGAGTAGAAGGCGAGCAGTCCCAGCGTCAGCGGCAGCGTCACCGCGTCGAGCGCGGCCTGGAACAGGCGCCCGGTGAGGAACTGCCGGATCGTGTCGGTCTGCTGGAGGTTGCGCGTCAGCGCGCCCGCGCTCTGCCCCTCGAAGAAGTGCAGCGGCAGGTGCAGCATGTGCCGGAAGGTGCGGGTGGCGAGCCGCGCGTCGACCTTGTTGGTCACGTACAGCATCAGGTACTGGCGCACGTAGGAGAACAGGCCGTCGAACACGATCAGGATCGCGGCGATCAGCACGATGGCGCCGAGCGTCCGGTAGCTCTGATGGCCGAGCGCCTTGTCGATCAGCACCTGGAAGGTGAGCGGCGTAGCGAAGCCGATGATCGTCGCCATCACGGCCGCGACCGCGACGTCGCGCAGATAGCGCCGCTCGCGCAAAATCTCGGGGAGGAACCAAGTAAGGCCGAAGGTCTCCGGCTCGGTGGGCTTCGCCTTGGCCGGACGGCACAGCATCAACGTGCCGGACCACTCCGCGACGAATTTTTCACGCGCGACCGGGACGCCGCCGTCGGCTTCGGTGCGGGGGTCGAGAACCATCACGCCCGGCCCCTCGGGACCATCGGCGGAATCGGTGACGAGCACCCAGTTGCCGCCCTTCTGCTGCGCCATCACCGGCCACGCGCCGCCCATGGCGGCGAGGTGCTTCCAGCGGCGCTTGGTCAGCAGCCGGCCCTCCAGCCCGGAGGCGGCCAGCACCTTCAGCATCGAGCCGGTCGGGTCGTCCTCGCTGATCCCGGCGATGGCCTCGGGCCGGAGCTGGACGCCCCGGTGGAGCGCCATCACGAACAGGCAGCGGATCGCCGTGTGATGGCGCGAGAGCAGGAAGGAGGCCGGCGCGTTCACGCGAAGCTCCAGTCGGGACGGTGCGGCGGGGCGGGCGCGGGCATGGCCTGGACGCCTCAGGCGGCCCGGTGGGCGGCGGCGAAATCCCGGCGGGGCGCGCGGCCGACCGGTTCGGCGGATGACTCCACGACGAAAAACTCCCCCCCGGAACCGTATCGGCCCGGAGGCGACTGTGGGCCGCCATCGCTCAACATTGAGTTAACCTTGACGCTCGGATGCGGTTGACCCGAACGAACTGCCGCCGCCGGTCGGCCGTGCTGGAGCCACAAAGAGGACGGACGGAGCGATCCAATCCGATGGCGCCGCTTGCCCCGACCGGGTAGCCTGAGGCGGCGCATCCGGTACGCGCTCCAAAAAATCCGAGACGATGGTCCCCACAGGCTACAATCCGGCGCTGGTCGCCCTCTCGATCGCGATTGCGGTGTTCGCCTCCTACACGGCGCTCGACCTCGGCGGGCGGGTGCGCGGCGCGGCGGCGAACGCACGGCCGGTCTGGCTCGCCGGGGCGGCGCTGGCGATGGGCGGCGGCATCTGGTCGATGCACTTCGTCGGCATGCTGGCCTTCGAGATGGGCCTGCCCGCGACCTACCATCTCGGCCTCACCGCCCTGTCGCTCGCCATCGCCATCGGCTTCACCGGGGCGGCTTTGGGCTACGTCGCCCGCGACGGCGCCCGCGACCGCGACGTGCTGATCGCCGGCCCGGTGATGGGACTCGGGGTCGCGGCGATGCACTACACCGGCATGGCGGCGATGCAGGTGCACGGCAACCTCGCCTTCAGCCCGATCATCGTCGCGCTCTCGGTCGCCATCGCGGTCACCGCGGCGACCGCCGCCCTGTGGCTCACCTTCCGCCCCGGCAGCCCGTGGCAGCGGCTCGGCGCCGCCTGCCTGATGGGCGCGGCGGTGGCCGGCATGCATTACACCGGCATGGCGGCGGCGACCGTTACGGCGGAGGAGGCCGGATCGCACGCAGCCCACATCGCCGCCACCAGCATGGACCAGCAGAACCTCGCGCTGGCGGTGGCGGGCGCGACCTTCGTCATCCTGTTCCTGGCGATCCTCGCGGCCTCGGTCGATCAGCAGCGGATCGGCGGCGAACTGCGCGCCAGCGAGGAGCGCTTCCGCGCCGCGGTCCAGGCGGTGCGCGGTGTGCTCTGGACCAACGACCCGACCGGCCGGATGACAGGCGAGCAGCCCGGCTGGGCGGCGCTGACCGGGCAGACGCGCGACGAGTACCAGGGCTACGGCTGGGCCGACGCGGTCCATCCCGACGACCGGCAGTCCAGCATCGACGAATGGAACCGGACGGTGGCCGAGCGGCGCACCTTCGTCCACGAGCACCGGGTGCGGGCGCGTGACGGCATGTGGCGCCACTTCGCCATCCGGGCGATCCCCGTGCTCGACGCGCACGGGGCGATCCGCGAATGGGTCGGCGTCCACACCGACATCACCGAGCAGCGCGAAGCGGAAGCCGAACTGCGCGAATCGAACGAGGAGATCCAGCGCTACGCCTACATCGTCAGCCACGATCTGCGCGCGCCGCTCGTCAACGTGATGGGCTTCACCAGCGAGCTCGAGGCGACCCGCGAGGACATTCGCGCGGCGCTGGGCAATCACCCGCAGGCGCAGCGCATCGACACCGACATGGGCGAGGCGCTGGGCTTCATCAGCGCGGCCATCACCAAGATGGAGGGGCTGATCGCGGCGATCCTCAAGCTGTCGCGGGAGGGCCGCCGCCGCTTCGATGCCGAGCCGCTGGACATGAGCGCCCTTCTGCAAGGCATCGCGGACGCGCAGCGCCATCAGGCCGAGCGCAAGGGCGCCCGCGTGGTCGTCGCGCCCGACCTGCCGACCATCGCCGCCGACCGGCTCGCGGTGGAGCAGATCTTCGGCAACCTGATCGACAACGCGCTGAAATACCTCGACCCCGCCCGACCCGGCCTGATCGAGATCGCGGCGAAGCCCGCACCGGGCAACCGCGTGCGCTTCACCGTCTCGGACAACGGCCGCGGCATCGCCGAGCGGGACCACGCCCGCGTGTTCGAGCTTTTTCGCCGCTCCGGCCAGCAGGACCAGCCGGGCGAAGGGATCGGCCTCGCCCACGTCAAGGCGCTGGTGCGAGCGCTCGACGGGCGCATCGAGCTGTCATCGAAACTGGGCGAAGGCACCACCTTCACGGTGACGCTGCCGCGCGGGACCGCTACAGCCGACAAAAGTCAACGCGCTGCAACGCGGATGGCCGCCGAATGACGATGGAGACCACCATGCATCCCGTCTGCATCGTGATGATCGAGGACGACGAGGGCCATGCTCGCCTGATCGAGCGCAACATCCGCCGCGCGGGCGTGAACAACGAGATCGTGCCGTTCCGCGACGGCACCTCGGCGCTCGAATACCTGCTCGGGCCCGACGGCTCCGGCGAGGTGAGCGCGCGCCGCCATCTCCTCGTGCTGCTCGACCTCAACCTGCCGGACATGACCGGCATCGACATCCTGGAGCGGGTGAAGGCCAATCCGCATACCCGCCGCTCGCCGGTGGTGGTGCTGACCACGACCGACGACGCCCGCGAGATTCAGCGCTGCTACGATCTCGGCGCCAATGTCTACATCACCAAGCCGGTCAACTACGAAGGCTTCTCGAACGCGATCCGCCAGCTCGGGCTGTTCTTCTCGGTGATGCAGGTGCCCGAGAACTCATGACCGCCCCCGCTTCCTGCCGCGTCCTCTACATCGACGACGATCCGGGCCTCGGCCGCCTCGTGCAGCGGGCGCTGCAGACGCGCGGCTACGACGTCGAGATCGTCCTCGACGGCGAGGCCGGGCTGGCGCGGCTGCGCCGGGGCGGGATCGACCTCGTCGCCCTCGACCATCACATGCCGGGCCAGACCGGCCTCGATCTGCTGCCCGAAATCCGCGCCCTGCCCGACGCCCCGCCGGTCGTCTACGTCACCGGCTCCGAGGACAGCCGCGTCGCGGTGGCCGCGCTCAAGGCCGGCGCGGTCGATTACGTGTGGAAGGACGTACAGGGCCAGTTCCGCGAGCTGCTCGGCGAGGCGATCGACACCGCGCTTCGCGCCGAGGCGATGCGGCGCGACAAGGAGCGGGCCGAGGCCGCCGTGCGCGAGGCCCGCGACCGGGCCGAACTCCTGCTGCGCGAGGTCAACCACCGGGTGGCCAACTCGCTGACGCTGGTGGCGGCGCTCGCCCACATGCAGACCAGCGCGGTCAAGGACCCGGCCGCCAAGGAAGCGCTGAAGGAGATGCAGGCGCGCATCTCCGCCATCGCCGGCATCCACCGCCGCCTCTACACCTCGCAGGACGTCGAGGCGGTGGAACTCGACGCCTATCTCAGCGGCCTCGTCGAGGAATTGCAGCTCGCCATGAAGGCGTCCGGCCGCGACCACGCCATCCGCCTCAAGGCCGAACCGATCCGGCTCGCCACCGACAAGGCGGTCTCGCTCGGCGTCGTCGTCACCGAACTCGTCACCAACGCCTACAAATACGCCTATCCGGCCGAAGCCGCGGGCGAGATCCGCGTCACCGTCGAGCGCCAGGACGCCGACACGCTCTCGCTCGCGGTCGAAGACGACGGCATCGGCTGGACCGGCGAGGGCGAGGCCAAGGGCACGGGGCTCGGCTCGCGCATCATCCGGGCGATGGCCTCGAACCTCCGTTCGGCGCTGACTTATGCGCCGGGCCGCCCGGGGACGCGGGCGGTGCTGTCGTTCCAGGCGTGAGCCGGTTCGGAGGGCTTGTCCCACCCATTCCCCTCATCCTGAGGTGCTGCGAAGCAGCCTCGAAGGAGGGCTCCAGAAGTCGCGCGATCTCTGGAGCCCTCGTTCGAGGCTTCGCTACGCTTCGCACCTCAGGATGAGGGGGTTTGGGCCGGATGAGG
Source organism: Methylorubrum subtropicum (assembly GCF_038442325.1). Lineage (NCBI taxonomy): Bacteria > Pseudomonadati > Pseudomonadota > Alphaproteobacteria > Hyphomicrobiales > Methylobacteriaceae > Methylorubrum > Methylorubrum subtropicum. The sequence goes on along the minus strand of NZ_JBBXMW010000015.1, from coordinate 100,424 downwards.
CCCGCTGAGAAAAACTTCGAAGGCCGGCACCCTCACGGCGTGCGGTAGGCGGAGCCGTCCTCGGCTGTTGCCGGGTGCTCGACGTAGCGCCCGCCCTCCGGCACGGCGACGCGCTCGAAGTCCTGCGCCAGGGTGTCGAGGCCGCGCCGCAGCTCCGGCCCTGCGAGCGGCCGGCCGTGGCCGGTGACGGCGCGCTCCGGCTTCAGCGCGGCCAGCGCCCGCACCGAGGCCGCGGCGGCGGGCCAGTCGAGGGTCAGGTACATCGGCGGCCCGTGCAGTTCGGGCGCCTGGGTGGCGACCGCGTAGGCCGATTCCTGCGCCGTCGTCACGAAGGCGTCGCCGACGATCAGGCTGCGGTCGGCCTCGCGCCAGAGCGAGACGTGGCCCACCGAATGGCCCGGCGTGTGGAGCCAGCGCCAGCCCGGCAGCGGCGGCACGCTGCCGTCCTCCGGGAGATCGTGCAAGCGCTCCGACACGTCGACCGGACGCGTCGGATAGAGCGGCGCGATCCGCGCCATCAGCCCGCCGCCGACGCTCGGGTCCGGCGCCGGATAGGCGGCGCTGCCATCGAGATAGGGCCGCTCCAGCGCGTGGGCGTAGACCGGCGCATCCCATTCCCGTGCGAGCGTTTCGAGCACGCCCACATGGTCGAAATGCCCGTGCGTCAGCACGATCGCCGCGGGCCGCGCCCCGGCCCCGAACCGCGCCTCGGCCGCCGCGCGGATCGCGGGCGCCGAGCCCGGAATGCCGGCATCGACCAGCACCCAGCCGCGGTCCCCCGCGCCGGGCTCGCCGACGAACACGACGTTGACGAGGACGAGGCGGCGATAGGCGAGATCGGGCGCGACGGCGTGGGTGCGGTCGTCGCGCGCGGCATCAGCAGTTGGATCGTCGGCGCGCGCCTGCGGGTCGATCGGGATCTGCTGCGCCACCGCCGTCTCCTTCCGCAGACGGCGCGACGCGCCGTCCTGCCGGGGAAGGCGAGGATCGGGCGGTTAAGTTCCCGAGGGAAAGCTTCGGTTGGTACCCGGAACGCATCGGCGACGCTCACGCCGACGCCTCGGAGGACCCCGCACCGTCATTGCGAGGCGAAGCCGAAGCAATCCAGGGCTCCGCAGCTTCCGAAAGTGGCGTGACTTACGAGCGACGGGTCGGCGCGGTGCCGCCTCGTCCTGAGAAGTCGCGCTCTGGATTACTTCGGCTCCGCCTCGCAATGACGGTGGAGCCGCGGAATACGCAGCGCCAAGCCGTACGCGCCGAGCAAACCTTCGCGGCCGTACCGACCCCGAGGGCCGGTACGGCAAAATCGAAAAGAAAAGAATCAGCCGCGCTGGCCGATCGCCACGTAGTCCCGCCGATCCGGGCCGACATAGAGCTGGCGCGGGCGGCCGATCTTCTGGGACGGATCCTCGATCATCTCGGCCCATTGGGCGATCCAGCCGACCGTGCGGGCCAGCGCGAACAGCACCGTGAACATCGAGGTCGGGAAGCCGAGCGCCTTCAGGGTGATGCCCGAGTAGAAGTCGATGTTCGGGTAGAGCTTCTTCTCGATGAAGTACTCGTCCTTGAGCGCGATCTGTTCGAGCTGGATCGCGACCTCCAACAGGTCGTCCTTGATCCCGAGTTCGTTCAGAACCTCGTGGGTGGTCTTCTGCATGATGCGCGCGCGCGGGTCGTAGTTCTTGTAGACCCGGTGGCCGAAGCCCATGAGGCGGAAGGGATCGTTCTTGTCCTTCGCCTTGGCGACGTACTTCTGCACGTTCTCGGGGTGGCCGATCTCCATCAGCATTTTGAGCGCGGCCTCGTTGGCGCCGCCGTGCGCGGGGCCCCACAGGCAGGCGATGCCGGCGGCGATGCAGGCGAACGGGTTGGCGCCGGAAGAACCGGCCAGACGCACCGTCGAGGTCGAGGCGTTCTGCTCGTGGTCGGCGTGCAAGATGAAGATCTTGTCCAGCGCGCGCGAGTAGATCGGGTTGACGACGTACTCCTCGCACGGCACCGCGAAGCACATCCGCAGGAAGTTCGAGGTGTAGTCGAGGTCGTTCTTCGGATACACGAACGGCTGGCCGATGGTGTACTTGTAGGCCATCGCGGCGAGCGTCGGCATCTTGGCGATCATGCGCAAGCTAGCGATCATGCGCTGGTTCTCGTCCGAGATGTCGGTCGAGTCGTGGTAGAAGGCCGAGAGCGCGCCGACGCAGGCGACCATGACCGCCATCGGGTGGGCGTCGCGGCGGAAGCCCTGGAAGAAGCGATTCATCTGGTCGTGCACCATGGTGTGGCGCGTGACCCGGTAGTCGAAATCGGCCTTCTGGGCCGAACTCGGCAGCTCGCCGAACAGCATCAGGTAGGCGGTTTCGAGGAAGTCGCCGTTCTCGGCGAGCTGCTCGATCGGGTAGCCGCGATAGAGCAGCACCCCCTCGTCGCCGTCGATATAGGTGATCTTCGATTCGCAGGAGGCAGTCGAGGTGAAGCCCGGATCGAAGGTGAATTTGCCGGTCTGGGCGTAGAGCTTGCCGATATCGACCACGTCGGGGCCGATGGTGCCGGACTTGACGGGGAGCTCGACGTGTTTGTCGCCCACGATGATGGTGCTGGCGGAAGCGCTCATGGGAACGCGGACCTTTCTCGCGACGGGGACAGCACCGGACCGGAAGCCGAACCGCCTCCCGCTCCGTTGTGGCGCCGCAGCGGAACGCTGCGCCTGCTCACTGGAACTCCGGGTTAGCGGATCGGCTCCCGCCCATCAACGGGCGGGTGCCTGCCGTCCTTCGCAGATGCGAGAACCGGGCCGATTTGTCACCGGCCTTGCGGCAGCGCGCTCAGCCCGGAACGCGATCCCGCAGGCGCGCCAGCGATTCGTCGCGGCCGAGCACGGCGAGCACGTCGAAGACCGGCGGCGAGGTCGCCCGCCCGGTCAGCGCCGCCCGCAGCGGCTGGGCGACCTGGCCGAGCTTGACCCCCGCACCTTCCGCGAAGCGCCGCACCGCCGCCTCGGTGGAGGCGGCCGTCCATTCGGGAAGGGCTTCGAGTTCGGGAATCAGCGCGCGCAGCCGCTCGAGCGCATCGCCCGCGAGCAGGGCTTCGGCCTTGGCATCCAACGCCAGCGGGCGCGGGGCGTAGAGGTAGAAGGCGCTGTCCAGAAGCTCCACCAGCGTCTTGGCGCGCTCCTTCAGCCCCGGCATCGCCGCGATCAGTTTCTCACGCAGGTCCGGCGTCAGGTGAGTCGGCAGGCCGCGCTCGGGACCTCGGGCCGGGAGGATCGCGTCGATGGCGTCGGCCAGAGCCGCGTCGTCGCTGCCGCGGATGTAGAGGCCGTTGAGGCTCTCCAGCTTGGTGAAGTCGAACCGCGCCGCCGAGCGGCCGATCGCCTTGAGATCGAAGGCCGCGACCATCTCCTCGGTGGAGAAGATTTCTTGGTCGCCGTGGCTCCAGCCGAGGCGGACGAGGTAGTTGCGCAAAGCCGAGGGCAGGTAGCCGCGGTCGCGGTACTCCTCGACGCCGAGCGCGCCGTGGCGCTTCGACAGCTTGGCCCCGTCCGCCCCGTGGATGAGCGGGATATGGGCCATGGCCGGCACGTCCCAGCTGAGAGCGCGGTAGATCTGGCTCTGGCGGGCGCCGTTGGTGAGGTGGTCGTCGCCGCGGATGATCTGGGTGACGCCCATGTCGTGGTCGTCCACGACGACGGCGAGCATGTAGGTCGGCGTGCCGTCGGAGCGCAGCAGCACGAGGTCGTCGAGGTCGCGGTTGGCCCAGGTGACGCGGCCCTGCACCCCGTCCTCCACCACGGTCTCGCCCTCGAGCGGAGCGCGCAGGCGGATCACCGGCTTGACGCCGGCCGGCGCCTGCGACGGGTCGCGGTCGCGCCAGCGCCCGTCGTAGCGCGGGGCCCGGCCCTCGGCGCGGGCCGTCTCGCGCATCTGCGTCAGTTCGTCGGCGGTGGCATAGCAGTGGTAGGCGTTGCCCGAGGCCAGCAGGCTCTCGGCGACCTCGCGGTGACGCTCGGCGCGGGCGAACTGGTAGATCACCTCCCCGTCCCAATCGAGGCCGAGCCAGCGCATCCCGTCGAGGATCGCGTCGATGGCGCCTTGCGTCGAGCGCTCGCGGTCGGTGTCCTCGATGCGCAGCAGCATCTTGCCGCCGAAGCGGCGGGCATAGAGCCAGTTGAACAGGGCCGTGCGCGCGCCGCCGATATGGAGAAAGCCCGTGGGCGAGGGCGCGAAGCGCGTGACGACGGGTGCCGACATCGATCTTTTCTTGAAAAACCTGGGATTTCGGGAGGGCGGCCGCGGCTGCTCTGGGCCGGGCGTGTAGCACGCGGATGCGGATGCGTTAAGGAATCCTCATCGGTGCCGCGCAGGCCGGCACCGCGCGGCAAGCGGAGCGCGCGCGACGATGGCGGAGGACGGCGGCAGGGCGGTGCGGGGCGCGCTGCCCGCGCTCGCCGCCGGCCGCCTCCCCGCCCCCGCGCGATTGTTCGAATGGGCCGCCGATGAGCTGCGCGGCGGACTGGCCCGCGAGGCCGAGCAACGGCGGCTGTTTCCCTGGCTCGCCGTGGCGTTCGGGGCCGGCATCCTCGTCTTCTTCACCGCGACCGACGGGGTACCGTCCCTCGCCGCACCCCTCATCGCCGCCGCTGTCTGCCTCGGGCTGACGCCGCTTCTGCGGGCGCGGCCGGTCTGGCTCGCGCTGGTGCTCGGGCTGGCCGCCGCCTTCCTCGGTTTCGCCGCGGGCGTCTGGCGGGTGGCCTCGGTGGCCGGGCCGGTGCTGGCGCGCACCACCATCGCGCCGCTCGCCGGCACGGTGGAGGCGCTGGACGAGCGCGAGGGCGGGGCGCGGCTGATCGTGCGGGTCGAGCGGTTCGGCGAGCTTGCCGAGGCGGACCGCCCGCGGCGGGTGCGGGTCTCGTATCGCACCGCGCAGGTCGTGCGGCCGGGCGATTCGATCCGCGCCACCGCCCGGCTGCTGCCGCCGCCGGAGGCCGCGCGGCCCGGCGGCTACGACTTCGCCCGCGACGCCTACTTCCGCGGCATCGGCGCGGTCGGCTCGCTCACCGGCAAGGTCGAGATTCTTTCTCCCTCAGCGCCCCTGCCTCAAGGGTTGCGCCTTACGGCCTCCATCGACGAGGCACGCAATACGCTGACCCGGCGCATCACCGAGGCCATCGGCGGGCAGGCCGGCGCGGTGGCCGCCGCCCTGGTGACGGGCAAGCGCGGGCTGATCTCGGAGGAGACGAACGCCGTGCTGCGCGCGGCGGGCATCTACCACGTCGTCTCGATTTCCGGGCTGCACATGGTCTTGGCGGCCAGCGTGGTGTTCTGGCTGGTGCGGGCCGGGCTCGCCCTGGTGCCGATTTTGGCGCTGGCCTTTCCGATCAAGAAGGTCGCCGCGGGCGCCGCGATGCTGGGGGTGACCGCCTATTGCGCCTTCTCCGGCTGGGACGTGGCGGCCGAGCGGGCGCTCATCATGACGCTGGTGATGCTCGGCGCGATCCTCGTGGACCGCCCGGCGCTCAGCATGCGCAACCTCGCGCTCGCCGCTATCATCGCGCTCGCCCGCGAGCCGGAAGCCTTGCTCGGCCCGAGCTTCCAGATGTCGTTCGGGGCGGTCGCCGGGCTGATCGCCTGCGCGCCACTCCTCGACGGGCGACTGTTTGCCCGTGACGGCGGCTCGTGGCTCGCCCGCGCCCTGTCCTGGCTGATGACGGTCGGCGTCGGAACGCTGGCCACGACCTTGGTGGCACAGATCGCGACCGCACCCTTCGCGACCTACCACTTCCAGACCGTGCAGCCGTTCGGCCTCTTCGGCAACGCGCTGACGCTGCCGCTGGTCTCGCTCGCGGTGATGCCCGCGGCGGTCCTCGGGATGCTGGCCTATCCGTTTGCCCTCGACAAACCGGTCTGGTGGTTGATGGGGCTCGCCGTGCGGGGCATGCTCGACATCTCCGCCTGGATCTCGGGCTTCGGCCAAGCCAACGTCGTGCTGCCGGCTTTCGGCACCGGGGCGCTCGCGCTGCTGGCGCTGGCGCTCCTCGTCGCGACGCTGCCGGTCTCGCGCCTGCGGGCGCTGGCGGTGCTGCCCGCAGCACTCGGCCTCGCCTTCGCGGCGAGCCCGGCACGGTTCGATCTCTACGTGGACCGCGACGGGGCCGGGGCGGCGCTCCGCGGATCGGACGGGCGGCTCGCCGTGCTTGGGCGCCCGCCGGGCTTCGTGCTGGAGCAGTGGCTCAAGGCCGACGGTGACGCGCGCAGGGCTGCCGACGTGAGCGGCGGCCCGGATGTGCGCTGCGACCGCCTCGGCTGCACCATGATCGCCGCCGATGGCCGCAAGGTCGCGCTGGTCACCGACAAGCGCGCCTTCGCCGAGGATTGCGCCCGCGCCGACATCCTGATCAGCCGCCTGACGGCCCCGCCGAACTGCGCCGCGCCGCTGCGGATCGACCGCGCTTATCTCGCAGCGAACGGCGCCACCGCGATCCGCCTCAGACCGACCGGCCCGGAGGTCGTCACCGCCCGCGGCGCCGGCTCACCCAAGCCCTGGCAGGAGCGCCCCGGCACCGGACCGCCCGCGCCGCCCCCGGCCGCGAGCCCCGAGGCCGCCCCCGAGCCGGTCGAAGCGCCCGATTCGCCTCAGTAGCGGCGCACGAGGCTAACGAGCTTGCCCTGGATGCGCACCCGGTCGGGCCCGAGCACGCGGGTCTCGTAGGCCGGGTTGGCGGCCTCCAGCGCGATCGAGGAGCCGCGGCGGCGCAGACGCTTCAGCGTGGCTTCCTCGTCGTCGATCAGCGCGACGATGATGTCGCCGTTGTTGGCGGTCTCCTGCTTGTGGATCACCACCAGATCGCCATCGAGGATGCCGGCCTCAATCATCGAATCGCCGCGCACTTCGAGCGCGTAATGCTCGCCCCCGGCCAGGAAGTCCGGCGACATCGCGATGGTGTGGCTCTGGCTCTCGATGGCCGAGATCGGCGTACCGGCGGCGATCCGGCCCATCACCGGCACGATCACCGGGCGGCCCTCGCCGTCCTGGGCCTGAACCACCGGCGCCTTCGGCTTGCCGGCAAGTCCCCCCTCGACCACGCTCGGGGTGAAGCGGCGCGGTTCGGCAGGCGCGGGCTTGGCGGCCGGCGCGTCGGGCATGCGCAGGATCTCGAGCGCGCGGGCGCGATTCGGCAGACGACGGAGGAAGCCGCGCTCCTCCAGCGCCATGATCAGGCGGTGGATACCGGACTTCGACTTGAGATCGAGCGCGTCCTTCATCTCGTCGAAGGACGGGGGGACGCCGCTCTCCTGCATCCGGGCCTGGATGAACTGGAGCAGTTCGAGTTGCTTGCGGGTCAGCATGCGGCACCTGCTGTCGAACGCCGCAGAGGCGCGGCCCGATCACGGAAAAACAAATCGCGAACAGGCTAGACGTTCCCCACCTGTTCCGCAAGGGCGTCCTTGGCCGTTTTGAGGGCGACGGCTCGAAAGGAAAGGGCGGCGGAGCCGAAGCTCCGCCGCCCTCTTCGCTGCCTCTCGGCCGATCCGGGACCGGATCAGGCGGGGATCACGTCCACGATCTCGTAGGTGTCGGGATCGATGATGACGATGTCGTCGCGGACCAGAATGAACTGGAAGCCGCGATAGGCCGGCACCAGGGTCAGGATCGCCGGCGGCAGCGGGTGCAGCGCGATCGAGCGCGGGATCGCCGTGCCGACGTTGAGACCGAAATTCACGTTGGTGACGCGCGTGACGTTGGTGCTGGTGATCGACTGGCGGAACTCGGTGCGCTGGGTGCTGTTCAGGCTGCGCGAGGCGCCGCGGGCTTCGGAGACGTTGCCGCCGCGACCACCACGGTCGGCCGCGCCGTCCCGGCCGCCGCGCTCACCGCGCTCGGCGCCGTCACGACCACCGCGCTCACCGGCGGCGTCCTTGCCGCCGCGCTCACCGCGCTCGGCGCCGTCACGACCACCGCGCTCACCGGCGGCGTCCTTGCCGCCACGCTCGCCGCGCTCGGTGCCGTCACGGCCGCCACGCTCGCCGGCGGCGTCCTTGCCACCGCGCTCGCCGCGCTCGGCGCCGTCGCGACCGCCCTTCTCACCGGCGGCGTCCTTGCCGCCACGCTCGCCCGCAGCACCCTTGCCGCCGGGCTCGCCGGCCCGGCCGGCACCACCCGGCTCACCGCCGCGCATCGCGCCGCCGGTACCGCCCGGCTCGCCGCCGCGCATGGCACCACCCGCGCCGCCGCCGGCCTCGCCGCCGCGCATGGCGCCACCGGCGCCGCCCGCGCCACCGGCCTCACCGCCGCGCATCGCGCCGCCGCCGCCGGGACCGCCCGCGCCGCCACCCGCGCCGCCGCCGGCCCCCATTCCGGCGCCGCCACCGCCTGCGCCGCCGCCCGCACCGCCACCGGCGCCACCGCCCGCGCCGCCGCCCTGAGCCATGGCCGTCGCGGCGCCGAGCACGAGGATGGCCGCTGTGGCCGTGCTGCGTAAGAACTTGCTCATGGTACGTCCCTGTCCCCTACGCGACGCTGCCCACAGCGCCGAAACCGGCCTCGCAACGGCCGGTGCGGACAAACCGTTCCGCGAATCGCCCGGGTTTCGGAGCGATGGCGGGACAGAGAAGGGGATTTGTCCGGGCGGATTTTTCGGGATCGCGCCGCGTTCCGTTCGACGCTTTTCCCCCTCTCGCCCTCATCCTGAGGTGGCGGCGCGCAGCGGAGCACCTCAGGATGAGGGGAGTGGGTGGGAATGAGGGGGGGCTGGGGCCCGGCGCGTCGGTTCAGTTCAGATGCAGCATCGCCCGCGCCTCGTCGGACGTCGCTGGGCGGGCACCGTACTCGGCGCAGATTTGGACCGCGAGTCGCACCAGCGCGGCGTTGCCGTCGGCGAGTTCGGTCTTGGAGAGGCGGATGTTGTCCTCCAGCCCCGTGCGGATACCGGTGGCGCCCCGCGCCAGTGCCCAGCGGATCGCTTCGCGCTGGAAGCGGCCGATGCCGAAGGCGCCCCAGGTGGCCTGCGGCAGGAGGCGGCGGGTCTCGGCGAGCAGGATGTCGAGGCAGTGCGGGTCGGCCGGCATGGCGTCGGCAATGCCGAGCACGAACTGGATGTGGCTGCGCGGGTCGGTGAGGCCGGCATCGATCAGGCGGCGGGCGTTGTGGAGGTGCGAGAGGTCGAACACCTCGATCTCCGGCCGAACGCCGTTCGCCCGCATCCGCTCGGCGAGTGCCGTGTAGAGGGGGGCCGGATTCCGGTAGACGCCGGCCGCGAAATTGGTCGAGCCGGTGGTGAGCGAGGCCATGTCCGGGCGGTGGGCAAGGCAGGCGCCGCGCAGGTCCGCGTCCGGCTCCGATCCGCTCGACGAGAACTGCACGATCATGCCGGGGCAGTGGCGGCGGATGCCGTCCTGCACGCGGGCGAAGCGGTCGGGATCGTGCGAGGGGGTCTCGTCGTCCTCGCGCACGTGGATGTGGGCGAGCGCCGCCCCGGCCTCGTAGGCGGCCCGCGTCGATTCGATCTGCTCGGCCGGCGTGATCGGCACGGTCGGGTTGTCGGCCTTGCGGGCGACCGAGCCGGTGATCGCCACCGTGACGACGACGGGCCGCATGCTCGGCGCTCCTAGCCCAGGGCCTCTTCGACGGCCTTCCCGCAAGCCTGCGTGTCGGCGTTGCCGCCGAGGTCGCGCGTGCGCAGGGTCTTCTCCGAGAGCACCCGCTCGATGGCAGCGACGATCTCGGCCGCCGCTTCCCGCTCGCCGAGATGCTCCAGCATCATCGCGCCGGACCAGATCTGCCCGATCGGGTTGGCGAGCCCCTGCCCGGCGATGTCGGGGGCCGAGCCGTGGACCGGCTCGAACACGGACGGGTGCTTGCGCTCCGGGTTGATGTTGCCCGAGGGCGCGATGCCGATGGTGCCGGTGCAGGCCGGCCCGAGATCGGACAGGATGTCGCCGAAGAGGTTGGAGGCCACCACCACGTCGAACCGGTCGGGGTTCAGCACGAAATGGGCGGTCAGGATGTCGATGTGGTACTGGTCCCACCGCACGTCCGGATAGTGCTCGGCCATCGCCCGCACGCGTTCGTCCCAGTACGGCATGGTGATCGAGATGCCGTTGGACTTCGTCGCCGAGGTCAGGTGCCGCTTCGGCCGGCTCTGCGCGAGGTCGAAGGCGAAGCGCAGCACCCGGTCGGTGCCGTGGCGGGTGAAGATCGATTCCTGCATCGCGAACTCGCGGTCCGTGCCGGGAAACATCCGGCCGCCCGCGTTGGAATACTCGCCCTCGGTGTTCTCGCGGACCACCCAGAAATCGATGTCGCCGGGCTCGCGGCCGGCGAGCGGGCTCTTCACTCCCGGCATCAGGCGCACGGGGCGCAGGTTGACGTACTGGTCGAACTCGCGCCGGAACAGGATCAGCGAGCCCCACAGCGAGATGTGGTCGGGCACGCGGTCCGGCATGCCGACGGCGCCGAAATAGATCGCGTCGTGCGTGCCGATCCGCGCCTTCCAGTCCTCGGGCATCATCCGCCCGTGGGCCTCGTAATAGTCGCAGGAGGCGAAATCGAACCAGTCCTGGCGCAGCTCGAAGCCGTGGCGCTTGGCCACCCGCTCCAGCACGCGCACGCCCTCGGGCACGACCTCCTTGCCGATGCCGTCGCCGGGGATCACCGCGATCCGATAGCTGCGCTTGCCTTCCGCCAACATATCCTCCCGGCGCGACCTTTCGGTCTCCCTCGCGCCGCGGGGCTCCGGCGTCAATGCCGGGGGCGGAGAAGCGGTGTCAGTTGATCGAGCCTGTCGTCTCGCCGGGGCAGGCCGCGGGGGCACGCACCCGCAGGACGCGCTTGAGGCGAACGGGCTGCGAGCCCGCGGCGCTGTCCAGCGTGCCGACCAGCGCCTCCGGGCCGGCGGTGCCGTGGAAGCTGACGAGGCCGGCCTCGGTCTCGATGCGGAAGGCGACGTCCTTGGTGGCGTCGTCCACGACGACCGTCGTGGAAACCGGTGCCCGAAGCCCGGCCCCCTCGTAGATCAGGCCGTCGCCGTTGGGCGAGCGCTTGAGGGTGATGCGCCGCCCCGCCTGCGCCCCGTCCTCGGGGCTGGTGCAGAGGTCGGCATAGACCCAGGTGCCGGAGACCCAGCCGGGCCGCGCCTCGGCCGGCGCACCGAGCGCCACGCCGGAGGCGACGAGGCTTCCGAGGAGGGTACGGTGAAGCAGCGTCATCCCGGTCTCGTCCTCGATAGGCGACACGTCGGCCGCGACGAGAACCGAAGTTTTCGACGTGCCGCGGGTTCCGGAGACCCAAGCAAAAGGCGTGCGCAACGACACGCGGCTCCGGGCGCCTCATCCCGACCGGGAACAAAAAAGCCCGCTCCGGGGAGCGGGCCGTGAAGTCGGGGGAGGAAAACACGAGGGATGGGGCGGAGGGACCGTCGCCGGTCCCGCCGGGTCGCGGGTCAGCCCTGCTTGGTGGTCAGCGCCACCGCGACGAAGCGGGTCTGGCCCTTGGCGCTCTTGACGCGCATCAGCACCGCCTTGCGGCCATTGGCCTGCGCCGCCTTGATCTGCGCCTGCACGTCGGACGGCTTCGAGACGCTGGTGCCGGCGACATCGAGGATCACGTCGCCCTGCTCGATGCCCTTGGCCGCGGCCGGGCCGGAGGGATCGACGTCCATCACCGCCACGCCGTCGCCGCCGAGGCCGACATCGCCCGCCGGGGCGAGGCTGAGGCCCAGACGCGGCTGGCCGCTCGCGGCGTCGTCGTCGCTGCTGCGGCTCGCGACCTTGCCGTCGGTGGGCAGCGTGCCGAGTTCGACCGTGGCGACGTCGTTCTTGCCGTTGCGCAGGTAGGCGAGCTTCACCGCCGTACCGGGCTTGAGGCCGGCGATCTTGCGCGACAGCTCCTTGGCGTCGTTGATCGGCGCGCCGTTGACCGATTCGATCACGTCGCCGGACTTCAGGCCGGCCTTGGCGGCGGGCGTGCCGGTCTCGGCGTGATCGACCAGCGCGCCCTTGGCCTTGTCGAGGCCGAGGCCGTCGGCGATGTCCTTCGTCACCGGCTGGACCTGCACGCCGAGATAGCCGCGCACCACCTTGCCGTCGGTGCGGAGCTGATCGACCACCGCCTGGACCGTCTCGGCGGGGATCGCGAAGGCGAGGCCGACCGAGCCGCCCGACGGCGAGGCGATCGCGGTGTTCACGCCCACGACCTCGCCGTTGACGTTGAAGGTCGGGCCGCCCGAGTTGCCCTTGTTGATCGGCGCGTCGATCTGGAGGAAGTCGTCGTAGGGGCCGGCGCCGATGTCGCGACCGCGGGCCGAGACGATGCCGGCCGTCACCGTGCCCCCTAAGCCGAACGGGTTGCCGATGGCCACCACCCAGTCGCCGACGCGCGGGGCGCCCTTGCCGAACTGAACGTAGGGGAAGGTGCCGCTCTCGTTGATCTTCAGCAGCGCGAGGTCGGTCTTCGGGTCCTTGCCGATCACCTTGGCATCGAGGGTGCGACCGTCGTCGAGCGTCACCTGCACCGTCTTGGCCTTGTCGACGACGTGGTTGTTGGTGACCACGTAGCCGTCGCCCGAGATGATGAAGCCCGAGCCGACCGCGCCGCGCTCAGCCCGCTGCTGCGGGGCGCTGCGACCCTGCGGGCCGTTCTGGCCGCCCTGGCCGAAGCGCTTGAAGAACTCGCGCAGCTGCGGCGGCACCTGCTGCAGGTTGCCGTTGCCGGGGGTGTCGTCGTCATCGTCGTCGCTGGCGTCGGCGTTGAGCTTCACCTTCACGGCGACGACGCCGGGCTTCACCTTGTCGACCACGTCGGCGAACGAGCCCGGCGGATGCTGGGGCGCGGCGATCGGCGTCTGCGGCAGGGCCTGGGCGTAGGCCGGGGTCGCGGGCGGGGTGAGGCCGAAGCCGGCGGCGCCCCCCGCGACGAGGGCGGCCGCGGCGGCGGAGGCGAGGGCGCGGCGGCGAACGGTCAGGGTCATGGACGGGTCTCTCTTCCGAAACTCTGTGGGCCGGCCGCCGGGGCGGCGGGCCGTGAGAGTGTTTCTAGGGAGGCCCGTCTGACGCCGGGGTGTCGCGAAGGTTACGTTTTGGACAGGTGGCGATTCAGTCCGCGAGGGGCGCCAGCGGCGCGGCGCCGGCTCGCCAGCGCAGGTCCGCCAGCAGGCCGAGCGGATGGGTGTCGAGCACGGGCGTCGTCGGCACGCCCGCCGCGTCGAGGAGGTCCGCCGCCCAGTGGTTGCAGACGTTGGCATACGAGAAGCGGCCGTTCGCCTCGTAGAACAGGCTCGGCCCGTAGAGGCCGGGGCCGAGATCGACCGGCTGATTTTTTGTGAGTTTGAAGCTCGCCTCCAGGCGGGCGATCAGGCGCGCGAGGCCGGCGCGGGAGACGCGGACCGGGACGATGTCGGCGCTCGGAAACGAGTCGCGGGCGGGGCGTTCGAGACCGACCACCTGGATCACGCCGTCGCTGCCGCCGGGGGTGAAAAGGGCGCTCAAAGCGAGGCGCCAGTCGAAGGCAGCGAGCGTCGGCGTGGCGCGGTAGAAGCGGGCCTCGCCCCAGCCGAATTCCAGCTCCGAAAAGTCGCGGAAGCGGGTGGCGACGTTGCGCAGGGCCGCGCCCGCCCCCTCCCCCGTCACGCTCTCGCGCCGGAGCACGAGGCCGGAATGCCAGCCGTGGCTGACCAGCAGCACGGTCTCGGCGTCCGCCTCGTTCGTCGGGTAGAGCGCCAGGTCGCCAGTTTTCGCCGTTAGTATAACGGTGAATAATACTGACAGCACGATTGCGATCAGTATATATGCAAAATATGATTTTCTCAATCGAATAACGGCATGTCTATAATTGTCGATTTTTCCTTGCGTCTCCTTGGCTTGACCCTGTTGCTTGCCTCTACAATATCTAGAGCATTACTAATAGTAGTTAGCCTGCTGGTAAGCATATCGTGGTCCCACAAATTGATACTTGAAAGATTAAAGCGATCAACTACGCGTTGTTTTGTCCCAATTGGAGCGCTGGCTTCGATAAATTCGATATCAGATGGGAGGCCGTAAAATTCCGTATCCAGCAAATAAATTTTCATTATAGTGGCAATCATTCCAATCTGAGTGGCAGTTAGATTGGTTCCTTTGCGCGGCCAGATGAAACAAATATTCACGACACTATTTTCAACAAAGAAAAAAGGCACTCTAAATCCGGCCTGTCTGCGACCGTAGCTAAATTTTCGGGCAGAAAGATCGAAGACTTGTGTTGTGCGGCCGAACGCGCCTGGAGCAACCTCAAAGACAAGGTCTTTGTTTGACTTCCGACCAAGCTCTGTCCTCTCACCCTCGCAGGCCAAAAGCAGTTGATCCAAACGATGCAGGCCGGAATATGCAGCCTTAATGGATCTCATTCCCTTTATGTAGTTGAAAGATCCGCCGGGCTCGTTGGAATAATGAATGAGCCATTCTGCGGCTTCGTCAGGAGTATTGCCAACGACTCTAGCTAAATCCGGTACTGAAAGGGACGGCAGTTTCGGCGTCACGAAGGAGACTCCCGTTCACGGCTTGTCCAATATAATGCCGTCTGGTCACTAAACCAACTGCGGATTAACGAATTGGGGATAACCATCCCCGCCACTGCCTTTGAATCTGCCTGCCGCCAGACGACGTCCCATGGCGCACCGGCTTCATGTGTAAGATCGGACAGCTTGTACGCATGAAATTTTGAGTAATAATCGAATATTTCTCCCAAAAATTTTGTCAATTCTTCATTGAAGTCATAGGGGGACTCGACAAACCCAGAGCTTGCTATGCTGAAAGATTTGAATTTTGCAGTGATGGCATGCTTGTCCGATTGCTTGCATTGATCGTAAACCACTCGATTGACCGGCCCGAATTTCCATGCTTCGAAAGGCTGTCCGATCAGAGGCTCGCCGTATTTAACTAAATGCCAAGCATGCGCAAAGTATAAAACCTTCAATAGCGTCATTACGGACAGGGCCCTTCCTTCCGAAAGAGCCCTGTCGATAAAAAAATTTGACACTGATCTTGCGTCGAACATGGCTCGATCTTGTTACGACGAAGAGCGTCTAATTAATCAGATAACCGGGCAAGCGCTTCCTCGATCTTGGCGAGCCGCGCGGCCTCGGCGTCGCGGCGCTCGCGCTGCTCGTCCACCACCTCTTCCGGCGCGCGGGCGATGAAGTCGGCGTTGTTGAGCTTGCCGTCGAGCTTGGCGATCTCGGCGCGCGCCTTGCCGCCCTCCTTCTGGAGGCGGGCGACTTCCGCCGCGAGATCGACGATGCCCTCCAGCGGCAGGGCGGCGACGCTGCCGCGCACGAGGAGCTGCACCGAGTTCTTCGGAGCGGCATCCGCATGTCCGATCTCGGAGAGGCGAGCGAGGCGCACCAGGGTCTCGCTCCAGCGGTCGAGGCGGGCGCGCACGGTCGCGTCGGCCGCGACCATCACCAGTGGCACCTGGGCGCCGGCGGGCACGTTGGTCTCGGAGCGGGCCGAGCGCACCTCGGAGATCAGCTCGACCAGCCAGCCGATCTCGGCCTCGGCCTCGGCATCCGCATAGGCCGACAGATCGGGCCAGGATTCGAGCGCGAGCAAGCCGCGGGCATCGGGCAGCACCTCGCCCTTGATCGCCCACAGCTCCTCCGTGAGGAAGGGCATGAACGGATGCAGCAGCTTGGCGATCTGGTCGATCAGGAAGGCGACGGTCTCTTGCGTCTCGGCGCGCGCCGCCGGGTCGACGCCCTCGCCCTGGAGCACGGGCTTGGCGAGTTCGAGGTACCAATCACAAAAAACGTTCCAGACGAAGCGGTAGGCGGCGGCCGCCGCGTCGTTGAAGCGGTAGACCGTGATGCCCTGGGCCACCTCGGCCACCGCCTTGGCGGCCTCGGTGAGCGCCCAGCGGTTCAGCGTCTCCCCGACGTCCTCGGGGCGGAAATCGGCCTTCAGCGCGCAGCCGTTCAATTCGGCAAACCGAGCGGCATTCCAGAGCTTCGTCGCGAAGTTGCGATAGCTCTCGACCCGCTGCGGCCCGAGCTTGATGTCGCGGCCGGGGGCTGCGAGCGCGGCGAGCGTGAAACGGAGCGCGTCGGCGCCGAAACGGTCGATCAGATCGACCGGATCGACGACGTTGCCCTTCGACTTCGACATCTTGGCACCCTTCTCGTCGCGGACGAGGGTGTGCAGGTAGACGGTGTCGAACGGGGCGCGGTCGGTGAGCTGGAGGCCCATCATCATCATCCGGGCGACCCAGAAGAAGATGATGTCCTTGCCGGTGACCAGGGTGTTGGTCGGGTAGAACCGGGCGAGTTCGGGCATGGCGTCGGGCCAGCCGAGCGTCGAGAACGGCCACAGCGCCGAGGAGAACCACGTGTCGAGCACGTCGGGATCGCGGGTGAGCGCGACCGGGCGGCCGTTCTTGGCTTGCGCCTGGGCCAGCGCTTCGTCTTCGCTGCCAGCGACGAACCAGTTGCCCTCCCCGTCGTACCAGACCGGGATCTGATGGCCCCACCAGAGCTGGCGCGAGATGCACCACGGCTCGATGTTCTCCAGCCACTGGAAGAAGGTCTTTTCGTAGTTGTCGGGGACGAAGCGGGTCTGCCCGTCGCGCACGGCCTGGAGCGCGCGCTCGGCCAGCGGCTTGACGTTCACGTACCACTGGTCGGTGAGATACGGCTCGATCACGACGCCGGAGCGGTCGCCGTGCGGAACCGCGTGGGTGTTGGGCTCGACGGTGCGCAGGCGCCCGCGCTCCTCCATCAGGGCGACGACCTGCTTGCGCGCCTTCTCCCGCTCCAGGCCGTCGAGCGCCATCGCGGCCTCTTCCGGCTCGGCGCCTTCGAGGAACGCGGCGTTGCCGGCGATCTGGATGCGCGCCTCGGGGTCGAGGATGTTGATGGCGGCGACGCCCGCGCGGCGACCGACCTCGAAGTCGTTGAAATCGTGGGCAGGCGTGATCTTGACCGCGCCGGTGCCCTTCTCCGGGTCGGAATAGCTGTCGGCGACGATGGGGATCAGGCGGCCGACGAGCGGCAGGCGCACGCGTTTCCCGACCAGCGCGGTGTAGCGCTCGTCCTCGGGGTGGACCGCAACCGCGGTGTCGCCGAGCATGGTCTCGGGCCGCGTGGTCGCGACGGTGATGACCTCGCCGGTCTCGGCGCCAGCCTCGTCCACGACCGGATAGTCGAAGTGCCAGAGATGGCCCTTGGTCTCGACCTGCTGGACTTCGAGATCGGAGATCGCGGTCTGGAACTTCGGGTCCCAGTTCACGAGGCGCTTGTCGCGGTAGATCAGCCCCTGCGCGTGCAGGTCCACGAAGGTTTTTGTGACTGCGCGGACCATCTGGTCGTCCGGCGCGCCGGTGGCCCCCATGGTGAATCGCTCGCGCGACCAGTCGCAGGAGGCGCCGAGCCGCTTGAGCTGGCCGATGATGGTGCCGCCCGATTCCTCCTTCCAGGCCCAGACCCGGCGCAGGAATTCTTCGCGACCCAAGGTCCGGCGATCCGGCTGCCCCGTCTCGGCGAGCTTGCGCTCGACCACCATCTGCGTGGCGATGCCGGCATGGTCCATGCCCGGCTGCCACAGCACGTCGCGCCCGCGCATCCGCTCGAACCGGGCGAGGATGTCCTGGATCGTGTTGTTGAGGGCGTGGCCCATATGCAGCGAGCCCGTCACGTTCGGCGGCGGGATCATGATGCAGTAGGGCTCGGCGCCCGCGCGCTCGGGCCGGCCGGCGCGGAAGGCGTCCGCCTGTTCCCAAGCCGCGGAGACGCGCGACTCGACGGCGGCGGGATCGAAGGTCTTGTCCATCATGGGCGGAGCGGGCGTTTCGACGACGGAAAAAGCTGCCGCCGCTATCGGCCCGCGGCCCCGGTGCCGTCAACCTCGACGGGGCGCCGACGACCCGGGATAGCGTTGCCCGGAGCGGGACTCGAACCCACCGCCGTCATTCCGGGGCCGCGCAGCGGAACCCGGAATCCACCCGTGATGCGCGGCTATACGAGGCGTGGAGGCCAGTCGTGGATTCCGGGTTCTCGCCTTCGGCGAGCCCCGGAATGACGGGGGTGGGGTGAAGGAACGCGGCTAGCGTCCGCGGGTGACCCGCTCAATCTCGGCGCGGACAAGCCGCTCGACCATCTGCGGCAGGTTTTCGTCGAGCCAGCCCTTCAGCATCGGCCGCAGCATCTCCTTGACGAGATCCTCCAACGTGCGGGCGTTGTTCGACAGGACCGTGTGAGCGAGCAGCTGAAAATTCTGGCCGACGCTCTCGACGGTGCTCGACGAGACGAGGCGCTCGGTCACCTCCTCCTCGACCGCGGCACGGATCCGCTCGGCCGGGCGCGGCGGCGGTGGGGCAACCAAGACCGGCTCGGGTTCGGGCGCGGGCTCCGGCTCGAAGCCCGGCTCGGGTTCGAAGTCGAAATCGACCGTCGGCTCCGGTTCGGGCTCCGGCATGCGGAAGTCGATCTCCGGCATGTCGAACGGGACCGGCTCGGGCTTGGCGGGCTCGGGCTTGCGCACCGGCTCGGCCACCTCGGCGAGATCGAGGATGTCGTCCTCGACCGGCGGCGGCGGCGGAGGGGGCGGCGGCGCCTCGGCGACCTCGGCGGGCTTGGCGGCCTGATCGTCGGCGATGATGCGGCGGATCGAGGCCAGGATCTCCTCCATGGAGGGTTCCTGGGTCTTGTCCTGGACCTTAAGGCTCGCTGCGCTCATCTCGGGCGATACTCGGTGACGATTGACAAGACGACGAAATGGTTAACCAACTATTTCATCGTCTCTTCCGACATCAACCGCTCGCTCGGCGCCGCCAACAGGATTCGGCGATTCCGATCAGCGGCCGTCGGGGGTGCGGACGCCGAACCACAGATCGCGCACCTGATCGAAGTGCTCCCGCGGGCTGTAGGGCGTGACCGGCAGCGAGGTGAAGCGCACGGTGAGCCGACCCACCGCCTGCACCACGTCGTAGGAGTTCACCACGCGGTTGCGCTGGGCCAGGATCAGATTGACGCGGGCGTTCAGCAGTTCCTGCTGCGCGTTCAGCACGTCGAGGGTGGTGCGCTGGCCGACGCGGGCTTCCTCGCGCACGCCGTTCAGCGCCACCTCGTTGGCCTGCACCTGCGCCTGCGAGGCGATCACCTGCGCCTTGGAGGCCTCCAGATTGCCCCAGGTCCGCACGATCGAGGCGCGGATCGTGTCGCGGTCGCGGTCGGCTACGAGCCGGGCCTGACCCACGTTCTCCTTGGCCTGCCGGATCACCGCGTATTCGGCGCCGCCCTGGTAGAGCGGGATGTTGACGCGGCCGACGATGGAGGCGGTGACGCCGTTGTCGCCGGGGAACTGTTGGTCGTAGCGCTGCTGCACCGCGCCGGTGAGCTGCGCCTGGGGATAGAGCGCGCCCTCGGCGACCTTCACCTGCAGCTCGGCCACGTCCACCGCGTGGAGCGAGGCGAGAATCTGCGGGTGCTCCTTGAGGCCGATCAGGATCGCCTGATCGAGGTTGCTTGGCACGAACCGGTCGAGGGGGCGGCCCGGGGCGAGCTGGCGCGGCTCGACGCCGATGATCTGGCGGAAGATGCCGATCGAGGCGCGCAGGTTCGCCTCCGCCGTCGCCACCTGCGAGCGGGCGCCCGCGAGGCGGGCCTCGGCCTGGGCGACGTCGGTGCGGGTCACCTCGCCGACGTTGAAGCGGTCGCGGGTCTGGCGGAGCTGCTCCTCCAGCACCTCGACGTTGTTGCGCTGGAGTTCCAGGGTCGCGGTGTCGGACAGCACGTTCATGTACGCCTGGGCGGCGTTGAACAGCGTGTTCATCTCGGTCTGGCGCAGCGATTCGCGCGTGCTGAGCACGGTCGATTCGGCTGAGCGGACCCGGTTGTCGGTCTGAAACCCGTCGAACAGGTTCTGGTTGACGGTGATGCCCGCGCCGGCCGGAACGGTCGAGCCCCGTCGCCCGCCGACCTGGATCCCGGAG
Organism: Methylorubrum subtropicum; assembly: GCF_038442325.1. Classification (NCBI taxonomy): domain Bacteria; kingdom Pseudomonadati; phylum Pseudomonadota; class Alphaproteobacteria; order Hyphomicrobiales; family Methylobacteriaceae; genus Methylorubrum; species Methylorubrum subtropicum. The sequence continues at coordinate 80,477 of NZ_JBBXMW010000015.1, read as the reverse complement.
ATCGAGCCCTGGAACTGCTGGACGCCGATATCGGCCGAGATCGCGGCGTTGGGCCGGTAGCCGGACTGGAAGCGGTTCACGTCCTCGTCGGTCGCGCGCAGGTTGGCCCGCGCGGCGTTCAGCGCCGGGTTGGCTTGGTAGGCGCGCGACAGGGCGCTCTCGAGGGTCTCGGCGCCGGCCGGACTCGCGACCGCCAGTGCCGTGACGACGGCACCGGCGAACCGGAGTGCAGACCGCGCCGCAGGGTTCCGTTCTCTCACGTCGATCAGCCCTTGCGGTTTCTCGATTCGCCGTTTCGCCGCGCCCGGCTCGGTCTTCGTCCCGCGCCCGCCCTCCGAAGGGCGTCGCCGGTTCGAAATCCGCCGGGCTCGTCGGCACGGCCTCTCCCGCGCCTGAAGCGCCGGGACAGCCTGCCCGCCTCGCGGCGCAGCATAGCTTAGCTTGAGCCTGCAGGGACAGGGCCACGCACGCCCGCGTGATCGGATTGCCTGTGGGGTGGCTCATAAAAGCGACACCCGACGGGGGTCGCCTCCGGGCCGGAGGCCGGAATCCGTCGGACTCGACGCGCGGCCGATGGCGCCGACACGATCCTCGGCCGGGGCAGCGGCGGGGGCTGCCCGAAAATGCACCGATCCGGTGCCGATCTGCCCAACGATGGGGCAGATACGATCCACAGGGTTAAGGAATCGTTACACGCCGCCGGACCGAATGAATCGGTTCGGCGGGCTCATGCGGTTCCTAGAACGCGAAGCCGGGCTCGGTCGCGAAGGCCTTGAGAGCGGGCAGGTTGGCGTCGAACAGCGGACGCGCGCCGAAGGCATCGCCCGCGCGCACGAACAGGGTAGCCTTGGCGTTGCGGTCGGGGCCGAGGACGCAGACGAGGCGACCGTCGTCCGCGAGCTGGTCGAGCAAGGCCTGCGGCCGGGTCTCGACACGGCCCTCGACGAGGATCGCGTCGAAGGGGCCGCCGGAGACCTTTTCGGTCAGGCCGCCGCGAACCACCTCGACCCGGCCGCCGAGCCGTTCCTTGGCAGCGCCGGCCAGCGCCTCGTCCGATTCGAGCGCCGTGACCTGCGCGCCGAGCCGGTCGAGGATGGCGGCGGCGTAGCCGTAGCCCGCGGCGACATCGAGCACGTGGATGCCGGGGCGGACCTTCAGCGCCTGGACCATGCGGGCCAGGATCATCGGCGCCGCCATCACCCGCGGGCCGTCGCCCTGCGTCGCCACCGTCAGCGCCTGATCGATATAGGCGAAGGCCTCGCGGCCTGTGGGCACGAAGCGCTCGCGCGGGACGCTGTCGAAGGCGTCGAGCACGGCGTTGTCGTTGACGTCGAAGGTCCGGAGCTGACAATCGACCATGAGGCGTCGCGCCTGCGCATAATCGAGCATGGAGCCGTGTTTCCCTCGCCGCCGGACCGGGTCGGCGCGTGAGCCGCCCCCTGAGCGGCAGGGGTTTTCACGGATCGAATGGGGAATTGCAAGGCTATTGCCCGGCTTACCGCGCGGCCTCGGCGGCGTTCGCGTCTCGTCTGCCGGGGGGGATGCTTGTTTGGAGGCCTCGCCCGGAATCGAACCGGGGTGCAAGGATTTGCAGTCCTCTGCGTAACCACTCCGCCACGAGGCCTCGTTCGCGGCGTGATGCGCGAAGCTCCGGCGGGGCGGCCGGCCCGGAGCGAGGCGTCCTTAGCAGAGCCGCGGGCCGTTGGGCAACGCCCTTTCCGGCGCGATCGTCACGGAACCGTCGCGCGGCCGGTCAACCGCGGCCATTTGCAAAAAAGCGACGCCGGAATCGCCCGAGACCCTTGCGCCGGCAATCCAGCGAGGCTAGAGACCCCCAGCGCCGCCGAGGCGGCCGGGTGATCCCCGATAGCTCAGTTGGTAGAGCAAGCGACTGTTAATCGCTTTGTCGCAGGTTCGAGTCCTGCTCGGGGAGCCAACACTTCAGATCACATCGTGAGAACCGGTTCATGCCGCTCGGCCGTTCCCCTGGGAACCGCGGGCGGTTTTAACGCGTGTTTGGCCGGGCCGTCGATTTCGGGTGTCTGCCTCCGTGTCTGAATCGAGCGAATCCGTCGCGATCACCATCTTCGGCCGACACGTCGCGAACTGGATGCGGGCTCTCGACGAGAACGCGCCGGTCTGGACGAAGCTGAGCGGCGTGCGGAGCGTGCGCGTGCTGGAGCGGTCGTCGCCCGGCTTCGACCTCCCGCCCGATCCCGCGCAGGGCCGGCCCGTCCTCATCCCGCTGCTGGAGCCGCATATCCGGTCGCGACCGCCGGGCTACTTCACGCTCTGTCCCAGCCGTGAGGCGCTCGACACGCTGGCCGACAAGCGCGCCTTCGCGGCTTACGTGCGCCGTCAGGGCCTCGATGCGCTCGCGCCCGCGGTCTACGACACCGTCGAAGAGGCGCGCTTCCCGTGTCTCGCCAAGCCGATCGCCCGCAACGGCGGCCAGGGCATCCGCCTCCTGCACGACCGGGAGGCGTACGAGGCCTTCAGCGCCTCGCCGGCCTGGGCGGCGCATCCGCACATCCTGCAGGCCTTCCTCGCGGAGGAGCAGGATTACAGCACCTATCTGTTCTGCCGGGCCGGGCGCATCGCGTGGCACCGCACCTTCCGCTACGTCGTCGCGCCGGAGGCGCCGATCCGGGGCCCCGTGTCGTATCCGGCGAGCGAGGTCCGCACGCTCTGTGACGCCCACCTCGCCGATCTCGAACGCTTCCTGATCCCGCTGGCCCATGACGGGCCGTGCAACGTCGATCACAAGATCCTGCCGGACGGCACCTTGCAGGTGCTCGAGATCAACCCGCGCCTGGGCGGCTCGCTGATCATGCCGGATTATCTCGACGACCTGGCCGCCAACCTCGCCCTCGTCATCGCCCATGCCCGCTTCGAGCCGGTGTAACCCATCCGCTCAGGCGGCCTGCTCGATGGTGAACTCCATGCCCCGGCCCGGCCCCTGGTCGGCGTAGTCGGCGAGCATCAATCCGCGCTCGGCCAGCGTCGCCTCCACCGTGTCGCGCTGCTTGCGCACCATCTGCCCGATCGCCAGCGGGGTCAGGCGCGGGCTGGCGCGGCGCAGGGCGTCGATGCCGATGCTGGCCGGCACGCCCTCGTTCTCGGCCAGCCGTGCGAGCGCCAGACCGAGGTCGCGGGCCTTGGTCTCGGCGGCGGATTTCGGCTTGAAGGCCATGGGGTTCTCCTTTCGGGCCGATCGCGCCCCGGTTCGTTCGTACTATTTTTGTTCTAGTCCAGAGACGCGACGGGCGCGAGTCCGCGCCGCGTCGCAGCCGCTGCTCTGGATTTTCGTGCCGTATCGGCTCTTTCCGAAAGCCGGTTCCCACCTTTCGGGCCGATGCTCTAGAAGAATCTGGCCACGGCCTGCCGCAGGGGGTTGGCCGGGTTCGACAGCAGCCGCAGGGCCATCGTGCAGGCGATGACGACGAGGAGCGGGCGGATCAGCCGGGCGCCGAGCCGCACCGCGAGCACCGAGCCGATCTGCGCCCCGATGATGGCCCCCACCGCCATGGCGAGGCCCAAGGGCCAGATCACCACGCCCTGGACAGTGAACAGGGCGAGGCTGCCGAGGTTGCTCGCGGCGTTCGACAGCTTGGTGTGCGCGGTCGCCCGCACCACGCCGAGGCCGAGCAGGGTCACGAAGCCGATCATGTAGAACGAGCCCGCGCCGGGGCCGAACACGCCGTCGTAGAAGCCGACCGCGGGGGCGAGCGTGAGGGCGAACAGGCCGGGGCCGATCCGCGCGGTCGCGTCCTCGTTGCTCATCCGCCGGGCGGTGGCGAAGTAGAGCGCGATGCCGACGAGCAGCACCGGCACCATCGCGTCGAGTACCGGGCGCGGCAGCAGGCTGACGCAGAGCGCGCCCGCCACCGAGGCGAGGCCCGCGGCGAGCGCGGCCGGGCCGGCCTCCCGCCAGCGGATCAGGCCGCGCCGGGCGAAGGCGAGCGTCGCCGAGGTCGAGCCGGCGGTGCCCTGGAGCTTGTTGGTGGCGATCGCGCTCACCGGATCGAGCCCGGCGAGCAGCAGCGCGGGCAGCGTCAGCAGCCCGCCGCCGCCCGCGATGGCATCGACCGCGCCGGCCAGGACCGCGACGCCGAACAGGCCGGCGATCGTCTCGGGATCGATCACCATGCGCGGCCTCGCGCGGACGCGGGGGCGGAAAGGATGGGGGCGGACATCGGGGGCGCCTGTCGCGGGAGCCTCGGGGGAAGCGCCCGTCCCTAGAGCATCGGCCCGCGAGGGGGGAGCCGACGCGGCACGAGATTTGAAGGGAAGCTAGGGTCCGCACCATCCGGCCTAGGCCATGCTGCGACCTTGCCGGCCCTGGCGACGGAGGGAGGATCGGTGCTAGTGTGGGACATAATCCCACAATTTGGCGTCGCATGCCCCTCTATTTCTTCGATCTCCATGACGGCACCAACTTCGTCAAGGACGAGGAGGGCTTCGACCTCGAAGGCCCGGACGCCGTGCGCGAGCGGCTCGCCCGCATCATGACCAAGGTCGTGCGCGGGGTGACGGCCACCGACGACCGCCAGGATTTCTTCGCCATCGCCCGCGACGCGGAGGGCAAGGTTCTGTTCCGCGCGCACCTGTCGCTCGACATGGAGACCGTCGAGAGCGCCTGACGCTGCGCGGAATCGCGCAGGCCGGTGGATCGAATCGCCCGCTCGCTCGTCTTTACAGCGGAGCTGTACCGGGGGGCTTTCGCTTGAGTGTCGGACTGATCGCGCTGCTGGACGATGTCGCGGCGCTCGCCAAGATGGCCTCGGCCTCGCTGGACGACGTGGCGGGCCAGGCCGCCAAGGCCGGTTCGAAAGCGGCCGGCGTGGTGATCGACGACGCCGCGGTGACGCCGCGCTACGTCGTGGGCTTCGCCGCCGAGCGGGAATTGCCCATCGTCGGCCGGATCGCGCTGGGGTCGCTGCGCAACAAGCTGCTGTTCCTCTTGCCCGGCGCGCTGGCGCTCAGCGCCTTCGCCCCTTGGGCGATTACGCCGCTGCTCATGCTCGGCGGCGCCTACCTCTGCTACGAGGGCACCGAGAAGGTCTACGAGGCGCTGTTCCCCCACAAGGCCCACGGCCACGAGGAGGAAGTCGCCGGGGCGCCCGACAGCGCGATGGAGGATCGCCGGGTCGCGAGCGCCATCAAGACCGACTTTATCCTCTCCGCCGAGATCATGGCGATCACCCTCGCGGCGATTCCCGAGGGCACGTTCTGGACCAAGGCGGCCGTGCTCGCCGTGGTGGCGATCGGCATCACGGTGGCGGTCTACGGTGCGGTCGCCGTGATCGTGAAGGCGGACGACGCCGGCATGGCGCTCGCCGCCAACCGCAACCCGTCCTTCCTCGGCGGCCTCGGCCGCGGCATCGGCCGGGCGGTGGTGAAGGGCATGCCGTATCTGCTGAAGATTCTGGCCGTGGTCGGCACCGCGGCGATGATCTGGGTCGGCGGCGGCATCCTGATCCACGGGCTCGAAGAGTACGGCGTGAAGGCGCCGGCCCATGTGATCCACGACGCGGCGGCCTCGGTGGCCGGTCTCGTTCCGGCGGCGCACGGCTTCGTCGAATGGCTCGTGACTGCGGCGGCTTCCGGCCTCGTCGGCCTCGCGGTCGGGGCGCTGCTGATCCCGGTGACGAGCTACGTCATCGCGCCGGCCTGGAATACGGTTGCCGGGCTGCGGCAGAAGACGGCCTGACCCTTTTTCACGCCGTCATGGGCGGGCCCTCAGACCGCCTCGACCCGCGGGTCGAGCCGCGGGCGCCCGCCCGAGAGCCGGGCGCGCAAGACCGTGGCGGCGGCCCGCGCCAGGGCCGTCGGCGCCATGAACGCGGTCAGGCCCATGCTGCGGGCCGCATAGGCGAACAGGCGTGCCGCCTGGGCGGGGTCGTGCGCGGCGGCCTCCAGCATCAGGCGCTCGGGGAGCCACCAGCGGCGGCCGCTGGCGTAGCTTCCGATGTGCCACGCATGGCCGGCGAGTTCGCGGGCGTGGCGGCGGGCGTAGACCTTGAGGGCGCGGTCGACGGGCCCGTGCGAAAGGATCGTCTCGGCGGTGGCGTCCGCCAGCCACGCGGCCGATTGCAGGGCGAAGGCGCAGCCCGTGCCCCAGACCGGATCGACCGAGAGCGCCGCGTCGCCGATGAGCGCGAGGCCGGGCCGCGACGCGGGGCGGCGCAGGTTCGGCATGTCGACGAAGCCCATCACCGGGCCGACCCGCTCGGCGGCGGCGAGGTTCGGGCCCTCGGGGAGCGCCGCGAGGGTGCGGGCGAGCGCGGCCTCCGGGTCGGCCTTGAAGGCGGGGAGCTGCGCCTTCGGCAGGGTCGCCGCCGCGACCGTGATCCCGTCCTCGTTGGAGAAGGTGTAGCAGATGCCCTCCTCGCCCATCCACATGCGCGAGCGGCCGTCGTTCGCATCCAACCCGCGATAGGCGGCGTAGTAGAAGAAGCGGGCGTTGGGGGTCTCGCGGGAGGTGAGCCCGGCCCAACGCGCCAGCGCCGAGGCGCGCCCGTCCGCCCCGACATGCAGGCGCCCGCGAAGAATTCGCTCAGTGCCGCGGGCATCGCGGACGGTGAGCGCGGCGACCCGCCCGGCCTCGATGCCGAGCCCGGTGGCGGTGTGGCCGCTGAGCCATTCGATGCCGGGGGTCGCGGCGGCGTGTGCGCGGATCAGCGGGTCGAGGCGGACGCGGCGCAGGTTGTAGCCGTGGGCGGGATGGCCGGCCAGGGCCTCGCCCTCGCGAATCCAGCCCCAGCGCGTGTGAAGGTCGAGCCGGTTGCGCACGCCGCCGCTCGCCTCGATCGCTTCGGCGAGGCCGAGCCGCTCCAGCACCGGCAGGGCGCTCGCCTGGATGTAGTGGGTGCACAGCCGCTTGTAGGCGTCCGGATCGGGGTTGCGCTCCACCAGCGCCACGGTGAGGCCGGCGCGGGCAAAGAACATCGCGGCGGCGCAGCCCGCCACGCTTCCCCCCACGATGACGACGTCGTGCGTGACCATGCCGGCCTCCGAAACTCGGAAGCGATGGTGGCCGCACTGGCTTGCGCGAGGCAAGCGCCGGCTCGGGGGCTCGTGCGGCCCGACGCATGGCTCGGAGACTCCGATTACGCCGCGCGACGCCGGGCTGGTGGGCTCGGCCTGTGTAAGGTCGTAGACGAAACCAATCGACAGCAAGTTGCCTTTAGGTTGTATTTGTGGGGCAGCGCAGTCGAGAGGGGGATAAGGTGTTGGAATGGCACGTCGAACGCCGTGCGCGCGGCCGATCCGATACAGCGAAGATTGTTTCCGCGCGCGGCAGCTTGACATTTGCTGAATACAACCTTGAGTAAATGCATACGACGGCCGTTTTGGGGGCGCCAATGACAATTCTTTCATATCGTCGATACACGACAACGGCCCGGACGACTTCTCGGATGCGGTGGTCGAGCATGGTCGAGAGAGAAACAACTGGCCGGATCGATCGCGTGCGACGATGCAAACCTAAGAAGTCGATGCGTTGACCTCGAAAAGACATCGGCGAGAGAATTTCGTCACACCCCCCAAGAATCTTGCGAGCCATGCATCGCGTCGCATACCCGGCGCTTTAATCCGCTCTTAATCTTGCGGCATCCCGGATCGTCAACCGGGTCGCGGACACTCGGCGATGCGCTCGAATCTCTCGGAATCCCTCACGTGGTCGCCGACCGTGGCCCTCTCCTGGTTGTGGGGGTTGGGCTTCTTCTACGCGATCCACGTGGTGCTGGCCCATGGCTGGATGGGCTTTGCCGCCTTCGCCGGGCCCAACGCCCTCGGGCTGTTCCTGTTCGGCTGGGTGCTGGGTGATCCGCGGCGCGACCCGGCGGCGATCCTGCGCAAGGCGGAAGGCACTTACGCCGGGCTGTTCCTGCTGGCGCAGCTCTTCGCCGTCGCGATCACCCTGTTCGCGCTCTACGCTTACGTCGGCGCGCCGCTGTTCGGCGAGCGGGCGGCGGGGGGCCTCGTCGGCCTCGTGCTGGTCGCCGCGATCCTCGGCCACGCGCTCACCCTGCGCCGGTTGCGCTGGGTCCATGCCGGGGGGCTCGTCGTCGGAATCGGCGCGGGGCTCTTCGCCTGGACCGGTCTAGCCGCCGCGCCCCCCGCCGGGCCGACGCCGTGGCTCGTCGCCGACGAACGCTTCTTCGGCCTCGTCGCGCCGACGCTGGTCGGCTTCATGCTCGGGCCCTGGACCGATCTGCAGCACTGGCAGCGCGTAATCGAAATCCGCCGCGGCGGCGGCTCGGTGCGGCTCGCCTACGGGGTCGGCGCCGGGCTGTTCCTCGGACTCCTCACGCTAAACGCCCTTATCGCTTCGGCCGCGGGCCCCGCGGGCGCGGCGACGAGCGCCGACGGCCTGCTCGGATACCAGCCGGCGGTGACCGCGGCCGTGCTCAGCACTGCCTTCGAATCCGCCGGCACCGCCTTCGCGCTGTGGGCGGTGATCGCCGCGCTCTCGACCATCGACAGCGCCTACGCGGCTTTGCGCTGGTCGATGGGGGCCGTGACGGCGCGCAGCGAGTCGGTGCTGCTCACCTTCGTCCCGCCGAGCCTCGTCGCCTCGCCGGTCTGGGTGCTGCTGGGCGCGGGCGCGCTGGCGGCCGGGGTCGCGGCGGCGGACCTGTCGATGATCTACCTGATGCTACCCTTCGCCACCCTGCTCGCGGGCGCCGCCGCCTGCCTGCTGCTGGAGGCGCTCGGCGCGCGGCGCGCCTACGATCCGATGCTCTGCGCGCTGCTCGGCGCCACCGCGGCGCTCCTGGCGGTCGCCGGCTACGTCACCCCCAATGCCGGGCTCCTCACCCTTTCGGCCCTGGTGCCGCTGGTCGGCGCCCTGCCGATGTTTTCGCAGTTTCTGGGCTGGAGTGCGCCCGTTCCCGCGGCGCCGGTGGCCGCGCCCGAGCCGGTCGCCACCGTGATCCGCGTGGTCAACGACAACGCAGCCGGCGCCGAGGGCTTCGAGGGCCGCGACTTCGTCATCCGCCTGACGCCGACCTACGACGACACCAACTCGGTCGGAAACATCTACTTCGCCAACTACGTCCGCTGGGTCGGCAAGGCGCGCGAGCTGTTCTTCCGCCATTGCGTGCCGGATTTCGACCTCGCCTCGACCGAGTTCTACATCCTGACGAAGTCGTTCCAGCACGATTTCCGCCGGGAGGCGCGGGAGTTCGAGCCGCTGACGGTGCGCATCCGCGTCAAGCACGCCAACCGCAAGTTCGTGACGCTGGAGCACGAGATCCACAGCGTTACGCAGGGGCTGCTGGGCCGCGGCGAGCAGAGCCTGATGTTCGTCGATACCCGCAACTACCGCCCGCTCGACATCCCCAAAAGCATCGTCGAGGGCTTCCTGCCATACGCCCCGGCCGGCGTCGCTCCGGCCCGATGGCGCGAGGAGCCGGCCCTGCCGCAGCCGATGGCGTCGTGAGGTCCGACCGATCCCGCATCGAGCACGGGTCCCCTCCCCCTGGCGGCCGGGGGAGGAGAGCGGTCGCGTCACCGCCAGCGCGGCGCGCGGGCCGAGCCGTCGATGAACTCGAAGTTTCGGCTCCGGTTCAGCGTGTGCAGCCGGGTGCCGGGCCAGAGCGGGCCGGGGCGCAGGATCGTCTCGACGGTCTGCGAAAAGCCCTCGTCGTCCAGCCGGTCGATGCGGGCGAGCGCCAGCGCGGCGCCGTAGCCCGCGCGATTGTCCTGCACCGGGCGGATCAGCCGGCCGCCACGCGCGACGACGCGACCGGCGGGGCGGGCGGCGGCGATGTCGATCAGCACCGGGTTGTTCGGATGCGGCGCGAACGGCCCGCGGAAATCGGGCGCCGACCACAGGCACAGCGTGTCCGAGAAGGAGCCGTGGGGATCGCGCGCGGTGGCGCCGTCGCGGACCGTGGCGAACAGCCACCAGCGGCCCCCGTGCTCGAGAAGCGTCGCGTCGCTCGCGGTGACGCCGGACAGCAGCGTCGCCTCCCGGGTCCAGCCGCCCGGATAGGCGCGCGCCCGGTAGAGATCGACCGTGCCGTTCCGGCTCGCCTCCGGCACCATCCAGACGGCGCCGTCGCGGGCGAACACGAACGGGTAGGAGAGGTGCCACGGCTCCTCCAGCGCCGGCCGGGGCGTGCCCTCCGGCCCGTCGGGGCCCAGCGTCACTGCGGAGATCACGCCCTTGCCGGTGGCGTGCGGGTATTCTTCCACGAACAGAACCGTGCGGCCGTCCGCGTCGAGGGGAAACGGATCGGCGTAGAAGCGCCGGCCGTCGTCGGGCAGCCCGCGCCAGCCGCTCGCCGGATGGGCGCGCAGGTCGATCAGGTCGGGCCCGTCGAGCCGGCGCCAGCCGACCCGCCAGTGCGGGGCGCGGTAGCACAGGCGGTAGAGCCGGTAGACGACCGACCGGGCCAGCACCCGCAGCGCCCGCGTGCCGATCGCGGCAGGCGTGGGGGTGGGGGGCGCGGGGCCGGGCTCAGCGGCGAGACGCGCGCCGGCCAAAGCCGCGGCGACGAACGTGATGGTGCGCATCAGCCCGTCCTCGAAGGCGGCCCGCATCGTGCCGGGCGTCTCGCTGCCGAGGCGGCCCGCCGCGATGGGGCGGGTGCCCTCGCTTAAGGCGGCCACGGGCGCGTGCCCGGCCATCAGGGCGGCGAGCAGGGCGGCCTCGCCGCAGGCGCCGTCATAGGCGAGCCGCCAGACCGAGCCGGATTCGATGTCGCCGCACAGGTCGAGGGTGAGGTCGGGGGCTACCGACGACGTGCGGTAGGCCGTGAGCGCGCCCGGCGGCAGCGGGGCGGCGGGGCCGTCGAGGGGCAGGCGGCCCAGCAGGGCTTCGAGGCGGAACAGGGTTTCGGCGCTGGCCGGGAGGCCGCCGAGGCCGGGGCGGTCGTCGAAGGAGACGTGCAGGCCCCGCGCCGTCAGGCGGTCGAGGAGCAGCCGGTGCCAGCGGCGGGGCCGGGTGCCGTCGAGGCGGATGCGGAGGTGGCGGATCGGTCGGGCGCGTTCCCCTCCCCACGGATCTCGGGCCTGCCCGAGATCCGCACCTTGCTTACCCAGATCGGGCAAGCCCGATCTGGGTGGGGAGGGGTCAGGGGTGGGGGTCGGGCAGGAGGCACCGGGGCGTTTCATCCGGCACGACCCCCACCTCCGGCTCCTCCCCGCAAGGGGGAGGAGAGGCGCCACGGACGCGTCAGTTCTTCAGCGATCCCGTCGTCGCCACCGCCGCCTGCGGCTTCACCGTGGGCGTCGCGGCCTTCGCGGCCTCAGCCGGCTTCGGCTTGGCGGTCGCCACTGGGGCTTTCCGCCCGGCGGGCTCCGCCTCGGCCGGGGCGGCGTCCTTGGGCTTCTTGGCGGTGTTGGCGAGCAGCTTGTGATAGGCGCTCGCGTCGCCGTCGGCGTCGGCGACCGTGATGCGGGCGGGCTTCGTCTCGGCGGGCTTCCCATCGGCCGACTTGGCGCCGTCCTTGGCCGGCGCCTGCACCGCCACCACGGTCACCGGTTTCTCGTGGGCCTTACGGGCGGCGGCGGCCTTGGTCGGGCCGGGTGCGTCGGCGGGGGCGGCAGCGACGAGGATCGGCTTGCCCTTGGCGTCGATCTCGATCTCGCTCGGGCCGAGCGCGAGGCTCTCGGGCCGGCTGACCTCGCCGAGATGGTGGCGGCCGTAATCTTTTGCCGTGTAGGCGAGTTCCTTGTCCTTCTCCTTGTCGGAGTCGGTCAGGCTGGCGAAGGTCACGTTCGGCGCGGGCTGCGGGCGGAAGACCGGGTTCTGGCTGCCGTCCTCGTAGACCACGCGGGTGGCGGGCGTGCCTTTGGCGATTAGGTCGGCGACTTCGCGGTTGTCGCGGTCGCGCTTCTCGGCCACCTGCGGATCGACCCGCGGGGTGCAGTTGCCCGCCGCCACGTCCGCGCCGCCGAACACGTACTTCGTGCCGCAGGCGGCCACCCGAGGCTCCTCCTTAAGGGCCTCGAAATAGTCCGAGCCCTCCTTGAGGTTCTTCCAGAACGGCGCGTTCGGGTCGTTGCGGAACTTGGCGACGTTCGCCGCCGTCATCCGGAACGGATAGGCCTGGAACTGGAACGCGCGCTGGCCGCCGTTGAACGCCTCGCGGGCGATGGCGTAGATCTCCGACATCGACGCGTCGGTCATGGCGAAGCATCCGGCCGACGAGCAGGTGCCGTGCACCATGATGTAGTTGCCGGTGCCGCCCTTGGCGCGATCGACGGCGTTCGGATAGCCGACGTCGAACGAGAGGTAGTAGCTGGAATTCGGGTTCATCTGACCCGGCGTGATCGTGTAGAAACCTTCCGGCGCCTGGCGGTCGCCCTGCTTGGTCTTGGGGCCGAGCTGGCCCGACCAGCGGCAGATCGGAAACGTCTTGAGCAGCGCGTACTGGCCGGTGCCGGTGCGCTTCCAGACCTCCATCTCCGCTTCCTTCTTGAAGGCGCGGATCAGGATCGGGTCGCCCTGGCTCATGCCCTTGGTCTGCATGAGCGAGACGGTCTGGGGCGGAATCGGCGTCAGGCTGCGCGTCGAGGCGCCGCCGAGCATGGCGCTGTCGTTGCAGGCACCGAGAGAGAGCGCGAGGCTCGTCGCCAGAGCGGCGGCAGCCGCCGCCAACGGACGCACAGCCATGGGGAACCCGTCCTCGACTTCATTCGTCCGCCGGACTCGTGCCCGTTCGCGGACGCCACTCCCCGTCACCCATAGCTCGGGTAAACTTACCCGGACCTTACCACAAGGCGCCGCCGCACTTGGTCGGCGAGTGTTGCCCGCGGGTTACGGTTCCCTGAGAAGTCGCGCCCGACCCCGCACCAGGGCGGTCACGAAGGCGTCATCCGCAGGGTCGGCGAAGCGGATTCCGGTGGAGGGCGAGCGGGTCTCGACCCGGAGGCGGGTAAATCGGGGCTCGCGGGCCAGTTCGACGGTCGCCGGTTCCTCGGCACCGGGGACGAGTTCGAGCACGGTCAGGTGGCTTTGCGCACGCCGCGCGGCGAGCAGCTTGCGGATTTCGGGGAAAACCGCGTCGTCGGTCGGAACCGTGGTCATCAGGTAGAAGCGGTTGTCCGTCCCCGGCGTGTCGAGCGCGGTGCGCATCCGCCGGATGCCCGCTTCGAGGAAGCGGTAATCCGCCTCGCTCGTCGCCGGGTCGTGGTGGTTGAACACGAAGGGGATCGCGTGACGTTCCCGGTACAGCCGGTGGCGGCAGCGGGTCTCGTGCGGCGCCGTGCGCTCGGCGAGCGGCGTGCTCTCGTAGTGAGAACGGTCGAGGAGTCCGGAAAAATCGTCGGCGAGGCAGTCGCGGACCATGCCGGGCGCGGAAAAGATCCAGTCGAACGGGCCGGACCACGTGCGCAAGCCCTCGGCCTTGAGGATCTGCGCCATGTGGCAGTGGCTGCCGAGCGAGATGTGGTTGAGCGCGCCCGGCTCGCGGGTGTCGCGGCGGGGGAGACGGCGGACGAGCCGCCTCAGCAGACCGGCGCCGGGGAGGCGGAGGGAGCTTTTCGGACCGGTCTCACGCATCGCGGGTGGGTCTTCTCCCATCCAACCCCCTCATCCTGAGGTGCCGGAGCGAAGCGGAGGCCTCGAAGGAGGGCTCCAGAAGTCGCGAGATCCCTGGAGCCCTCCTTCGAGGCCGCTTCGCGGCACCTCAGGATGAGGGGTTAGGCTGGGATGACCCGAAAGAACCCCCTCTCAGAGCTTGCGGCCAATCTCCAGAAATTTCTGCGCCCGCCGGTCGCGAATCTCGTCGCGGCTCAAACCGTCGAACTCGGCCAGCGCCTTGGCCAGGGCATCCCCGGTGACGGTCAGCGCCGCCTCGCGGTCGCGATGCGCCCCGCCGGTCGTCTCGGAAATGATGCCGTCGATGATGCCGAGCCGCAGCAGATCCTGCGCCGTGATCTTCATGGCGGTGGCGGCCTCGTGCGCGCGGCCCTGGTCGCGCCACAGGATCGAGGCGGCGCCTTCCGGCGAGATCACGCTGTAGATCGCGTGTTCCAGCATCAAGACCTTGTTGGCGGTCGCGATGGCGATGGCCCCGCCGGAGCCGCCCTCGCCGATGACGACTGCGACGTTCGGCACGCCGAGCGCGAGGCAGGCTTCCGTCGAGCGGGCGATGGCCTCGGCCTGTCCGCGCTCCTCCGCCTCGATGCCGGGGAAGGCGCCCGCCGTATCGACGAAGGCCAGCACGGGCAGGCCGAAGCGGTCGGCGGTCTCCATCAGGCGCACCGCCTTGCGGTAGCCCTCGGGCCGGGCCATGCCGAAGTTGTGGCGCAGGCGCGCCTCCGTGGTCGCGCCCTTCTCCTGGCCGAGCACCAGCACCGGCCGGCCGCGGAAGCGCCCGAACCCGCCGATGATCGCCTCGTCCTCGCCGAAGCTGCGGTCGCCGGCCAGCGGCGTGAATTCCTCGATCAGCCCGGCGCAGTAATCGACGAAGTGCGGCCGCTGCGGATGGCGGGCGACCTGCGTCTTCTGCCAAGGGGTGAGCCCGGCATAGAGATCGGACAGCGCCTGCGCCGCCTTGGCCTCCAGCCGCCCGACCTCCTCGTGGATCGACACGGCGCCGTCGCGCTGGCCGAGCGCCCGGAGTTCTTCGAGCTTGGCTTCGAGTTCCGCGACGGGCTTTTCGAAGTCGAGATAGGAGCGCGTCGCCGCCATCGAATGTCGGTCCAGTCCAATTCGGGTCCGCAGGCCCCCCGGCGCGGTGGGGCGTGATGTCGGGAAAGCGGGCGCGGGTGTCAACCGTGGGGGGCCGATGGGCTGCCATCGCCGCCGTCCGAACCACCCGCAGCACCCGTCATTCCGGGGCGCCGAAGGCGAACCCGAAATCCACGACTGGCCGCGACGGTGCAGCTTCAGCTGGGTGTCCCGCATCACGGGTGGATTCCGCGTTCCGCTGACGCGGCCCCGGAATGACGGGGGAGAGCGTGTGTAAGTCGACTTCACCTCCGCCTTCGGGCATGTCCATCCCCGACTGCCCGCGCGGCGTGCAACGGAGAGACGTTTCCATGAGCCTCACAGGGAAAACCGCCGTCGTCACCGGCTCCACCAGCGGCATCGGGCTGGCCATCGCCCGCGGCTTTGCTGGTGAGGGCGCCAACGTCGTCCTCAACGGCTTCGGCAAACCGGAGGACATCGAGGCGGCCCGCACCAAGATCGAATCCGAGTTCGGCGTGAAGGCGGCCTACTCGCCCGCCGACCTGACCAAGCCCGCCGAGATCGGCGGCCTGATCGACCTCGCGGTGGAGTCGTTCGGCGGCGTCGACATCCTCGTCAACAACGCGGGCGTGCAGTTCGTCTCGCCGATCGAGGACTTTCCGCTGGAGAAGTGGGACCAGATCATCGCGCTCAACCTGTCCTCGGCGTTCCACACGATGCGGGCGGCGATTCCCCACATGAAGGCCAAGGGCTGGGGCCGGGTCATCAACACGGCCTCGGCGCATTCGCTGGTCGCCTCGCCCTACAAGTCGGCCTACGTCGCGGCCAAGCACGGCATCGCGGGGCTGACCAAGTCGGCGGCGCTCGAACTCGCCACCTTCGGCATCACGGTCAACTGCATCTCGCCGGGCTACGTCTGGACGCCGCTGGTCGAGAGCCAGATCCCCGACACGATGAAGGCCCGCGGCCTCACCAAGGAGCAGGTGATCGAGGACGTGCTCCTGAAGGCGCAGCCGACCAAGGAGTTCGTCACCGTCGATCAGGTCGCCGCGCTCGCGGTGTTCCTGTGCGGCGAGGGCGCCGCTCAGATCACCGGGGCGAACCTCGCGATGGATGGCGGCTGGACGGCGCAGTAAGCCGCCCGCTTTTCTCGCCTCTCCCACCCAACCCCCTCATCCTGAGGTGCTCCGCGAAGCGGAGCACCTCAGGATGAGGGGGTTGGGTGGGAGAGAGGCCGGTCGTGCCGGCCCCTTTTCCGCGCCTTCAGCGGCGCGAATTGTTCACCAGCAGCGAGAGGCCGTAGCCCACGGCCCCCGCGATCAGCAGGGCCAGGAACGGGTTCTCGCCGACCTGGCTCTGCACCCGCTCGCGCCCGTCGCGCAGATAGGTGCCGCTGTGGCGCGAAACCCGGTCGTAGGCGTCGCTGGCATAGCCGCCGAGGTCGTCGGCGACATCCCGCACGGTGTCCTTGGCCTGCCCGTAGAGGCGCTGGGCCGTCCCCTCGGCCTCGCGGTAGCGGCCCTCCAGCGAATCCCGGTCCGAGCCGACGGCGTCGCCGACTGCGCCCTGCGCCCGCCCGCCGAGATCCTTGGCGGCGCCGACGATGCGATCCGTGTCTACCATGGTGGAACTCCCTGTTCGTCTCGGTTCCGTCGCGCGGGGCGACGGTCCGGTTTCGGAAGGGAGAACGTCCGGGGCCGAGATCGGTCCCGCGATGCGGCGCAAAAAGCGGTGCCGGCTTGACGCGGAGCCCGCCCGAGCCGACCTCAGCGCCACATCCCACGAGGGTCATCTCATGTCCGACATCGATCCCACCACCCAGACCGAACTGGAGGCGGCCGTCTTCCGCCGGCTCGTCGCGCATCTGCGCAACCGCTCCGACGTGCAGAACATCGACATGATGAATCTGGCGGGCTTCTGCCGGAACTGTCTGTCGAACTGGCTCAAGGACGCTGCCGACGAGCGCGGCCTCAGCCTGACCAAGGACCAGAGCCGCGAGCACGTCTACGGCATGCCCTACGACGAGTGGAAGCGGACGCACCAGACCGAGGCGAGCCCCGACCAGCAGGCGCGGTTCGAGGCGCAGGCCAAGGGGCATTGACGACCGGGTCGCGCCCGATCGGAAGTAGGCATTCTCCTCCCCCGTGTGGGGAGGGGAATCGCAGACGAGCGGTCGGCCTGCCGCGCTTCGGGGCCCGATCGCTTCTGGGCCGAGCCTTGAGGGCGTAGCTCTCCGATCTGCCCATCCGTAGGAAGATGAACCGGGCCTCGCGGAGCAAAGACGATCCCGTCGCCACCTCTGCTCATGCGCGACGGCCCGGCCCGCAAGGGGGAGAGGAAAGAAGCCACCGCACCGCCCCCTCCGCATCCTCCACCGATGCCACCTCCGGCAGCACCGGCGGCTGCGCGATGACGACCGGCAGCCCCAGCCGGCGCGCCGCCTCGATCTTCGGATAGGTCGCCGCCCCGCCCGAATTCTTCGTCACGAGAACGGTGATGCCGGCCTCGCGCATCAGCCGCATCTCGTCCGCCAGGGTGAACGGCCCGCGGGCGCGCAGCTCGGTGAGCCGCAGGCCCGGCAGCGCGTCGCCGACGGGCTCGATGGTGCGCACGAGATAGGCGTGCTGCGGCGCCGCGGTAAAGACGGACAGCTCCTGTCGCCCGATCGTGAGGAACACCGTTTGCGGGGCCTCACCCAGGGCCGGCACGCAGGCGGCCACGCTCTCCGTTTCGATCCATTCGTCCCCCGCCTGCCGCGCCCAGCACGGGCGGCGGATCGCCAGCAGCGGCACGCCGACCGCGCGGCAGGCGGACGCCGCGTTGGCCGAGATGCGGGCGGCGAAGGGATGGGTCGCGTCGATCACCGCGGTGACGCCCTGCTCCGCGATCGACCGCGCCAGCCCCTTCGCCCCGCCGAAGCCGCCGATGCGGGTCGGCACCGGCTCGGGCCGCGGCGCGGCGGTGCGCCCGGCGAGCGACAGCGTCACGTCGAAATCCGGGCGTCCGGCCAACCGCCGGACCAGCGCGCTCGCCTCGGTGGTGCCCCCCAGGATCAGAATTTTCGGAGGACGGGGCGCCGCATCGCCCGTCCGCCCCTGGCCCGCCGCGTTCGTCATTCGTACTATCGTCCCGAAGCCTCCGGCTGGAGGCGGAGGTCTTTAGACAATCGTCTTGGATATGAAATCCAGGACGATTGTCTAAGTTGCTATGCCGCATCGGCTTTCTCCGACAAGCCGGTGTCCACCTTTCGGGCCGATGCTCAAGTGTCCCCCTTCTGCCGCGATTGCCTGACGACGCAAAGCGAGGGCGCCCGGCGCTGCCGCGCCTGCGGCTCGCCGCGGCTGCTCGACCATCCGGCCCGCGACCGGCTCACCATCGCCCATGTCGATTGCGATGCGTTCTACGCCGCGGTCGAGAAGCGCGACGATCCCGGGTTGCGCGACCGGCCGCTGATCGTCGGCGGGGGCAAGCGCGGCGTGGTGGCGACCGCCTGCTACCTCGCGCGCATCTCCGGCGTGCGCTCGGCTATGCCGATGTTCGAGGCGCTGAAGCGCTGCCCGGAGGCGGTCGTCGTCCGGCCCGACATGGAAAAGTACTCGCGCGTCGGCCGCGAGGTCCGCGCGATGATGCTGGCGCTGACGCCGCTGGTCGAGCCGGTCTCGATCGACGAGGCCTTCCTCGATCTGTCGGGCACCGAGCGCCTGCACGGCGCGAGCCCCGCGCTGACGCTCGCTCGCTTCGCGGCGCGGGTCGAGGCGGAGGTCGGCATCACCGTGTCGGTGGGGCTCTCCGCCAACAAGTTCCTGGCCAAGATCGCCTCCGACCTCGACAAGCCGCGCGGCTTCTCGATCATCGCCGGGGAGGACGCCGCGGACTTCCTCAAGGATCGCCCGGTCGGCATCCTGCCCGGCATCGGCGAGAGCGCGCGGGCGCGGCTCGCCGGCCTCAACGTCACCCGCGTCGGCGACCTGACGCGGGTCGGCGCCGAGCGGCTGCACGCCGCGATCGGCCGCGACGCGCTGCGTCTGATCGCGCTGGCCGACGGGCGCGACGCGCGCCCCGTGCGCCCGACCCGCGAGGCCAAGAGCGTCTCGGCCGAGACGACGTTTGCCGCCGACATCGCCCGCTTCGAGGAGCTGCGCCCGATCCTGTGGCGGCTGTGCGAGCGGGTCTCGGCCCGGCTGAAGCGTTCGGAACTCGCCGCCGGCAGCGTCACCCTGAAGCTGAAGGACGCGCGCTTTCGCCTGCGCACCCGCACCCGCGGCGGCCTGCCGCCGACGCAGCTCGCCGAGAGCCTGTTTCGCGCAGGCGAACCGATGCTGCGCGCGGCCTGCGACGGCACCGCGTTTCGCCTGATCGGCATCGGCGGCGGCGACCTCTGCCCCGGACTCCACGCCGACCGGGGCGATCTGGCCGATCAGGGCATCGAGCGGCTGGCCCGCCGCGAGGCCGCCCTCGACCGGGTGCGGGAAAAGTTCGGCGCGGGCGCGATCCAGCGCGGGCTGGTGTTTTCGGGGGATGGCGAGCGGCGGGGTTAACCGCGCGTCGCCTCACGCCGTCATTGCGAGGCGGAGCCGAAGCAATCCAGGGCGCGAGGTCTCTCGATGAGGCGCGGCGATCATTGAAGCGTCGGCCGCGTCGCGACCCTTTCGGGGCCTGCAGAGCGCTGGATTGCTTCGGCTTCGCCTCGCAATGACGGGTTTGGGGCGGAGCGCGCGGCGATCACCGGGGACCGGCGATCACCGAAAGAACCTCAGCGCCGGCACTCCGCCTCGCCCTTGCTCTTGTCCTTCGGCAGGTCGAGCTGGGTGAGGTTCCCCGCGATGGCGAAGTCGCCGTAATCGAGGTTGAGGCGGCCGCTGACGCCGTTCTCGTAGAGATCGAAGGTGAGCGTGTAGATCGGCGTGCGCTCGCCCTCGCCGGCGGTGAAGTAGCTCAGCGTCACCGGCCAGCGGCGCATGCCGGCGAGTTCGCCTTCGTGGAGCGGCTTGTCGCGCTCGGAATCGGCGGCGGGCGCCGCGCTCGCCCGGCCGATGACGGCGAGCGTGTCGTAGACCTTGCGGCCGTCGTCCGAGCCGTCGAACACTTTTGCCGACACCGTGGTCTCGCCGGCCTTGGCCGCCTTGAGCAGGCGGATCATGTGGCGGACCGGGAACATCACCTCGCCCGCCGTCTGGAACTCGGCGCGCTTGGGCTCCTTCAGCTTCACGGTCAGCGCCTGGGGGCCGGCCTCGGCGGTGCCGTCGACGGGGGGCGAGGGCGCGTTGTTCATGAGCGTGGCGGTGCGGAAGCGGAAGGTGGCGCCGTCGCCGCCCTCGAAGGTGGTGTTGCGCAGGTCCGAGGTGCGGTTGCCGGATTCGGACGAGTCGAGCTGCGTCACCTGCCGGGTCTGCATGGTGAAGCCGCGGCAGCCGTCGCCCGAGAAGTCGATGACGATGCGCCCGCGCACGCCCTCCACCGCCCGCGTGCCCTCGGACTTGGCCAGCGACAGATCGTAGACCGCCCGGTGGTTGGTGAGCCGGATCGGCGCCTCGTCCGGCATCGGCGCGGCCGGGCCTGCCGCCGAGGCGCCGCCCGCGGCGAGAAGCAGGAGGGTCGTTGCGAGGCGCAGACGCATGCGGACTCCGAGGACGAAGGGGCCGCGCGCGCGACCCGGTGCCCGACAGATAGTCGAAGCGCCCCATCAGTCCAATGCCGGGAGAACAGTGAGGCCGCCTGGCCACAGGGCGCGCCTGAAGCGCCGGTCCGGGTGGGAATTCTTGGGCGTCGTCCACGGGTTCGGGCGCGGCCGGTGGGGACGTTGCGCGAACCGCCGAACGCCATCGCACCGGGGCGGGGCGCCCCGGCGAGGGGTGAGCGAAGCGTCACCGGAATCGCTAAAATTATCGAGATTTCGTAACGGCTTGGCCGAACATTGAACCACCCGCCCCTCCCCCTGCCGGCCGGGCCGGCGATTGCCGGGGGAAACCGCGGCCTAGCCCGCCGCGACCCTTGCTCCGCGGCCGAGCTGTCCTGTAGTCTCCCCGGACTGCCGAGGGGGTCTTCGGCAATTTGTTAACCGATCCGTGCAGGGCCGCCCCGGCGGTCCGCACGCGGCGGCTTTGCGCCATGGGCCGTGCCTGCGGCGACTTCGAGATTTTTCGGCCGCTCAGGCCGGAGCGCGGTGGAGGGGGCAATGACGGAAGCGGTCCCGAGCTGGACGGACGAGCGCGTGGAGCTGCTGCGTCGCCTGTGGGACGAAGGGCTCAGCGCCAGCCAGATCGCGCTGCAGCTCGGCGGCGTCTCCCGCAACGCGGTGATCGGCAAGGTCCACCGCCTCGGGCTCGCCGGCCGGGTGAAGGCGATCGGCCCCGTCGTCGACGGCCACGCGCCGCAGGACGAAGGGGTGGTCGAGGCCGCCGGGATCGTCGAGGAGCCGACCCTCCCGGAGCCGCCCGCGATCGTCGCCCACCGCCCGGCGCCGGACTTCCCGCTGGAGCCGGTGCGGGCCGCAGCGCAAGCCCCGGCCGCCGCCCAGCCGGTGGCGCTCGCCGTGTCGGAGCGCGTCACCATCATGGACCTGCGGGAATCGATGTGCCGCTGGCCGATGGGCGACCCGACCAAGCCCGACTTCCGCTTCTGCGGCGGTCGCGCCATCACCGGCCTGCCCTACTGCACCCAGCACGCCCAGATCGCCTACCAGCCGGCCGCCGAGCGCAAGCGCGACCGCCGCGTCGCCGGGATGCGGTAGGCCCTCATTCCTCGGGCTTCGGGCCGACCGCCGCCACCAGCGCGGCGGCAAGTTCCTGAATCTTGACCCGCGCGCTGCGCTCGATCTCCTCGCGCGTCAGCTTCTCCGTCGGCACGACCACGACGCCGCTGATGCGTCCGTGCTCGGACAGCAGCGTGAAGTTGAACCGCCCGGAGCGGCTGCGGCGGACGACGTAGTGCGGACTCGGCACGCGCAAAAATCCTCCGCGGTGCCGGGTGCGCCGCGGGGTCGTTTACGGGGGGGGCGGCGGAGAAGTTTCGCGGGACGTGCGGATTCTTAGCGCGCCCGGATTGTGGAAGAGCCCGTTCGATCGGCTCATCCCACCCCACCCCCTCACGAGCGCCAGCGCAGCTCCTGCCGGGTCAGCGGGTTGTCGAAGGCCCTGCCCTCGCGGGCGGCTTCCAGCGCCTCGCGCTTCAGGCGGAAATACCATTGCGAGGGCAGGTCGCCCTGGCCGAGCAGGACCATGGTCGGCTTGCGGTCGAGGCCGGCCTGGGCGTGCTGCAGCACCTGCTGGTCCTGGCCGAGGAACTGGCGCATCAGCGGGCGAGCCAGCGGCTTCAAGAGGTTGAGGGCCGGCATGCTCCAGTAGAGCGCGTTGGTCAGCATCGTGCGGTTGGCCGAGAGCGGCGTCGCGAAGGTGTAGTTCGCCACCCGCTTGTCGCCGGCCGCGATCCGCTCCAGCCGCACGCCGGGCAGGCGGAACTCGATCTCGACCTCGGGCACGCCGCCGAGCAGGCGATAGACCGGCGAGCTTTTCGTCGTCGCGTGGCTGGTCATGACGAAGCCGTGCGGCACCGGCTGGAAGGTTTTGACCTTCTCCCGCAGCTCCTTCGAAGGGCGAAACCACCACGAATCGTGGACGAAGGCGACGTGGCCGGGATCGACGAGGCTCAGCGTCGTCAGGTCGAACGAGGCCTCGACCTCCAGCTCCACCACGAGGCTGCCCGCCGCCTTGAAACCGAGTTCGGGCACGGCCGGCACGGCGGCCGGGTCGGAGGGGCCGAGATGCGGATTGACCCAGAGGAAGCCCGCGCTCTCGCGGATCGGAAACCGCTGGACCGCGATGCGCGAGAAGTCGGAGGCGTCGTGCGAAGATAAGGTCGGCACGTCGCGGCAGCGCCCGTCGGTGGAAAAGCGCCAGCCGTGGAACGGGCACATCAGGGTGTCGCCGTCGAACTTGCCCCTGGAGAGCGCCATGCCGCGATGGGGGCAGCGGTCGCGCAGCGCAAACAAGGCGCCGTCACGTCCCCGACCGAGCACCACCTGCTCGCCGTTGAGCGCCACCGCCCGCATCTTGCCGCCCGCGATGCTGGCGGCTTGCCCCACGCAGTACCACGCGTTGGACAGCGGCTCGCGCATCGCCTTCGGATCGAGGCTGTCGTCGGAGGCGCGCGGGGCGGCGGCGGATGACATGCTTTGAAGAGCTGACCGGTTTCGGACGGGCGCCCTGTTTAGGCGCTCCCGCCCCCGCGTACCAGCGGCCCGAAAAGACCGGTTTTTGCACCGCGGCGAGACAACGCAGCGGACAACGTCCCTTGGGGCTTTCGCCTCCCAAAGAACGTCCCTACCTTGTGGCTCCCAGCAACGAACGAAAGGAGGTGATCCAGTGTCTCATTGTCATCAGCCGTCGCCGACGACCACGACCTGGACCGTTACCTCCCTCGTCTGCGCCTGACGCATTCGCGGGATCACGACAGGTTTCGTCGGGCCGACCGGTTCGACAATGGAAGGGCCGCTCCCCCACCGGGGAGCGGCCCTTCGCTTTTGTTCGGGGATGAGGCGGCTCAGCGCTGGCCGATCTGGAACAGCGGCGAGGCCAGGGCCTCGCAGCGGGCGCGCCACAGGTCGCGCTCGGCCCGCAGGTCTTCCATCTTGCCGACCTCTTCGGCGATGTGGGCGCGCAGCTCGCGCAGCTCGGCGGCGAGCAGGATCTGAAGCTCGTCGCGGCGCTCGGCCTCCAGGCGCAGCTTGGCCTTGAGCATCATGTTCTCGGCCATGATCTCGGCGAGTTCGTCGTCGGCCTCCTCGCCGGCCTTGGCGACGTTGACGAGGCGGGGGGCCCAGCCGTTGCGGCTGTCCTGAAGGGTGGCGCGGCTGTCCTCGACGGCGGTCTCGACCTCGGCGACGGGCTCCGGCGCGACGGGGGCGGCCTCGACGATGCGCGGGCGCAGCACCGGCTCGGCGGCGGGCTCGGCCGGACGGGTCTCGGTCACGGCGCGCATGGCGGCGAGCCAGTCGCGCAGCGGCGCAGCGGTGCCGGGTCCGCGGATGGCGGATTCGTGGGACGCAGTCTGTCGCGCGGGTTCCGACATCGGGTCAGTCCTCAGGGCACCTCCTTGCGGTGCATGGAAGTGTTTACGTCCGTTATGCTTAATGATCGGTAAAGGTTGTGCCTCGGCGGACCGCCCGCCGCCGGGACATCGCGGGCGCCGCCGGGATTGACTTGAGGGGCCATCGCGCCTATCCGCCCGAACTCCATTTCGACGCTTCGACGTCCCGATGAGCCGCCGACCGGTCCGAGAGGCCGGAGGTCAACGTCCGACAGCGCGTCCGCGCCCTCGGGCGCACTCGTCGTTGCCGAAAAAGCGCGAAGGCCGAACACCGAGCCCGCTCATGGCGCCCGCCCACGACCCGACTTTGCGCATCGAGGATGCCGTCAACGATCTCTGCCCGTGGTCGGGCAAGCCGATCGTGGCCGAGGCGCTGACGCTGTACAACGGCGCCGTCGTCGGCTTCTGCAACACGGAGTGCCGGGACAAGTTCGCCCGCGCGGTCGCGTCGTTCGAGGACGCGCTGCGCGCCCGCCGCGTGGCCAATGCCGGCCTCCACCAGTAGCACGGGCTGATCGCGACGCATGTTCGAAGGCCTTTCCGACCGCCTTTCCGGCATCCTCTCCGGGCTGACGCGCCGCGGCGCGCTGACCGAGGCCGACGTCACCGCCGCGATGCGCGAGGTGCGCCGCGCGCTTCTGGAAGCCGACGTGGCGCTCGAAGTCGTGCGCGACTTCACCGACAAGGTGCGCGAGAAGGCGGTCGGCGCCGTCGTGCTCAAGTCGGTGACGCCCGGCCAGATGGTGGTGAAGATCGTCAACGACGAGCTCATCACCATGCTCGGCACGGATGCCGGCATCATCGACCTCAACGCCCCCGCCCCCGTCGCCATCCTGATGGTGGGTCTCCAGGGCTCGGGTAAGACCACCACCACCGCCAAGATCGCCCGCAGGCTCAACCAACGCGACAAGCGCCGGGTGCTGCTGGCCTCGCTCGACACGCGCCGCCCGGCGGCGATGGAGCAGCTGGCGGTGCTCGCCAAGCAGGTCGAGGTCGAGAGCCTGCCGATCGTCGCCGGCCAGTCGGCGGTGCAGATCGCCCGGCGCGCCATGGAAGCCGCGCGTCTGGGCGGCTTCGACGTGGTGATGCTCGACACCGCCGGCCGCACCACGGTCGACGAGGGCCTGATGAACGAGGCCGCCGAGGTGAAGGCGGCGACGAACCCGCACGAGACCCTGCTGGTGGCCGACGCGCTCACCGGCCAGGACGCGGTGAACACCGCCCGCGCCTTCGACACGCGGCTCGGCGTCACCGGCATCGTGCTGACCCGCATGGACGGCGATTCACGCGGCGGAGCGGCGCTCTCCATGCGCGCCGTCACGGGCAAGCCGATCAAGCTCGTCGGCGTCGGCGAGAAGGTCGACGCGCTGGAGGAATTCCACCCGCAGCGCGTCGCCAACCGCATCCTCGGCATGGGCGACATCGTCTCGCTCGTCGAGAAGGCGGCCGAGACCATCGATCAGGAGCAGGCCCTCCGCACCGCCGAGAAGATGCGGAAGGGCAAGTTCGACCTCGAAGACCTGTCGATGCAGCTCGCACAGATGGAGAAGATGGGCGGCATCGGCGGCCTGATGGGCATGCTGCCCGGCATGGGCCAGATCAAGAAGCAGGTCGAGGGCGCCAACCTCGACGAGAAGATGTTCAAGCGCCAGCGCGCCATCATCTCCTCGATGACCGCGCAGGAGCGCAAGAACCCCGACATCCTGAAGAATTCCCGCAAGAAGCGCATCGCGGCGGGTGCCGGCGTCAAGGTCGAGGAGATCAACAAGCTCCTCAAGATGCACCGGACCATGGCCGACATGATGAAGGCGATGGGATCGGGCAAGCGCGGCGGCATCGGCGCGGCGCTCGGCAACATGTTCGGGCTCGGCGGCGGGATGCCCGGAGGCATGGGCCTGCCGCCGGGCATGCCCGAGCCGACGCCGGAGCAGATCGCGCAGATCGAGAAGCAGTTCGGCGGCAAGCTGCCGCCGATGCCTCCGGGAATGGGTGGACCTATGGGGGGCGGCAAGATGCCGGGCCTGCCGGGGCTCGGCGGTCCCAAGCTGCCGGGTCTCGGCGGCTTCCTGCCGGGCAAGAAGAAATGACGCTTCTGTCCGGCCAGGGGGTCGATCCCGAACTCGCGCGCCTGCGCGACAGCATCGACAACTTCGATGCCGCGCTGATCCATCTGCTCGCCGAGCGCTTCCGCTGCACGCAGCGGGTCGGCGAGCTGAAGGCCCGCAAGGGCCTGCCTCCCTCCGATCCGGACCGGGAGGCGCGTCAGGTCAAGCGCCTGAGGAATCTCGCGGTCGAGGCCAAGCTCGACCCCGATTTCGCCGAGAAGTTCCTGGCTTTCGTAGTCAAGGAAGTCATCCGGCACCACCAGACGATCGCCCAAAGCGTCGATCAGACCAAAGACACCGAAAGGAACGACTGATGTCCCTCAAGATCCGCCTCACCCGCGGCGGCGCCAAGAAGCGCCCCTACTACCGCATCGTCGTCGCCGACGCCCGCGCCCCGCGCGACGGCCGCTTCATCGACAAGGTCGGCGCCTACGACCCGATGAAGGCCAAGGACGATCCGGCCCGCATCGTGCTCGACAACGAGAAGATCCAGTCCTGGCTCGCCAAGGGCGCGCAGCCGACCGACCGCGTCCTGCGCTTCCTCGACGCCGCCGGCCTCGCCAAGCGCCCGGCCCGCAACAACCCGCAGAAGGCCGAGCCCGGCGAGAAGTCCAAGGAGCGCGCCGCCAAGCGCGCCGAGAAGGCCGCCGCCCCGGCCGAGGACGCCGCGGCGTAAGCTGCTCTCTCTCTCCCCTCCCCCTTGCGGGGAGGGGTCAGGGGTGGGGGTCGGGCAGGAGGCACCGCTTACGCCTCCTCCTGAACCACCCCCACCCTCGGTCCCTCCCCGCAAGGGGAGGGAAGACCGTTCCGCACTCGAGGCACCCCCGCATGGCCCGCCGTCCCGGCTCCTCCTCCCGCGGACCCGCGCGGCCCGAGCCGTTGGGGCCGACCGCCGTGACCTCGGCTCGCAAAGCCGCTCCCAAGTCCGCTATCAAGCCGGCCCCGCCCGCCTCGCCCGATCCCGATCTCGTCCTGCTCGGCGAATTCGGCCGTCCGCACGGCCTGCACGGCGAGGTGCGCCTTAAATCCTATACCGGCGACCCCACGGCCATCGCGGATTACGGCCCCCTGCGCCTGCCCGATGGCCGCACGGTCGAACTGGAAGACGCCCGGCAAGCGCCCGGCGGCTCGCCCGACCTGCTGATCGTGCGGGTGAAGGGCGTGAGCGACCGCAACGCCGTCGAGGCCCTCAACCGCCTCACCCTCGCGGTCACCCGCGACCGCCTCGGCGAGGCGGCGGAGGAGGACGAGTTCTTCCTCGCCGACCTGATCGGGCTCACCGTCGAGGACGCCAGCGGCACCGCCATCGGCACCGTCGTCGCCGTGCCGAATTACGGCGGCGGCGACCTGTTGGAGATCCGCCCCGCGGCCGGCGGTCCGACCGCGCTCCTGCCCTTCACCAAGGCCTTCGTCCCGACCCTCGACATCGCGGGCGGCAGCATCGTCGCCGACCCGCCGGACGACCTGTTCGCCCCGCCGGGGCCGAAGCCCGCCGACGATCCGGGCTGATCAGCGCCCGCGCGTCGCCTCGTCCCGGCACGGCCGGATGCTCGCGGGATCGGGCCGTCGGTCCGGGGCCGGGGCCTCGAACACTGCGAGGTAGCCGACGCCGCCTTTCAGCATCGTCATCGACAGCTCGCGATACCCCACCGCCGCCAACTCGCAGCGAAGCAGCTTCGGCGGCGTGCCGTGGCGCGAGGGGATCGCGTCGGCATCGACGATCCCGACCCTGCCGCCGGGCTTCATCATCGCGGCGAGGTTCCACAGCAGGCCGAAGGGCTGGTCGATCTCGTGGTACATGTGGACCAGCACCGCGGCATCGAGCGAGGCCGGCGGCAGGCGCGGATCGTGCGACTCGCCCCGCACCACGGTGACGTTGGTGAGCCCCTTCGCGGCCACCCGTTTTTCCAGTTCGGCGAGGTAATCCGGCGTGATGTCCTGCGCGAGGATGCGCCCCTGCGGCCCGACGCGCGGGCTCAGCCGCATCACGTAATAGCCGTTGCCCGCGCCGATATCGCCGACCGTCTGCCCCGGCCCGATCCGCATCAGCCGGGCCACCTGCCCGACCTCGTCGGCCCGGTCGCGCTCCGCCTCGCTCGCCCATTGCGCGGCGACGATCTCGGCCACCGGCCGATCCGGCTTCGGGAATTTTTCCGCATCTGCACCGGGGGGCGCGAGCGGCTCGGCGGCCGTGGCCGGCAGGGTGAGCAGCAGGAGGGCGAGGAGCGAGCGGATCATCCGTGGACAACCCGCGGTGCCCCGGATCGTGCCGCCCCGCGACAGAGCGCGACGGAGCCGGAAGCAGCGGCTCGACCGGCCCCTCCAACCCAACCCCCTCATCCTGAGGTGCGCAGCCGAAGGCGGAGCCTCGAAGGAGGGCTCCAGCCAGCCGCGCGATCCCTGGAGCCCTCCTTCGAGGCCCACTGACGTGGGCACCTCAGGATGAGGGGGTTGGGTGGGATCGGCCCATTGAACGGCGATCCCGGCCCCCACGATTGACCGCGCCGCCCGCCCCCGCCATCAAGCGGCATGAGCGACGGCACTGACACCGGCATGATGCCCCCCTGGCGGGCGACCGTGCTAACCCTCTATCCTGAGATGTTCCCCGGCCCGCTCGGGCTGTCGCTGTCGGGCGATGCGCTCGCGCGCGGCGCCTGGAGCCTGGAGGCGAGGAACATCCGCGAGCACGGCCTCGGCCGCCACCGCAACGTCGACGACACGCCCGCGGGCGGCGGGGCCGGGATGGTGCTGCGCTGCGACGTGCTGGGGAGCGCCATCGATGCCGCCGCCCCGGCGGACGATTCCCGCCCCCGCTTGCTGATGTCCCCGCGCGGAAAACCGCTGAGCCAAGCGCGGGTGCGGGCGCTCGCCGAGGGGCCCGGCGCCGTCATCGTCTGCGGCCGGTTCGAGGGCGTGGACGAGCGGGTGATCGAGGGGCGCGGCCTCGAAGAGGTGTCGATAGGCGATTACGTGCTGTCCGGCGGCGAGATCGCCGCGCTGGTGCTCATCGACGCCTGCGTGCGCCTGCTGCCCGGCGTGATGGGCAAGCACGAATCGGGTGTCGAGGAGAGCTTCGAGGACGGCCTGCTCGAATACCCGCACTACACCCGGCCCCGCGATTGGGAGGGTCGGGCGATCCCCGACGTGCTGATGGGCGGCAACCACGGGCAAATCGCCCGTTGGCGGGCCGAGCGCAGCCGCGCGCTGACCCGGACGCGCCGGCCCGACCTGTTGCGCGACGGGAACGGCTAGAAGATTAATCTCTTGAGAACATCTTGTCGGAACTGTCACACGACCTGTCACCGCCGCAACACGGCGGGTAAAATCTGACAAACACCGCTTGCGCCGCGGCCCGTAATCCGTCATTCCCAGCGGCGGGACACCTCCCCCCAACGGGAGGCGCTCATCTGGAAGGATGGATGACATGACGGCTCAAAAGCCCGCCGCGCGTCCGCGCGTGCCTTACTTCTCGTCCGGCCCCACGACCAAGCGTCCCGGCTGGACCCTCGATGCCCTCTCCGGCGCGGCGCTCGGCCGCTCGCACCGCTCGGCCGCCGGCAAGGCGAAGCTGGCGGAAGCCATCGAGTTGACCCGCACGGTGCTGCAGGTTCCAGCCGATTACCGCATCGGCATCGTCCCCGGCTCCGACACCGGTGCCGTCGAGATGGCGATGTGGTCGATGCTCGGCCCCAAGCCCGTCGAGGTCATGGCCTGGGATTCCTTCGGCGCCGAGTGGGTTACCGACGCGCTGAAAGAACTCAAGATCGATCCGATCGTCCGCACCACCGAGCACGGCATCCTGCCCGCGCTCGACGCGATCGACACCAAGAACAACGACGTCGTCTTCACGTGGAACGGCACCACCGCTGGCGTGAAGATCCCGCACAGCGACTGGATCGCCGACGACCGCGACGGCGTCACCATCTGCGACGCGACCTCGGCCGCCTTCGCGATGCCGCTGCCGTGGGACAAGCTCGATGTCGTCACCTATTCCTGGCAGAAGGTGATGGGCGGCGAGGCCGCGCACGGCATGCTGATCCTCTCGCCGCGCGCCGTCGCGCGCCTGGAGAGCCACAAGCCGGCCTGGCCGATCCCCAAGGTGTTCCGCCTGACCAAGGGCGGGAAGCTGATCGAGGGCATCTTCAAGGGCGAGACCATCAACACGCCCTCCATGCTGGCGGTCGAGGACTACATCGACACGCTGAAATGGGGTCAATCGATCGGCGGCCTGTCGGCTCTGCATGCGCGGGCGAACGCCAACGCCAAGGTCGTGCACGACTGGGTGGCCCGCACGCCCTGGATCGGCCATCTCGCCGTCGATCCGGCGACCTACTCGAACACGGGCGTCTGCCTCGTGATCACCGACCCGGACGTGCTCGCCAAGGGCGACGCGGTGGTCAAGAAGGTCGCCGCCGGCATCGTTTCGCGGCTGGAGAAGGAAAGCGTGGCCTTCGACTTCGGCGCCTACCGCGACGCCCCGGCGGGCCTGCGCATCTGGTGCGGCGCCACCGTCGAGGCGTCCGACATCGAGGCGCTGACGCCGTGGCTCGACTGGGCCTTCGCCCAGGAGAAGGCGGCTCTGGCCGCCGCCGCGGCCTGAAGCTCTAGGCACCACGATTCCAACGCGAACCCCTCTCCCCTCCGCGGGAGAGGGTGGCCCCCGAAGGGGGTCGGGTGAGGGGAACCACGCTTCCGCTTGGCCGCGCTCGACGCGCTTTCTCCGGAAACGTCGCCCCCTCTCCCGCCCTGCATCCGCAGGGCACCCTCCCCCACCCAAGTCGGGCCTGCCCGACTTGGGCAAGCGGTTGCGGATCTCGGGCAAGCCCGAGATCCGTTGGGGGGAGGGGCGAACCCGCTCGCCCCTTCCCATTCGCGTGCCCACGAAACGCTCGGCCGTATTTGACCAGTAGCCGGCCAGGGAAAGAATCGTTTCGCGAGGCACCGCAAGAGCCGGAGGCTCCCATGCCCGCTCCCAAAGTCCTCATCTCCGACGCCCTCTCCGACGCCGCCGTCCAGATCTTTCGGGATCGCGGCATCGAGGTCGACTTCCAGCCCAACCTCGGCAAGGACAAGGAGGCGCTGGCCCGCGTCATCGACCGGTACAACGGCCTCGCCATCCGCTCCGCCACCAAGGTGACGGGCAAGCTCCTGGCGCAGGCCTCCAACCTCAAGGTGATCGGCCGCGCCGGCATCGGCGTCGACAACGTCGACGTGCCCGCCGCCACCGCCAAGGGCGTGATCGTGATGAACACGCCGTTCGGCAACTCGATCACGACGGCCGAGCACGCCGTCGCGATGATGTTCGCGCTCGCCCGCCAGATCCCGCAGGCCGACGCCTCCACGCAGGCCGGCAAGTGGGAGAAGAACCGCTTCATGGGCGTGGAGCTGACGGGCAAGACGCTCGGCGTGATCGGCTGCGGCAACATCGGCGCCATCGTCGCCGAGCGGGCCATCGGCCTGAAGCTGAAGGTGGTCGCCTACGATCCCTTCCTGTCGCCCGAGCGCGCGCTGGAACTCGGCGTCGAGAAGGTCGAACTCGATGGGCTGCTGGCGCGCGCCGACGTCATCACGCTCCACGTGCCGATGACGGACCGCACCCGCAACATCCTCTCGGCCGAGAACCTCGCCAAGACCAAGCCCGGCGTGCGCATCGTCAACTGCGCCCGCGGCGGCCTCGTCGATGAGGGGGCGCTCCGCGCGCTGCTCGATTCCGGCCATGTCGCGGGGGCGGCCTTCGACGTGTTCGTTACCGAGCCCGCCACCGAGAACCCGCTGTTCGGCCACCCCAACGTGGTCTGCACGCCCCATCTCGGCGCCTCGACCTCGGAGGCGCAGGAGAACGTCGCGCTGCAGGTCGCCGAGCAGATGGCCGACTACCTCGTGAGTGGCGCCATCACCAACGCGATCAACTTCCCGTCGATCTCGGCGGAAGAGGCGCCCCGCCTCAAGCCGTTCGTGGCGCTCTGCGAGAAGCTCGGCTCGTTCCTCGGCCAGCTCACCGAGGCGCCGATCAAGGGCATCCGCATCACCTACGAGGGAGCGGTCGCCGGGATGAACACCCGCGCGCTGACCTCGGCGGCGGTGACCGGCGTGCTCCGGCCGATCCTGCAGGACGTCAACATGGTCTCGGCGCCGGTGATCGCGAAGGAGCGCGGGATCGTGGTGGACGAGATCAAGCGCGAGGGCGGGGCCAGCGACTACGAATCGGTGGTGCGCATCACGGTCGACGCCGAGGACATGCCGCGGGATGCCGCCGGCACCGTGTTCCACGACGGCAAGCCGCGCGTCATCGAGATCCGCGGCATCGACATCGACGCGGCGTTCGCCCCGCACATGCTCTACGTGCGCAACTTCGACAAGCCGGGCTTCATCGGCCGGCTCGGCACGGTGCTCGGCGAGGCGGGGGTGAACATCGGCACGTTCAACCTCGGCCGCGAGGAGGAAGGCGGCAACGCCATCGCCTTCGTGGCGGTGGACGCCCCGGTCTCCGCGCAGGTGCTGGAGGCCATCGCCGCGATCCCGCAGGTGAAGCGTGTCCGCCCCGTCCACTTCTGAGCCGCCCGCCGACGACGCGGAGGTTTCCGCGTCGTCCCCTCTCCCCCGGACGCACGAGGAGCCGACCATGAGCCACCCGATCACCGTCCGCTGCGGCTTCGACGCGGCCACCGGCCTCTACGTCGTGCGCGATTCGGAAGTGCCCGGCCTCGTCGGCGAGGCCCCGACGATGCGCGACCTAATGTGCCGCCTCCCGGGCCTGATCCGCGACCGCCTGGGCCTCGCCCCGGACGCCGCGGTCGACGTGTTCGTCGAGCGGGTGGTGCGCTGAGGGTTCGAAAGACACTCCCCCGTCATTCCGGGTCCGCGTAGCGGAACCCGAATCCACCCGTGATGCGTGGCATCACACGGCGTCGCGGCCAGTCGTGGATTCCGGGTTCGCTTCGCGCCCCGGAATGACGGTGGGAGGGATTGCGCGGCAACCGAAGCGCGGTCATCCTCGCCCCGGTCATGACGAGCAACCTCCGATGAACCGGCCCATGGTCATCCGCTGCGCCTGGGACGACGAAGCCGACGTCTGGTTCGTGCGCGAATCGAACGTGCCCGGCCTCGTCACCGAGGCCGAGACGCTGGACGCATTGCGGCGCAAGCTGCCGGGAATGATTCAGGACTTGCTGGAGGTCGAGACGACGCCGGCCGTCGCCGTCGTGCTGGCTATTTAAAGCGACGCCGTCATTGCGAGGCGGCCACCGATCGACTGCGCCGCAAGCCTTACGCGAACGTATCGAGCTTCCCGTGATGCTCGGCCAGCAGATAATAAAACGTCAGCCGCGACTTCGAGCGCGTCGCCTTCATGGTCTCGCAGACGCTCTTGATCGAGGCGTCGAGGTCGTCGCCGGATAGACCCAGCTTTTTCTCCAGAAAATTCTTGCGCACGGTCTCCAGCTCGGCCTTGTCGGAGCAGGCGACATAGCGGGTGTCGGGCTTCGACAGGACCAGCCGGTAGGTCTTTTCCATGTTGGCGAGGGCGGCCTCGTTGACTGGGGACTTGGCGTATTTCTTCACGTCGTCGAGATGCGCGGACATCGCGGGGGCTCCTTCTCAGGGCCGCGGGGCGCGAGCCTGTCTCGGGCGGCGGCGCTCCCAAGAGTCCTGATTTTCGCGACGCTGTCATGGGCCCGCGGGTCAAGAAAGCGTGCGTTCCACACGCGAATGCTGTGTCGGCCGGTGGGAGCGTGCGGCGAAGACAGTCTATGACGGTGGCGTGACACCTCGCGAGCCCGAGGGCTGGCCTCGCGCGTGGCTTCGTGCGAGAGGCAGGCCATGAAGATCGACGGACAGCCCTACCGCACCATCTTCCTCGACGGCCAAGGTGCCATCCAAGACGTGATGGTCATCGACCAGACGCGGCTGCCCTTCGCATTCGAAATCAAGCGGCTGGCGAGCCTCGACGACGCGGCGGTCGCCATCCGCACCATGGTGGTGCGCGGCGCGCCGCTGATCGGCGTCACCGCCGCCTACGGTCTGGCGCTGGCGATGCGCGAGGATGCGAGCGAGGCCGGGATCGAGCGCGCCTGCGCAGCGCTCGCGGCCACGCGCCCGACCGCGATCAACCTGCGCTGGGCGCTCGACCGCGCGGCGGCCGTGCTGCGCCGGGCGCCGGAGTCCGAGCGCGAAGCGACCGCCTTCGCGGAAGCCGCCCGGATCGCCGACGAGGACGTGGCGAGCTGCCGCTCCATCGGCGAGCACGGCGCGAAGATTCTCGCCGAGATCGCCGCGAAGAAGGGCGGCCCGGTCAACGTGCTGACCCATTGCAACGCGGGCTGGCTCGCCACCGTCGATTGGGGCACGGCGCTCGCGCCGATCTACGTGGCGCACGATGCGGGCGTGCCGGTCCACGTGTTCGTGGACGAGACCCGGCCGCGCAACCAGGGCGCGGCGCTCACCGCCTTCGAGCTGAACGCCCACGGCGTGCCCCACACCGTCATCGCCGACAACGCGGGCGGGCACCTGATGCAGCACGGCGCCATCGACGTCTGCATCGTCGGCTCGGACCGCACCACGGCGTCGGGCGACGTGTGCAACAAGATCGGCACCTACCTGAAGGCACTCGCGGCCACCGACAACCGCGTGCCGTTCTACGCGGCACTGCCGTTCTCGACCATCGACTGGACGCTGGACGACGGCGTGCGCGACATCCCGATCGAGGAGCGCGACGCCCGCGAGGTGACGCATCTGACCGGTAAGACCGAGGACGGGGGTTTCGCCACCGTGCAGGTGGTCTCGCCGGGCAGCCCGGTGGCGAACCCCGCCTTCGACGTGACGCCCGCGCGGCTCGTCACCGGGATCATCACCGAGCGGGGCGTGTGCGCCGCGAGCCCCGAGGGGCTGGCGGGGCTGTATCCGGAGCGGCGGCGGGCGGCCTGACGGCGTGGGTCGTCTGTCACGTCGGTGCAGGCGAAATGCCGACCGACAAATAACAAAAAATTAGTCCTTCAGCGGGTCGTGGCCCCAGTTCATCAGCGACAGGCGCCAGGGCGAGTCCTTCACCTTGTCCTTGTCGTCCGGGCCGCCCTGTTTGAGGTGGCGGTTCACGTAGCCGACGACCTTCTTCATGTGGGCGTAGTCGTCGTCGGTGAGGTCGGCCTTCTTCTTGTGCAGCATCTCGACGATGCGGCGGCCCTCTTTGTGGCCGGTGGCCTCGCCGCCGCCCTTCTTCTGGCCGACGGACTGGCTCTCGTCGGTCTCCAGAAACTTTTCGAGGGCCGAGGCCGTCATATTCACGGCCTCCTTGAACTCCTTGTAGATCTCCGCGTGGTCCTCGCTCGCCATTTCGTCCTGCCCCTTCGATGATGCAGGGGTCTGAACCGGCGCGCGCGGGGGCGGTTCGGGGCTGCGCCGTTCAGACGCGGGCGCTGAGCCGCACCCAGCGGGTCACAAGCAGGATCGAGACGGCGAGCAGCCCGGCGCAGAAGCCGGCCCAGATGCCCTGTCCGCCCCAGCCCGCGCCCCAGGCGAGCGTCGCCCCGAGC
Source organism: Methylorubrum subtropicum (assembly GCF_038442325.1). NCBI lineage: Bacteria > Pseudomonadati > Pseudomonadota > Alphaproteobacteria > Hyphomicrobiales > Methylobacteriaceae > Methylorubrum > Methylorubrum subtropicum. The sequence goes on along the minus strand of NZ_JBBXMW010000015.1, from coordinate 45,108 downwards.
GGCACGCCGATGCCCCAGTAGCCGGTGAGCGCGATCACCATCGGCACGGCGGTGTCCTGCAGGCCGCGCAAGGCGCCGAGCGCCACCGACTGCACCCCGTCCGACACCGCGAACAGGGCCGAGAAGGCGAGGAAGCCGACGGCGACCGGCATCACCGCGGCGGCACCCGGCGCCTCGGCGTCGAGGAACAGGCCGATCAGGGTTTGCGGCACGGCGAGTTGCAGGGCGGCGCAGGCCAGCATGAAGGCGAGGCCGAGCCCGATCGCCACCGCGCCGGCCCGGCGCAGACCCGCGGAATCGCCGGCACCCAGCGCCCGCCCGACCCGGACGGTCGCGGCTTGGCCGATGCCGTTGGGCACCATGAAGCAGGTCGCGGCGATCTGCAGCGTCACCGCATGGGCGGCGAGCGGCACGGTGCCGAAGGTACCCATGGCGATGGTCGCCGCCTCGAACAACCCGGCCTCGGCCACGCCCGCCACGCCCATCGGCGCGCCGACCCGCACGATCCGCCCGAGTTTTTCGGAATCGAACTGCCAGAGGCGGGCGAACATCCGGTGGCTTTGCAGGACGGGATCGCGCCCGATCACGAGGATCAGGGCCGCCAATGCCAAAAATTCGGTGACGACGGTGCCGAGCGCCACGCCGACGATGCCGAGGCCCGGCGGGCCGAAGGCGAAGAAGGCGCCGAGCGCGATGTTGAGCGGCAGCGCGGCCAGACTCACGGCGAGCGGCGGCCCCGGCCGCTGGAGCGCGGCGAGCGCCCCTTTGAGCACCATGAAGGCGAGCGCGGGCAGCATCCACCATTGCAGCACCCGCATGTAGGCGCCCGCATCGCGCAAGACCGCCGGGTCCTGGCCCAGCGGCGCGAGCAGCGCCTCGAAGTGCCACAGAAGCGGCATCAGCACCGCGCCGAGCAGGCCGCCGAGCCACAGCCCGGCCCGCACCGTGCGGCGCACCTCGCCCGCATCCCCGGCCCGGCCGCTCCCGGCCGCTTCCGCCACCAGCGGGGCGACCGCGGAGGTGAGGCCGATGCCGCCGATGAACAGCAGCAGGTAGAGGCTGGTGGCGAGCGCGCCCGCCGCCACCGGCTCGGCCCCGAGCCGCCCGAGCAGGATCGCGTTCGAGGCGACGAGGCCGTGCTGGGCGAGGTTGATGAGGACGAGCGGCGCGGACAGGCGCAGCGTCGCGCGCACCTCGTCGCGCCAGGGCGAGGCCGGGCCGGGATGCAGGGCCGTCTCGGCGTAGCCGGTCGAGCGGATCACGGTGCTTGTCCTTTTTCGTCCCGGGACCGGCGTCTCCTATCCCACCCCCTCATCCTGAGGTGCTGGAGCGAAGCGGAAGCCTCGAAGGAGGGCTCCAGGGATCGCGCGGCAGGCTGGAGCCCTCCTTCGAGGCCCGCTGCGCGGGCACCTCAGGATGAGGGGGTGGGGTGGGATGGGGGCGTGGTGTCGTCTACGTCACCGGCGCCTCGGCCCGATCCCCCAAGAATCCCCCCGATTGCCGCCGCCACAGGTCGGCGTAGAGCCCGCCCCAGCGGATCAGCTCCGCGTGCGTCCCCTCCTCGACGATGCGGCCGCGGTCGATCACGATCAGGCGGTCCAGCGCCGCGATGGTCGAGAGGCGGTGGGCGATGGCGAGCACGGTCTTGTCGCCCATCAGCGTGTCGAGGGCCTCCTGAATCGCCGCTTCCACTTGGCTGTCGAGCGCGCTCGTGGCCTCGTCGAGGATCAGGATCGGCGCGTCCTTGAGGATGACGCGGGCGATGGCGATGCGCTGGCGCTGGCCGCCGGAGAGCTTGACGCCGCGCTCGCCGACATGGGCGTCGTAGCCGCGCCGTCCTTTATGATCGACGAGATCGAGGATGAAGTCGTGGGCATGCGCCTGTCGCGCCGCCGCCTCGACCTCGGCGTCGGTGGCGTCGGGCCGGCCGTAGGCGATGTTGTCGCGGATCGAGCGGTGCAGGAGCGAGGTGTCCTGGCTCACCATGGCGATGCTCTGGCGCAAGCTGTCCTGCGTGACGCCAGAAATGTCCTGGCCGTCGACGAGGATGCGCCCGCCCTCGACATCGTGCAGGCGCAGGAGCAGCGAGACGATGGTGCTCTTGCCCGCGCCGCTGACGCCGACGAGCCCGACCTTCTCGCCCGGATGGAGGTGGAAGTTGAGGCCCTCGATGATGCTGGCGTCGCCCCGCCCGTAGTGGAAATCGACGTCCTCGAACCGCACCTCGCCGCCGGTGACGGTGAGCGTTCCGGCATTCGGCGCATCGACGAGGCCGTGGGGCCGGGCGATGGTCTGCATGCTCTCCTGGATCACGCCGACATTCTCGAACACGCCGCGGACCGTCTGCATCACCCAGCCCGACATCGCCATCAGGCGCAGGATCAGGGCGAGGCCGGCGGAGGCCTCGCCGGTGGTCATCGCGCCGCGCTGCCACAGCATCAGGCACACGCCCGCCGTCGAGAGGATCAGCGCGCTGTTGAGGCCGCCGAGCAGGCTCGTGGTCAGCGTGGTGAGCCGGAACTGGTGCAGGTAGGCCTTGGTGTGGACATCCACCGAATCGCGCACCGCCGCCCGCTCCTCGCGGTCGCGGGCGAAGAGCTTGACGGTCTGGATGTTGGTGTAGCTGTCCACCACCCGGCCGATCAGGGCCGAGCGGGTCTCGGCGGTCCGGTGCGAGCGCTTGCGCGCGCGGGGCACGAACCACGCGGTCAGCGCCGCATAGGCCGCGACCCAGGCGATCACCGGGAGCGCCAGCCACGGCGAGATCGAGGAGAACAGGCCGATGGCGGTGACGGCGTAGATCGCGACGTAGAGCAGCGTGTCGATGAACACGACCGCGAGTTCGCGCACCGCCGGCCCGACCTGCACGACGCGGTTGGCCAGCCGCCCGGCGAAGTCGGCCTGGAAGTACGAGAGCGAGTGGCCGAGCGTGTAGAGATGCGTGCGCCAGCGGATCTGGTTGGTCGATTGCGGCACCACGAGCTGGTTCGAGGCGATCTCGTGCAGCCAGATCGTGAACGGGCGCACCACCATCAGCAGCAGCGTCGCCAGGATCAGCGGCACGGCGTGGTCGGAGACGACCGTCGTCCGGTCGGCGGTGTTCATCAGGTCGATGAACCAGCGCATCAGCAGGTAGAGCGACGCTTCGATGCTCCCTGCGATCACCGCGACGATGAACAGGAAGAACAGCGCCCCGCGAATCGGCCGCAGGTAGAAGGCGGCGAAGCCCAGCACGGTTTTCGGCGGCATGCGGCCTTCGTCGAAGGGCGCGAACGGGTCGATGCGGCGCTCGAGCCAATCGAGGAGCATGTTTTTGTTACCGAGCCAGGGATGAGGGGCTGAGGTAAGCCTCCTTGACCGAAGGCCAACCCTGCCGCCATGCCGCGGGGCCCGCCCTGCCCTGCGCGAACCCCGATGCTGCGCCTCGCCCTCTACCAACCCGACATCCCGCAGAACACCGGCACGATGCTGCGCATGGCGGCCTGCCTGGGGCTCGCCGTCGAGATCATCGAACCCGCGGGCTTCGACGTGTCCGACCGGCACCTGCGGCGCTCCGGCCTCGATTACATCGACCACGTGCCGATCACCCGGCACCGCTCCTGGGACGCGTTCGAGGCATGGCGGCGCTCCGAAAAGATCCGCCTGGTGCTCGCCACCACCGCGGGCGCCCTGCCCTACACGCAGTTCGGCTTCCGCGACGGCGACTGCGTGCTGATGGGCCGCGAATCGGCCGGCGTGCCTGAAGCGGTCCACGCGGCGGCGGATGCCCGCGTGTTCGTGCCGATGCGGCCGGGGATGCGCTCGCTCAACGTCGCGGTGTCGGCGGCGATGATCGTCGGCGAGGCGCTGCGGCAGACCGCCCGCGTGAATTGACGGAAGCCCGCACGGGTGGGAAAGCCTAGGCCCATGAGCGAGACGCCCGCCTCCCCCCTGCCCGCCCCCGACGACCTCGCCGCCCTGAAGGCCGAGGCGCAGAGCTGGTTCGCGACGCTGCGCGACAAGCTCGTCACCGCCCTGGAGACCCTGGAGGATCAGGCCGCCGGCCCGTTCCACCCCGACGCGCCGACGGAGGCGGGCAAGTTCGAGAAGACGCCGTGGCAGCGCACCGACCATAGCGGCGTACCGGGCGGCGGCGGCGTGATGGCGATGCTGAAAGGTCGCGTGTTCGAGAAGGCCGGCGTCCACATCTCCACGGTGCACGGCGAGTTCGCCCCCGAGTTCCGGGCGCAGATGCCGGGCGCGGCCGAAGACCCGCGCTTCTTCGCCACCGGCATCTCGCTCATCGTCCATCCCTGGAACCCGAACGTGCCGACGGTGCACATGAACACCCGCTTCGTCGTGACGACGAAGGCGTGGTTCGGCGGCGGGGCCGACCTCACCCCCGTGCTCGACCGGCGTCGCACCCAGGACGACCCTGACACGCAGCACTTCCACGCCTGCCTTCAGGAGGCGTGCGACGCCCACGCGCCGGCCGCGAACTACCAGAAATACAAGGCGTGGTGCGACGAGTACTTCCACCTCAAGCACCGCAACGAGCCTCGAGGCATCGGCGGCATCTTCTACGACTATCACTGGACGGGTGACCCGAAGGCCGATCTGGCGTTCACCCGTGATGTGGGCGAAGCCTTCCTGAAGGCCTACCCTGAGATCGTCTGGCGCAACCTCGCCACGGCCTGGACCGAGGAGGACCGGCTGGAGCAGCAGGTGCGGCGGGGCCGCTACGTCGAGTTCAACCTGCTCTACGACCGCGGCACCATCTTCGGCCTCAAGACCGGCGGCAACGTCGCCTCGATCCTGTCCTCGCTGCCCCCGACCGTGCGCTGGCCGTAAGCTCAAGTTCCCGATGGCCGAGACCTCGCTCCCCACGCGCTTCGCCCCGCAGCAGGACGCCGCGCTCAAGGCCATCGCGGCTTGGCGCCGCGACGGCGGCGCCCAGGTGTTCCGCCTGTTCGGCTATGCCGGCACCGGCAAGACCACGCTCGCCCGCCGCATCGCCGACGACGTGGACGGCGCGGTCGCCTTCGGGGCCTTCACCGGCAAGGCCGCCTCGGTGATGCGCCAGAAGGGCTGCCACGACGCGGCGACCATCCACTCGATGATCTACCGCACCAAGGAGGGCGACGAGGGCGGGCCGACCTTCACCCTCAACCGCTCCGGTCCCGCGGCCAAGGCCGACCTCATCGTCATCGACGAGTGCTCGATGGTGGATTCCGATCTCGGCAACGATCTGCTCTCTTTCGAGAAGCCGGTGCTGGTGCTGGGCGATCCGGCGCAGTTGCCGCCGGTGCGCGGCGGCGGCTTCTTCACGGAAGGCCAGCCAGACGTGATGCTGACGGAAGTCCACCGTCAGGCCGCCGACGACCCGATCGTCCGCATGGCGATGACGATCCGCGAGGGCGGGCGGCTGGAGGTGGGCGAGTACGGCGAGAGCCGGGTGATCCGCCGCCGCGACATCGAGCCCGAGCAGGTGCTCGACTGCGATCAGGTGCTGGTCGGCCTCAACAAGACGCGGCGGCTCTACAACAACCGCCTACGGGAACTCGCCGGCCACACCGACCCGATGCCGTCGGTCGGCGAGAAGCTGGTGTGTCTCAGGAACGACCGCACGAAGGGGCTGCTCAACGGCTCGACCTGGACGGTGCAGGCCCTGCGCGCCGCGCCGCGCCCCGACACGGTCCGCCTCGACGTGGTGCCGGAGGACGACCCCGCCGTGCGCCGCCGCGCGGTGGACATCAAGGTGCTGCGGCAGGTGATCGAGGGCTCGGAGGAGGAGATCCCGCTCTACCTCAAGCGCGAGACCGACGAGTTCACCTACGGCTACGCGCTGACCGTCCACAAGGCGCAGGGCTCGCAGTGGGACAAGGTGGTGCTGTTCGACGAGTCGTATGCGTTCCGCGAGCACCGGGCGCGGTGGCTATATACCGGGCTGACGCGGGCCGCGCGGGCGATCACGGTGGTGGTGTAGGCCTTGAGACTGAAAGGCCCCGCCGGATCGCTCCGACAGGGCCTAACATGAAGCCGGCAAATTCGGTCCCAGCCCGGGATCGTGCCGGCTCCCAAAGCCCCTTTCGGGGACAGGGCAGATATAGCCTACGAGGACCCTGAAAAATAGACATGACGTGTATTTTATTGGCGTCAGATGACAAGTTAAAGCCCAAGCGCGGCGCGGATGCCGTTCTGGACCCGCATCAGATCAGCAGGACTCAGGATGTCGCCGCGGTATCCGCGGCCGGCCAGAACACGATCGAGCCGGGCGTGGGAGACATGGGTGACGGCCGTGCATCTCGCCCAGGATTCCTTGGGCAGACTCGGGTAGGCGCGGGCCACGAAGGGCACATCCCAAGGGTCCTGGGTCCGTGGTGGCGTCGCGCTGAACGGGACGACGAGGCAGACACCCGGCCCAGCGCCGTGCCTGTGATTCAGGGCAGCCGGTGAGACGACGACCACCTGCCGAATCTTCCAAAGCTCCGGCTTCATGCCGACCGGCGGCTTCCCCAGCGGGAATGTCAGCGGATCGGAGGGGTCCTTGCCGAAATCGCACATTAGAATGCCGCCCTGCCGCGGCGTGAAAGTGATCGCCATCGGAGTCAGGTCTGATCCTCGGTTGTCATGCTGCCTTCGATCGGCACAGGCGTTTCCTGCTCGATTCGATCCGGAGACAAACGCCGACGCGCGGTGGGCTTTGTCGTCATAGCCGGACGCGGCAGACTCTGTCTTGCCTCAGAGGCAGCGAGCTTCCGCGATCCACCTCCAGATTGCTTCGCGGCCTGCCTGGACTTCAGAGTGGCACGCCGAGGCTTGGAAAGACCTGACAGCTTTTTCCCTCTGCGGAGCTCTTTGAGGAGGTCTGTCGTCGCGCGAACGAGAGAGGCAGCACTGCCAATACATAAGGCGGTGTCAAACAGATTGATTTCCGACATGGGGACGGTCTCCGAGTAGACTGGAAGGTCATGGACGCGAAAAAGCCCGCCCTCAGGTTTGAGAGCGGGCTTCTGGCAGACGAAGACGAGACTGCAAGCGGCCGATGTGTGGCGCGCAGGCCGCGCAGGGAGGTTGACGCGTCGTCGACCTACAGCTTCGATCAAATTTTTAGGAAATGCGCCGAGCCACGGTGAGCTTCACTCGCGCGGTTCGCCACGCTGATCAAATGCTGGATTTTGCCCGACGGGTCAAGACCATTTGGCAAATCACTATTGGCTCGCTCCGCAACAACCCTCCCCCGCGGAGGGGGAGGGTTGATGCGGCGTCACCCTTTCGCTTTTTCTACCGCCGCCAGCAGCGTGCACAAGGCCACCGCCTCCGCCGCCTTGCGCACGGCGTCGAGGCTCGGGAAGGTCGGGGCGATGCGCAGGGTCCGGTCGTGCGGGTCCTTACCGTAGGGGTGAGTCGCACCCGCGGGCGTCAGCGCGATGCCGGCCTCGCCCGCCAGCCGCACCACCTCGCCCGCGGTGCCCTCGGTCACGTCGAGGGTGATGAAGTAGCCGCCGAGCGGACGGCTCCACTGCGCCACGTCCCAACCGTCGAGGCGGGCGGCGAAGGCCTCTTCGACGGCCGCGAATTTCGGGGCGATCAGGGCGCGGTGGCGCTCCATGTGGGCGGCGATGCCGTCCGCGTCGCGCAGGAAGCGGACGTGGCGGAGCTGGTTGAGCTTGTCCGGCCCGATGCTGCGGCGGCCGGCCTGGGCGAGGTACCACTTCACGTTGGCGGGTGAGGAGGCGAGCATGGCGAGGCCGGCGCCGGCCAGCGTCACCTTCGAGGTCGAGGCGAACACGATCGGCCGGTCGGCGTGGCCGGCTTCCGTGCAGGCTTCGAGGATGTTGGGCAGCGCGGGCCGCTCAGCGGTCAGGTGATGCACCGCGTAGGCGTTGTCCCACAGAATGCGGAAGTCGGGCGCCGCGGTCGTCATGGAGGCCAGACGCTTCACGGTCTCGGCCGAATAGGTCTCCCCGCTCGGGTTCGAGTATTGCGGCACGCACCAGATGCCCTTCACCGACGGATCGGCGACGGCCTTCTCGACGGCGTCCATGTCCGGGCCCTCGCCGGTCATGGAGATCGGGATCATGCGGATGCCGAAACCCTCGCACAGCACGAAGTGGCGGTCGTAGCCCGGCACCGGGCAGAGGATCGTGATCGGCTCCTGCTTGCTCCACGGCTTCTCGCCGCCGGGCACGCCCTTGAGGAGCGCGTAGACGAGCACGTCGTGCATCAGCGCGAGGCTCGAATTGTTGGCGACCATGATCTGGTCGGCGGGCGCGCCGAGTACCGACGCGAAAAGCGCGCGGGTCTCGGGAAGACCTTGCAGGTTGCCGTAATTGCGCGCGTCGGTGCCGTCCTCGGCGGTCGTGTCGCGGTTGCCCGGCAGCGCCAGCATCTCGGCGGCGAGGTCGAGCTGGTCCGAGGCCGGCTTGCCGCGGGTCATGTCGAGCTTGAGCCCGCGCGCCTTCAGGGCCTCGTACTCGTCGCGCAAGGTCGCGCGCAGATCCGCCCGCTGCTCGGGCGACAGGGTGGACAGGGACGGCATCGGCTTCTTCCCGCTCGATAAAATCGCCCCTCTTCCACTCCCTCGCGCCGTCCCGGTCAAGCGGAACGGTGCAGTGCAATAGATTGGGTTGCGCACAAAGTGTTGCCGGAAAACCACTCACGTTCCCGTGATGATGCTGAACTCCTAACGCTTGGCCGTGAGCTTAACCGGTCGTTAACCATTCCCGCCAAAAAGCTAACAACACGCAAATGATGCACGAGACGAAGCGCGGAACCGCCGTACTTAAGTAAAACAGCCTAGTCCTCGCCCAGTCATCCGGCATCACCCCGCACGACAACCAGTAACGACCCGACACGGCGCGGATTCGCTTCGCGCCGAGCGACGGATCGCGCCTTCTTCCGGAGATCGCAGGGTGTACATCGTCGTCGATGAGCGTCAGTCGGTAGCCGACCAGTACGTCGCGGGCTTCGGGGCCGAGGGGGCCTCCGCCCGCTTCGTCACCGCCGAATCGATGCAGATCTGGCTCGGCTCGGCCCCGCGCGGCGATGTCGAGGCGATCGAAGGCTTCCTCATCGGCGATTGCCAGGACCGCGCCTCCTGCACGGTGGCGATCCGGGCGCAGACCCAGGCGCCGATCATCGCGCTGAACGAGACCCGCTCGCTTGAGCAAACGCTCGCTCTCTTCACCGCCGGCATCGACGACGTGGTGCGCAAGCCCGTCCATGTCCGCGAGATCATCGCCCGGGCGAGCGCGATCCGCCGCCGGATGAACCGCGGCGTCGAAAAAGCCCCCTCCCCCGACCGCGCGGGCCGCCTCACCGTGTTCAGCGACGGGCGTGATCCCGAGATCGACGGCGCGAGCCTGATCCTGCCCCGGCGCGAGCGCCACATCCTCGAATATCTCGCCAAGAACCGCGGCCGGCAGGTCACGAAGGGCCAGATCTTCGCGGCCGTCTACGGCGACCTCGACACCGATTGCGAGGAGAGCGTGGTCGAGGGCCACATCAGCAAGCTGCGCAAGAAGCTGCGCATGCGGCTGGGCTACGACCCGATCGAGGCCAAGCGCATGGCCGGCTACACCTTCGTCGGCTGAGCCGAACGAGATTCGTCGCAAAACGAAAAAGGCCGCCCCCATGACGGGGCGGCCTTTTTCGCGTTCAGAGAACCCGGCCGCCGGGGCGGCCGGGGAGTTATTCTTAACGGAACAGCGAGAGCACGTTCTGGCTGGACGAGTTGGCGATCGAGAGCGCCTGCACGGCGAGCTGCTGCTGCGTCTGGAGCGCCTTCAGCTTGGTCGACTCTTCCTCGATGTCGGCATCGACCAGGATGCCGATGGTGCGGTCGTTGGCCTTCATCAGCGTATCGACGAAGGTTTTTTGACCGTCGATCTGGGTCTTGTTGGCGCCGAGCTTGGTGCCGGCATCCGTGACCTTGGCGATCGCCTTCTCGACCTGGGTGATGATGTTGCCGAGCGTGGCGTCGCCGGTGGTGCCGGCGAGGCCCGAGATGTTGACCGAGGCGATCGAGAAGGTGGTGCCGCCGTCGACCGTGTCGAGGATGCCCTTGCCCGCCGTGGTGCCCGCGGCCGAGCCCTTGCCGACCCGGGCGTCGGTGGCGGCGGTGCCGGTGCCGAAGCCGACATCGACCAGGGTGTTGCCGGTCGAGACCGCGTTGTTCTGGATCGTGACCGAGGCCGTCGCGCTGGCCGCGGTGGTCTTGAAGGTCAGGCGGCCGGCGGAGTCGAGCGAGGCGGAGACCTTGCCGGCGAGCGGCGTGGTGGCGGTGTCGGCGGCGATCTGGTTGTTGACCGCGTCGAGGAACTCCTGCGTCGTCACCTTGGTCAGGTCGGCGGCGGCCGAGGCCATCGTGGTCTTGTTGATCAGGATGTCGGCGGTGAAGCCGCCGTCCAGCAGCAGGTTGAAGCTGACTTCGTTGGTGCCGCTGAAGTTCGCGGTGCCGCCGGTGAACACGGTGGTGCCGGTGAGCGAGGTCGAGCCGAACACCTGGGCCGAGGTCGCCGGGGTGGTGATGCTGGCGGCGTTCACGTCGTAGAGCTTGATCGCGTTCACATCGACGCCGATGTTCGAGAACGAGACCGTGCCGGTGGGCGAGCGCGAGAAGCCGGCCACCACGTTCTGCGTCGCCTGGTAGGCGGTGTTGGTCGCCGAGGAATCGACCGAGAGCCAGTTCTGGCCCGACGAGGTCGAGGAATCGGCGGTCGAGCGCATCTTGTCCTGGATCGCCTTGATCTCGGTCTGCACCTTGGCGCGGTCGACGCCCGGCTGCAGCGCGGTCTGCAGCTTGGCGCGCATGTTCTGCAGGTCGGACAGGACCGAGTTGAGGCCGTTATAGGCGGTGTCGACCGCCGACGAGCCGAGGCCGAGCGAGTCCTTCACGGCCGACAGCGAGGCGTTGTCGGTGCGCACCGTCGTGGCGATCGACCAGTAGGCGGCGTTGTCCGAGGCGGCCGAGACGCGCTGGCCGGTCGAGACGCGGTTGGAGGTCGCGTCGAGCTGGGTGTTGATCCCCTTGAGGGTCGTCAGCGCCGTCATGGCGGAGATGTTGGTCAGCAGGCTGGTCACGGAGAGTCTTCCGGCAAATGAAGGACAGGGAGGATTCGTGGAACCGGGCTCACACCGGTGCGGCGTCTCCGGCCCTCAAGAAGAGCCGTGGCGGACCTCACGAGACCCGACCGCACCGCGCATCACACCTCCGGACTCGCACCGGATCGGCGGGACGGACATCATGTCCATGGGTCCAAGGAAGACCCACCCGCCGGCCTGTCTCGGGCAAAGTCGCCGTCTTGGCGGCGCCTCGTCTCGATGTCGTGAGAATGCCGTGGTCGCGTTACGAAGCGATTAAGCAGACGAGCCCGGCCCTGTCCCGCGGGCGTTGTTTCACAATAGGACGGAAGCTGGGGAGAGACTGGTGAAGGGCGTGATTTTGCGCCGGGAATGCTGTTGGTGGGAAGGAAAGCGTTAACCTCTGTTTGGGCGGTCCGCCGGACTCGGGATGAAGCGTGCCTTGCCGGGACAGAGAGTTCGCTCGGAATGATCGCGGCGGGTTCGGCCGGCTCCCCCCTCTCCCCGCACGCGGGGAGAGGCCTGCATGGACCGTGTCGTCCATGCAGGAAGCGAAGCGGCGGTGAGGGGGCGCTTCAGGTCGAGGCTTCTGCGTCGAAGCCCCCTCACACCTCGGCTGCCGCCTCGCCGCGACGACGACGGGGTCGTCGCGGCCCTCTCCCCGCGTGCGGGGAGAGGGGATGCGCACTGACGACGCGGCCCTCCGGGCGGCGCCTCACCCCTCGAACGTCACGCCCGCGAAATCCCCCCGGCGCCAGCGCAGGCGCACGGTAACGGTGCGCAGATCGTGCGCGGCGATGACGAGGGAGAAGGTCTCGGGCAGGCCGATCTCCGGGGCGACCCGAAGCTTGGCCCCGGTGCGCGACAGGTCGCGGATCACGCAGCCGATCAGCCGCTCGGGGCCGAGCACGATGCGGCCCTGCTGGACGACGCGGTGGCGCTTGCCCGCCCGCTCGACCGGCGCCCCGTCCTTGGTCTCGGCCATCGTTGTGTCAGACTCCCGTCGCGGGCGGTTATACAGGTGCCCGCACTCCTGTCACCGATGGGTCGGCGTTAAGGTTTCGGTAACCATCTCCGTTCACGGTTCGTAAACCGGTACGATCCCGCGTCCGCGGGCGCCGGCCGGCGAGACGGACATGACCACACAGACCCGGCGCCCCGCCCCCCGCTCGATGGCCCGCCCTTCGGTCCGGCCGGTGGACCCGCCCGCCGCCCGCTCCTTCGCCGGGCTGATCGCGGCCCGGCGCGCCCGCGAGGCGGCCCTGGAGCGCGTGCTGCTCGGCGGCCTCGTGCTGCTCGCCTTCACGGTCAGCGGATTCGCCGGCTACGGCATCGCCACGGGCGAGCGCGCCTACGACGTGCGCGCCGTGCTGCCCGAGTTCACCGGCCCCTTCGCCTGGAAGAAGACGGTGGCGGAAGGCCGCCTCGCCAGCCTCGATCTCGATCCCGTCACCACCGGCTCGCTGCCCGAGCCCCCGGCCCCCGCCCCAGTGCAGGTCGCGAACGCCGCCCCCGGCGCCGTCGAGCGCCCGACCACGCCGTCCCCCGGCGGCTACGCCCTGCGCCGCGTCGCCGATGGGGTCGCGACGCTGGAAGGCCCCGGCGGCACGCGGCAGGTCGTGCTCGGCAGCATGCTGCCGGGGGCCGGCCGCGTCCTCTCGATCCGCCGCACCGGCGCCGGCTGGGTGGTCATCACCACCGAGACCATCATCGGGCCGCAGGCGCTCTAGCGCCCGCCAGCCTGGGACAAGCGACCCCCGCTAAACCCTGCGATGCAGCAGGCCCCGGACGACCGGGCCTCCCCCGAACGAGTTCGCCCGTGACCGACACCCTCACGAGCTACCGGCTGATCGCCAAGGACCTCGCCGCCTCGCTCAAGCGCAAGGCGGCGGAGCCGATGCTGGCGCGCGAGACCGCCTATTACGAGGCCAACATCGGCAAGGTGAAGACGGTCGACGACCTGATGTCGGACCGGCGCCTCTACACCTACGCCATGAAGGCCTACGGCCTGGAGGACATGACCTACGCCAAGGCCTTCATGCGCAAGGTCCTGACGGAGGGTGCGGGCAGCGCCGCGAGCTTCGCCAACCGGCTCGCCGACGAGCGCTACGTCGCCTTCGCCCGCGCGTTCAACTTCAAGGCCGCGGTCTCGGCCGCCGGCACCGACCCGACCGAGTTCGGCAAGGCCGGGGGCCGGGCCGGGATCACCGCCCCGGCGGCGCTCGCCGCCACGACGGATTTCAGCGGGACGAACGAGGCCCGCTTCCTCATCGAATCGCAGATCGACGCGACGACCACGAAATCGGTCACGATCACGCTCAACGCCAAGACGCTCGCGGGCCTGGCGGCGAACGTCGCGAAGACGACGCCGGAAGAGATTTCGCGGGCGATCAACGCGCAGATCGCCGCCTCGGGCGAGGACGTGGTGACCGGCGAGACCGGGCTGAAGGGCAAGGTGCAGGTCGGCGTCGGCGTCACCGGCGCGCTGTTCTTCGAGACCACCGCCTACGACAGCCTCGGCGCGGATGGGGTGGTCGGCGGCACCGGGCGCGATGCCGACGTCACGGTGTTTGCCGGCGGCAAGGTCCGCACCCTGTCGATCCGCAACGTTCCGCTCACCTCGGAGGACAAGGACGCGGTCAATGTCGGCTTCGGCACCGGGCTCGGGCCCGACACCTCGGCCCGCACCGTCACCGACGCCTACCTGCGCCAAGCCCTGGAGAGCGACGCGGGCGTCGAGGACACCGGGGTGCGCCTCGCCCTCTACTTCGCCCGCAAGGCGCCCACCATCAACAGCGCCTACGACGTCCTCGGGGATCCGGCGCTGAGCCAAGTGGCCAACACGGTGATCGGCCTGCCCGCCACCAGCGGCGCGGCCACCAGCGAGGCGCTGGCCCGGCGCGTGCGGCTGATCGAGTCCAAGATCGACATCCCGAGCTTGCAGGAGCCGGCCAAGCTCGACGCCTTCGTGCGACGCTTCGCGGCGATCTGGGATGCGCAGAACAACACGTCGAGCGCCCCGGCGCTGGCGCTGTTCTCCTAGGGGCTAAAAAAATGCAGCCGAGCCTCTACGTCTCGCTCTCCAGCCAGATCGCGCTGGAGAAGCGGCTCACCACCACGGCCAACAACGTCGCCAACATGGCGACCGTGGGTTTCCGCGCCGAGGAGACCAAGTTCGCCGAGCTGCTGAGCCGCTCGACCCGCGGCGAGGTCGCCTTCGTCGGCCCCGGCACCAGCGCAATCTCGCGGATCGCGGGCCAGACCACCAAGACCGACTCGCCCCTCGACGTGGCGGTGCAGGGCGATGCGTGGCTCGGCATCCAGGGCCCGAAGGGCACGCTCTACACCCGCGACGGCCGCTTCACGATGGACGCCAACGGGCAATTGCGCACGCTCACCGGCAAGGCGGTGGTCGATCCGGGCGGCGGCCCGATCACCCTCGATCCGCAAGGGGGCCCGCCGACGATCGGGCGCGACGGCAGCATCTACCAGAACCGCCAGCAGGTCGGCGCCATCGGCCTGTTCACCATCGATCCGAAGGCGACGATCTCGCGCGCCACCGACAACGCCGTGTCGGCGAGCCTCCCCGGCCGCGCCGTGCAGGACTTCACCCGGCTCGGGATGGCGCAGGGCTACGTCGAGGGCGCCAACGTCAACCCGATCATGGAGATGACCCGGCTCATCGCGATCCAACGCGCGTTCGAGAGCGCCGCGACCCAGACCTCGCAATCGGAGAACACGCTCACCGACGCGATCAAGACGCTGGGACCGCAGGGCTGATCGGATGTCGAACGCCATCGAGCGCCTGGAGCGGGCCCTGGAGGCCGGCCGCCGCGACCTCGCCCCGGTGCGGGTCGGCGGGCCGGTGCGCGAGATCTCCGCCACCGCCGCCCGCGTCGGCGGCGTCTCCGCCTTCGTCCGGCTCGGCGACCGCATGGGCTTTTCCGCCGACGGGCGCACCCAGATCGGCGAGGTGGTGCGCATCGATGCGGGCGGCGCGACGGTCAAGCCGTTCGAGAGCCGGATCGATGTCGGCCTCGGCGCCCGCGCCCACCGCATCGGCCCGGCGCGCCTGCGACCCTCGCCCGCCTGGAAGGGCCGGGTGATCGACGCGCTGGGGCGCCCCGCCGACGGCCTCGGGCCTCTCCCTGAGGGCGCCGCCGACGTGCCGCTCGACGCCGATCCGCCCGCCGCGATGACCCGCGCGCGGGTACGCCAGCCCCTGCCGACGGGCGTACGGGCCATCGACCTGTTCACCCCGCTCTGCGCCGGCCAGCGCATCGGCATCTTCGCCGGCTCAGGCGTCGGCAAGTCGACGCTGCTCGCCATGCTCGCCGGGGCGCAGGGCTTCGACAGCGTCGTGGTGGCGCTCGTCGGCGAGCGCGGGCGCGAGGTGCGCGAGTTCCTCGAAGGGCCCATCGCCGCCGCGCGGGAGCGGGCCGTCATCGTCGTCTCCACCGGCGACGAGAGCCCGATGATGCGGCGCCAAGCCCCGAAGGTGGCGCTCGCCATCGCCGAATCCTTCCGCGACCGCGGCGAGTCGGTGCTGCTCATCGTCGATTCGGTGACGCGCTACGCTCACGCCGCCCGCGACGTGGCGCTGGCGGCCGGCGAGCCAGCGGTGGCCCGCGGCTACCCGCCGAGCGTCTTTTCCGACCTGCCGCGCCTGCTGGAGCGCGCCGGCCCCGGCGCCGAGGGGGCGGGCACCATCACCGGCATCTTCTCGGTGCTGGTCGACGGCGACGACCACAACGATCCGGTGGCCGACTCGATCCGCGGCACGCTCGACGGCCACGTCGTCCTCGACCGGGCCATCGCCGAGCAGGGCCGCTATCCGGCGATCGAGCTGCTCGGCTCGATCTCGCGGCTGGCCGGCGAAGTCTGGACCGGCGACCAGCGCGAACTGGTGCGCAAGCTCAAGAGCATGATGGCCCGCTTCGAGGAGACGCGCGACCTCCGCCTCATGGGCGGCTACCGCGCCGGCACCGACCCGGACCTCGATCAGGCCATCACCCTGGTGCCGCGCATCTACGAGGCGATGCGCCAGGAGCCCGGACAGGCCCCGAGCCGCGACGCCTTCCTCGAACTCGCCCAATCCCTGCGGGGATAGGCGCGCAACCCCTCCTTCAGCCCCGCGCAAGCGACCGCGTGTCCACTGCGCCCCAATTCGAAGATCAACGAGGTCTCCGCATGAGTCTCATCGGCGTGCTCCGCACCGGCGTCTCCGGGATGAATGCCCAGTCGAACCGCATTTCGACCGTGGCCGAGAACATCCAGAACGCCGGCACCACCGGCTACAAGCGAACCTCGACGGAGTTCTCCTCGCTCCTGATCGAGGGCAACGACCAGGGCCAGTACAATTCGGGCGCCGTCGAGACGACGGTCCGCCGCTCGATCGGCCAGGACGGCCCGGTCACCTCCACCACCTCGGACAGCGATCTGGCCATCAGCGGCAAGGGCTTCTTCGTGGTGAAGGACGGTGCCGGCGCCCCGTTCCTGACGCGGGCCGGCAACTTCGTCATCGACGGCCCGACCGGCAACCTCGTCAACGCGGGCGGCTTCACGCTGCAGGGCTACAGCCTCGCCAACGGCGAGCCGAACCCGGTGCTCAACGGCATCGCCGACCTCGAGCCGATCAACGTGTCGAGCCTCGGCATGCAGGCGCGCCCGACGCTGAGCGGCACCGTCGACGGCAACCTGTCGTTCGAAACGCCGGTCTCGACCGGCCCGGTCTCGAAGAAGAGCTCGCTCAAGGTCTTCGACAATGTCGGCCAGGCCAAGATCCTCGACGTCAACATGACGAAGACCGGTACCAACACGTGGACGGTGAGCTTCGCCGACCAGGACGCCCCGGCAACGACGCTCGCCACCACGACGCTCACCTTCGACGCCAACGGCAAGGTGGCGAGCGGCGGCTCGGCGACCCTGACCGTCCCCAACGGCCGCGTGATGACGATCGACCTCTCGTCGATGACGCAGCTCTCGGGCAACACCGGCCTGTCCGGCACCGCCGACGGCTCGGCCCCGACCGCCGTCACCGGCACCGCCTTCGGCAGCGACGGCACGGTCTACGCGACCTTCGCCGACGGCACCCGCAAGGCCGCCTTCAAGGTGCCGCTCGCCAACGTGGCGAGCCCGGACAACCTGAGCCCGCGCGCCGGCAACGTGTTCATCCCCTCGGTCGATTCCGGCGACATCCAAGTGGGCTTTGCCGGCGAGAACGGCCGCGGCGCGATCAAGTCCAAGGCGCTGGAGCAGTCGAACGTCGATGTCAGCACCGAGCTGACCACGATGATCGAGTCGCAGACGGTCTACACCGCCAATTCCAAGGTGTTCATGACCGGCAACGAGATGCTCGAAACCCTGATGAACCTGAAGCGGTAAGGCACCGCTCTCCGAAGCCGCGTAGCGGCTTCGCGGCGCGAAGAGCGCCGCGCGCAGCGGCCTCGGCTTTCAGCCGAGGCGTCTAGCGGAGCGAAAGCCTAAGCCCGCGGAGGCGGGCGCCGGCGATTGAGGCCAACAAAGAACACGCGCGCCGCCGGAGACCCTCGGCGCGCCCGCCCTGTCAAAAGAACTTGCTGGACGCCCCCGATGGGTCTCTCCCTCGCGCTCAACACCGCGCGCGCCTCGCTCGCCGCCTCCTCGAACCAGATCGCGGTCTCGGCGCGCAACGTCGCGGGGGCGAGCGATCCCGGCTACTCGCGCAAGATCGCCGCCCTGGTGACGACGGGCGCGGGCGGCGCGGTGGTCAACATCACGCGGGCGACCGACGCGGCGCTCTACGCCCGCACCCTCTCGGCGAGTTCGTCGGCCGCCTACGGCGACGCGGTGCTGACCGGCCTCACCACGCTCGCCCGCACGGTGGGCGACACCGACGACGCATCCTCGCCCGCCGCGCGCTTCGCCGGATTCGAGGCCGCCCTTCAGGCCGCCGCGAACCAACCGGATTCGACCGATCTCGCCCGCGCCGCGGTCGAGGCCGCCAAGGCGCTGGCCGGAAGCCTCAACGATGCCGCGGGCGCGGTCCAGGCCGCCCGCGCCGAGGCCGATGCCGGGATGCAGGCCTCGGTCGCCCGCATCAACGACCTGCTCGGCCAGTTCGACCGCGCCAACGCCGCCGTCACCCGCGGCCTCGCCTTCGGCGCCGACGCCACCGACGCGCTCGACGACCGCGACCGGGCGCTGACCGCGCTGTCGGCCGAGATCGGCGTCACCGCGGTGGTGCGCGAGGGCGGCGACGTGGCGCTCTACACCGACAGCGGGGTGCCGCTCTACGACCGCGGGGCGCGCTCCGTCCGCTTCACGCCGACCGCCACCTACGCCCCCGGCGGCACGGGCGGCGTGGTGGTGATCGACAACGTGCCGGTGACGGGCCCGAACTCGCCGATGCCGGTCGCCTCCGGGCGGCTGGCCGGCCTCGCGGCGTTCCGCGACACCATCGCCCCGGCCTACGAGGCGCAGCTCGATGCGATGGCCGGCGGCCTGATCGAGGCGTTTGCCGAGACCGACGCCATCGGCTTCGACAGCGGCCCCCGCGCCGGCCTGTTCACCGACGGCACGAGCGCGCTGCTGCCGGGCGACCGCCTCGGCCTCGCGCGCCGGATCGCGGTCAACGCCGCGGTCGATCCGGCCAAGGGCGGCCAGCTCCCGCTCCTGCGCACCGGCGGCCTCAACGGCACCGATTACCGCGACCTCGCGGCCGGCACCGACGCGTCCTATGCCGGGCGCCTGCGCACGCTGGTGTCGAATCTCACCGCCGCGCAAAGCTTCGATCCGGCCCTCGGGCTCGGCACGGCGCAGAGTCTGGCCGACTTCGCCGAGAATTCGGCGGGCTGGATCGAGGGAAAGCGCAAGGACGCCTCGGAGGCCGCCGCCTACCAGAAGACGCTGCTGTCGCGGGCGAACGAAGCGCTCTCGAACGTCGCGGGCGTGAACGGCGACGACGAGACCGCCCTGACGCTCCAGCTGGAGCGCTCCTACACGGCGTCCGCCAAGATCATCTCGGTGATCAACGACCTCCTCAAGACCCTCCTCGACACGGTGAGATAAGCCCATGATGACCACCGGCTTCATCTCCAGCCTCAACCTGTGGAACGCGCCGCGCACCGGCGCCGCCCGGCTCCAGGGCGAACTCGCCGACGCCACCCGCGAGATCGCCACCGGCCGCCACGCCGATGTCGGCGCGACGCTCGGCGGCACGGTCGCGCAAGCCTTCGGCCTGCGCCGCCAGGGCGCGGTGCTCGCCGCCCTCACCCAGAGCAACGCGGCGGCTTCGCTCCGGCTCGACACCACGCAGGGCGCGCTCAAGGCGATTCAGGCGGATGCCGACGCCATGCTGAAGGAGCTGACCGGCCTGCCCGCCGACAAGCGCGCGGCGGCGATCTCTTCGACCTCCGCCGCCCGGCTCGCGTCGCTGACGAGCGCCCTCAACACCAGCGTCGGCGGCCAGTTCGTGTTCGGCGGGACCGATTCCGGCACCGCGCCGCTCACGGCCTACGAGGGCAGCCCGGCCTCCCCCGCCAGGACCGCCGTGCAGGACGCGCTGGCCGCCGCCTTTCCCTCGGGGACCGCGAACGTCACGGCGAGCCAGATGACGGCCTTCCTCGACAACCTGCATGCCAGCCTGTTCGACGGGACCGGCTGGAGCAGGTTCTCCGGCGCCTCGAACCGCACGCTCGACAGCCGCATCTCGCTCACCGAGACCGCCACCACCTCGGCCTCGGCCAACGCCGCCCCCTTGCGCGACCTCGCCATGGCCTACGTGATCGGCTCCGGCATCGGCCTCTCGGGCTTCCCGGCCGAGGCGCAGGCCGCCGCAGCCGCCCGGATGAGCGACCTCCTCGGCAGCGCGAGCCGCGGCCTCGTGCAGATGCAGGCCGATCTCGGCATCAGCCAGAGCCGCATCGCGGAGGCCAACGCCCGGATGGAGAAGCAGGCGGCGCTCTTCACCGGCCGCATCGACGCGCTGGAAAGCGTCGATCCGGCGGAAGCCAAATCGCGCGTCGATGCGCTGACGACGCAGATCCAGATGTCCTACGGGCTGACCTCGCAGCTGCGCAGTCTCAGCCTGATCAACTACGTTTCTTAACCCATCTCTGCCAACATCTCGACCGAATTCACGGAGTATCGGCCCCGATGTACCGCATGTCCTATTCCGAGATCATGGAGGACGCGCCCGATCTCGGCCGCGAGCGCGAGCGCGCGGCGTTCGACCGGGCGATCGGCCTCTTGCGCTCGGCCGAAGCCCGCGGTGCGTCGGCCATCGCCGAGCGCTCCGAGGCGGTCGGCTACGTCCAGAACCTGTGGAACCTGCTTGTGCGCGACCTGCTCGACCCCGAGAACGGCCTGCCCGAGGGCCTGCGTTCCGATCTCGTCTCCATCGGCATGTGGACCATGCGCGAGGCCGGCGAGGTGCTGAGCGCGCCCGAGCGTAGCCTCTCCGCGCTGATCGAGGTCAACGCCTCGATCCGCGACGGGCTGCGGTGAGGTCCGCCATGGCCCGTGACACCGCCAGGGTCGAGAAGCCCGCCGCCCGGACCATGCATCTCAACCTGCGGGCGGGCGAGCGCGTCTACATCAACGGCGCCGTGGTGCGGGCCGACCGCAAGGTCTCGCTGGAGCTGATGAACGACGCGACCTTCCTGCTCGAAGGCCACGTGCTCCAGCCCGACGCCGCCACGACCCCGCTGCGCCAGCTCTACTTCGCCGCCCAGACCATGCTGATCGAGCCGGCCCAGGCCGAACTCGCCCGCACGGTCTACGGTACGCTGCAGGACAACATCCTCGCGGCCACCACCGAGCCGGCGATCCGGGCCGGGCTGAAGACCGCGAGCGGCCTCGTCGATGCCGGGCGCCCGTTCGAGGCGCTCAAGGTCATCCGCGGACTCTATCCGGCCGAGGCCGCGCTGATCGACGGCGCAGAACTCGGTGCCCGTTTTCCCGCCCCCAAGGCCGACACGATGGCGGCGAAGGTGAACCCATGAGCGTCATCAACCCCACCAGCACCGGCACCGGCGTCACCACCGCGGCGGCGGCGAAGGCGGCGACCTCGGTCGCCTCCAAGATGAACGCCGACACCTTCCTGACGCTGCTGATGGCGCAACTGCAGAATCAGGACCCGACCAAGCCGATGGACTCGACCGAGTATGTCGGTCAGCTCGCGACCTTCTCCCAGGTGGAGCAGGCGACCAAGACCAACCAGAAGCTCGATTCGCTGCTCTCGGCGAGCTTCCTCGATCAGGCCGACGCCATCATCGGCCGCACCATCACCTCCGCCGACGGCACGGTCTCCGGGATCGTCGCATCGGTGCGGGTGACGAGCGACGGCGCGGTCGCCAAGCTCAAGGACGGCCGCGAGATGCTCCTCGCCTCCGGCCTCTCCATCAGTTAATCGCGGCTCTCATGAACGAGGTCGACGCCCTCGAACTGGTCCGCTCCGCGATCTGGACCGTGCTGATCGGCGCCGGGCCCTCGGTCGGCGCCGCGATGCTGATCGGCATCGTCGTGGCTTTGGTACAGGCGCTGACGCAGATACAGGAGGTGACGCTCACCTTCGTGCCGAAGATCGTCGCGATCCTTTTGGTGCTGCTCGTCACCGGCACCTTCGTCGGCGGCCAGATCCACGCCTTCGCCGAGCTGACCTACGGCAAGATCGCGACCGGATTCTGAGGGAGAAAGGGGCGGGACCGAGCGGAAAAGCTGTCGAGACTCGAGCCGCCCGGTCCCTTCAAAGCCTCGACCTTGGGAAGGACAAAAGCTTCGACTTTGGTCCATATCACGATTTCGGCACTGCCGTGAGTGCGATCACCGATTTGCCGCAATGATCCGCGGCCTGTTCACCGCTTTCAATGGCCAAGGTGGGGAAACGGTTCCCGGCCTGAGGGGGTCGGGTCGGCGAATCGTGCTCAGGCCGCCGCCACGAGCTTGCCGACGGCGCGCAGCAACTCGTCGCTCAGGATCGGCTTTTCCAGCCTCGGACGGGAGCGGTAGTCGGAGCCGTCGGCGATCTGCACCTCGCCCGTGGCGAACAGGTAGGGGATGCCGCGCGCGTTCAGCCGGTCGGCGACGGCGTAGACCGTTTCGCCCTTGAGGTTCACGTCGAGCACCGCGGCGTCGAGCGCGTCCGCCTCGATCGCGGCCAGCGCCTCCTCGGCATCCGCCACCGGCCCGGCGACCTCCGCGCCGGCGCGGGTCAGGCTGTCGCCCATGTCCCTGGCGATGAAATACTCGTCCTCGACCACGAGCACGCGGCGACCGGACAGGGAAAGGGCCGTATCGGTCATGACATCTCCCTGCCGACGACTGATTTTTACGGAAGTCTACCGACCACGGAAAGAGGGCTGCATTCGCCTAGGTTAGAGCCTCCGTTGAAACGGTGGGAAACCGCTTCCCGAAACGAGGCAAGGCGTCAGGCGATGGGCAGCTCGATCCGGCACCGCACGCCGTCTTCGCCGAGCACGTATTCGGTCCGGCCGCCGAGCGCGTAGGCGAGCGCCTGCTCGATCAGTTCGCGCCCATAGCCGCGCCGCGTCACCGCCTCGGGTGGCACGGCCACGCCGGTCTCGACCCAGTTCAGGGCCAGATGCGGGCCACCCCCGGTCGGGATCAGCTCCCAGGTGACGGAGAGGTGGCCGGTCCCGTCCTTCAGGGCGCCGTACTTGACCGCGTTGGTGGCGAGTTCGTGCAGCGCCAGGGCGAAGTTCTGTACCTGCTGCGAGGTCAAGGTCACGGCCGGCCCGGCGATGACGAGGCGGTCGGGGGCGTTGTCGGCGTGCGCGGCGAGTTCGGCGCGCACCAGCGCCTCGACCGCGACGGTGTCGCTCCCGCCCTGGCTCAGCAGCGCCTGCGCCCGGCTCAGCGCCTTCAAGCGGACCAGAAAGCTCTCGGCGGACGAGCCCCGCCCGACGGTCCGGTTGGCCATCGCGGTGACGACGCCGAGCAGGTTGCGCGAACGGTGCTGCAACTCGTTGACCAGCACTTCCAGGCGCCGGGCCGCGACCTTCAGCTCGGTGATATCGAAGCTGACCCCGTTGATGATCCAGGGTCTGTCCTGTTCGGCGCGGCCCCGCAGCTCGACCCATCGGCCGGTCGCGGAACCGCCGGACACCTGCAGCTGGGTGTGGAAATCCTCGCCCGACGTGATGTTCGCGGCAGCCGCTGTTGCCACGGCCGACAGCCAGGCCGCGCCCTCGGGATACATCAGCTCGGTGTACAGCGACACGGCGTGGGGCTGTTCCTCGGTCGAGACGCCCCACAGCCTCTGCACCACCGCGTCCGCCCGCACCGTGTTGGCCCGCGTGTCCCAGGTCCAGGCCCCCATCCCGCCGCTGTCCAGGGCGACGCGACGCAGGGTTTCGCTCTCGCGCAGGGCCGTTTCCGCGCGTCTGCGTTCGGTGATGTTCGTGAACAGGACCGCCACGCGGTTCCGCTCGGAATCGAGGGTGAAGATGTTGAGATCGAAGATGCGATCCAGCGTCGCCTCGCTCTCTTCGACGCGGATCGGCCGGCCGGTCTCCAGCACTTGGCCGTAGAGCTCGGTCCAGCGGGGATTGGGCTGCCCCAGAAGCTCGGTCGCGGTCCGGCCGACGGGCCACGGCATGGCGGTGTGAGTCAGGAACGCCGGGTTGACCTCGATGAAGCGGAAATCGACCCAGGCGCCGGCCCCGTCCTTCAGCACCTCGACGACGGCATAGGCCTCGTCCATCGACTCGAACAGCGAGCGGTACTTCGCCTCGCTCTTCTTGAGCGCAAGCTCGGCCATCCTCCGATCCGTCACGTCGCGCCAGAACACGGCCAGCGCTCCGTCGAGGGTCGGATAGGCGCGCATGTCGAGCCAGAGGGCGCGGCCGTTCTCCCAGCTGTAGTGGTGCTCGAGCGACACGGACACGCGCTCGATCATGGCTCGCTTGAGCAGCCGACCGAGTTCGCTGTTCTCGCTCTCGGGATAGACGTCCCAGTGCGAGCGGCCGATGATGTCCTCCCGCGAGCGCCCGTCCATGCGGAGCGCTTCGGCATTGTGTTCGAGGATCGTGAAGTCGGGACCGAGCAGGCCGAAGCCCTCGGTCATTCCGTCCAGCACGCCGCGCAGCCGCTCCTCCCGCTCCCGCAACGCGCGCTCCGCCATCACCAGATCGTGGATATCGGTCGATGAGCCGATGAAACGCCCAGGGCTCGCCGGCCCGCCGCTGGTGCGGTGCCAGCGGTATTGGCCGTCGGCGCGAAGGAACCGGCACTCGTAGTCGTAGGGGCGGCGCTCGGTGAAGGCCTGCCGATAGGTGGTGATGTACCCATCGAGATCGTCGGGATGGATGAACCGCGCCCAGCCAAAACCGGAGATCTCCTCGAAGCCGACGCCGACAAAACCGAGATAGTGGCTGTTCACGAAGGTCGGCCCCGCCTCGTCGGTCTCCCAGATCAGCACGGGGGCGGCGTCCGCCAGTTGGGCCAAGCGCGCGTCGCTCTCCCGCAACGCCGCTTCGGCGCGCTTGCGCGCGTCGATGTCGATGTTCATCCCGGCCCACTTCTCGACGGTCCCTCCGTCATCGAGCACCGGCGCGGCGCGGACATTGGTCCAGCGCCAGCCGCCGTCGGGCGCGCGCAGGCGGAACTCGGCATCCACGAGCCCGCGGGCTTGAACCGCCTCCCGCCATTGCCGCTCGGCGTAAGCCCGGTCGTCGGGATGGATCGCGTCGAGCCAGCCGTAGCCGAGCCATTCGGCCAGCGTCTGGCCGGTATAGGCGCGCCAGCTCGGGCTGTCGGCGACGACGACGCCGTCGGCATCGGTCTCCCACTCGGCCTGTGCCCAGCTTCGGATCAGCAGGCGGTGCCGCGCCTCGCTCGTGCGCAGGGCCTGCTCGGCCAAGTGCTGGGCGGTCGTTTCCTTCAGGGTCCAGAGCACGCCGGCGACCAAGCCGGCCTCGTCGCGGATCGGCGCGTAGTCCACGTCGAACCAAGCCTCTTCCAGGCGCCCGTGCCGCAGCACGGGGTAGCGCTGGCCCACCAGCCGCGCCGAACGCCCGGCCATGCCGGCGGCGATGTCGGCCTCGAGCACGGTGCGCGACCGGGCGAAAGTCTCGTAGGCCGACCGCCCCAGCGCCAGGGTGCGGTGCTCCCGCAGCAATGCGGTGAAACCGTCGTTGTAGAGATGGATCGCGGTCTCGCCCCAGACGAGGCTCATCATGCTCGGCGAGCCGAGCATGAGATCGACGATCGTCTTCAGGCTCTGCGGCCAGCCCGCGATCGGCCCCAGCGGCGTCGCGGCCCAATCGAACGCACGGATGCACCCGGCCATCTCGCCGTCGCCGCGGGGCCATGCCGTCATCTCACCCTCACCACCGGAAGCCTGCTCGAACGGCTCATCCCACCCAAACCCCTCATCCTGAGGTGCCGCGCAAGCGGCCTCGAAGGAGGGCTCCAGTTCGCTCAATGATCCCTGGATCCCTCCTTCGAGGCCGCTTGCTCGGCACCTCAAGATGAGGGTGAGGATGGGAGAAACGGCATCCGCGCACCGGATCATTTATTATAACCCCGCGTCGAACAGACACTTATCCCGTTTCCGTTCGGTCGTTTTGCAGACCGCGCGTCATCGCGAGGCGGAGCCGAAGCGATCCAGAGCGCGACAGAGCCGAATGAGGCGAGCCGTCTTCGGCCACCGGTGCGACCCATCCGGACAGTGCGGAGCGCTGGATTGCCTCAGTTCCGCCTCGCAATGACGGGGTGAAGCGGAGCCGAGCCGCCCGTCCCACGCTCCCGCCCCGCCCCATCCCCGCGCAAGCTTGCTCCGCCATCACGGCCCCATGATGCGGGAAGCGGTGTCGTCATGGCGGTGAGCGAGGCGCTCGTTCTGGAGAAGCGGTCGCGGCGGGATTTCGGATTCGCCGCTGGCATCGTCGCGATCCTGGCGGTGCTGTTCCTGCCTGTGCCCGCCGTCCTGATCGATATCGGGCTCGCCTTCTCGATCGCCCTGTCGGTGCTGATCCTGATGGTGGCGCTCTGGATTCAGAAGCCGCTCGAATTCTCCGCCTTCCCGACCGTGCTGCTGATCGCCACGCTGCTGCGGCTCGCGCTCGGCATCGCCACCACGCGCCTGATCCTGGCCAACGGCCAGAAGGGCGTGGACGCCGCCGGCCACGTCATCCAGGGCTTCTCGCAATTCGTGATGAGCGGCGATTTCGTCATCGGAATCGTCGTCTTCGTGATCCTCATCACGGTCAACTTCCTCGTCATCACCAAGGGCGCGACGCGTATCGCGGAAGTGGGCGCCCGCTTCACCCTCGACGCCATCCCCGGCAAGCAGATGGCGATCGACGCCGATCTCAATGCCGGGCTGATCGACGACAAGGAGGCGCAGCGCCGCCGCCGGGAACTGGAGGAGGAATCGGCCTTCTTCGGTTCGATGGACGGTGCCTCGAAGTTCGTGCGCGGCGAGGCGGTGGCCTCGCTCATCGTCATCGCGGTCAACGTCTTCGGCGGCATCATCATCGGCACGACGCGCCACGGCATGCCGCTCGGCCAGGCCGCGGACGTCTTCGTCAAGCTGTCGGTCGGCGACGGCCTCGTCTCGCAGATCCCGGCGCTGATCGTCTCGCTCGCAGCCGGCCTGCTCGTGTCGAAGGGCGGCACCCGCGGCACGGCGGAAGAGGCGGTGATGGGCCAGCTTGGCGCCTATCCCCGCGCGCTGCTGGTCTCCGCCATCCTGATGCTGCTGTTCGCCCTGGTGCCGGGCCTGCCGTTTCTGCCCTTCGTCGCGCTCGCGGGGCTCCTCGGCTTCATGGCGATCACCATCCCGAAGCGCCGCGCCGCCCAGGCCGCGCTGAATGCCGCCAAGACCCGGCACGAGGCGGAAGTGAAGCAGGCCGAGGTCAAGGATTCGGTCAAGGAGCAGCTCAAGACCCCGGAGATCGAGCTGTGCCTCGGCCGTCAGGTCTCGGCGCAATTGCAGACGAGCCACGCCGAGCTGCAGCATCGGGTGGCCAAGATGCGCCGCAAGTTCGCGCGCCAGTACGGCTTCGTCGTCCCCGAGATCAAGCTGACCGACAGCCTGACCCTGCCGCCCAAAAGCTACCAGATCCGCATTCACGGCACGACCGCGGCGACGCAGGAGATGCGGCCGGGCGAACTCTTGGTCGTCGTCGGCGAGGGGCCGCGGCCCGACGTGCCCGGCGAGGAGGTGCGCGAGCCCGCCTTCGGCATGAAGGCGCTCTGGGTGGTCGATGCCTATGCCGGCGAGGTGCGCCGCTCCGGCTTCGAGGCCATCGACGGCGCCTCGGTGCTGCTGACCCACCTCTCCGAGGTGATCCGCAACAACCTGCCCCAGTTCCTGTCCTACAAGGACATGCGCGCCCTGCTCGACCGGCTCGACCCGGAATACAAGCGCCTGCTCGATGAGATTTCGCCCTCGCAGATCTCGCATTCCGGCCTTCAGGCGGTGCTGAAGCTCCTGCTGTCCGAGCGCGTCTCGATCCGCAACCTCCACCTGATCCTGGAGGCCATCGCCGAGATCACCCCCCATGCCCGCCGCGCCGAGCAGATCGCCGAGCACGTGCGGATGCGCGTGGCGCAGCAGATCTGCGGCGATCTCGCCGAGGACGGCACGCTCCACGTGCTGCGGCTCGGCGCCAACTGGGACCTCACCTTCCACCAGAGCCTCAAGCGCGACGCCAAGGGCGAGGTCATCGAGTTCGACATCGACCCGCGCCTCGTCGAGCAGTTCGGGACGGAAGCCGGCTCCGCGATCCGCGACCGGATGCGGCAGGTTCACGGCTTCGCCCTCGTCACCGCGCCGGACGCGCGCCCTTACGTCCGCATGATCATCGAGCGCATCTTCCCGACGCTGCCGGTGCTGTCGCATCTCGAGATCGCGCGGGGCGTCGAGATCAAGTCGCTGGGCACCATCGCGTGATCCCGCTCGCCGGCAGCCTGCTCGGCGGGGATGCGGCGCTCGCCACCTTCCTGATCTTCTGCCGCGTCGGCGCCTGCCTCCTCATCGTGCCGGGCCTGTCGAGCCCAAGGGTGCCGGCGCAGGTCCGGCTGATGATCGCGGGCGGCGTCTCGCTCGCGGTCACGCCGCTGCTGCTGCCGCTGTTCCAGGCGAAGGTGTCGGGGCAGGCGCCGACCGAGACGCTGGCCTGGATCGCCAGCGAGACCTTCACCGGGCTGCTGATCGGGCTTCTGGGCCGCATCTTCCTGTTCGTGCTGGAGACCGTGATGAACGCGACCTCGACCATGGTCGGCTTCGGCTCCATGCCCGGCACGCCGGTGGAGGGCACCGAGGCGATCCCGGCCGTCGAATCCTTCATCGTGTTCTCGGCGGTCGCCCTGATGTTCGCCGCCGACCTGCACTGGGAGCTGTTCCGCGGGCTGATCGATTCCTATTCCCGCATCCCGCCCGGCGAAGGCCTCGGGACGCAGACGGCGCTCGTGCGCATCACCGACCAGATCGGCGAGGCCTTCACGCTCTCGCTTCGCATCGCCGCGCCCTTCGTGATCTACGCGGTGGCGGTCAACCTCGCGGCGGGCTTCGTCAATAAGCTCACGCCGACGATTCCGGTCTACTTCGTCGCCACGCCCTTCATCATGTTCGGCGCGCTGATCCTGCTCTACGCGGTCGCGGGCGAGTTCATGACGCAGTTCCTTGCGGGCTACGCGCAATGGCTGAGGCGGGGCTGAACCGTGGCGGCAACCGGAGATCTGGCCAAACGCCTCAAGCGCGCCGAGCGTCTGACCGCCGTGCAGGAGCAGATGCGCCGCGCCGCCGAATGGCAGCTCGCCGCGATCCGCCGCGACGCGGATGCCGTCGAGCAGGATCGGGCGGCGTTGTTGAGTGCGCTCGGCGGCGACAGCCACGGCCACCTGTTCCTAGAGGCCGCCAACCGCCGCCTGCGTGCGCTGGCCTCCCGCGCCACCGAACTCGAACAGGTGGCAGCCCGCCAGACCGACGCGGTCCGCGAACAGGGCCTCGCGCAAAAACGCGCCGAACTCGGCGCCGAGCGCGTCGGCGACCTGCTCCGCCGCGAGCGCGAACGCGTCGAGGGCATCGAACGCCTCGACGGTCTGGCGCAGCGCATGGACGCAAGCCTCCCGTAAGCCACGGGGTTTAGGGTTAAGGCAAGCTTTCCCCTCCCCCCTTGCGGGGAGGGGTCAGGGGTGGGGGTCGGGCAGAAGGCACCGCGGCGTCCCATCCTGCACCACCCCCACCTCCAACTCCTCCCCGCAAGGGGGCGGAGAGACGAGCTTACCCACGATGAGCATCACCCCTCCCTCCGACATCGTCATGGACGTCGCCCGCGCCGCCGACCCGGCGCGCTATCAGGAGGCGGCGGCCAAGCTGTCGCAGCCGGGCGACCCGGCGGCCTTCGCGGCGGCAACCGCCGAGGCCGCCCGCGATGCGGGCTACGGCCTGCACATGCCCATCGACGCCCGCGGGGCGCTGACCAGCCTCAAGAACGACACGACGCTGAAGGGCTCGGCCGACCCCTACCGCAAGTTCGAGGGGCAGGTGCTGGCGCAGTTCATCGAGACGATGCTGCCGGACAAGTCCGAGGCGGTCTACGGCAAGGGCAACACCGGCAACCTGTGGAAGTCGATGCTCGCCGAGCAGATCGGCCAGCAGATCGCCAAGTCCGGCGGGATCGGCATCGCCTGGATGCTGGAGAACGCCCAACCGAACAAGGCGCCCACCCTCCCCGCCGCGGCGACGGGCGTGGCCGGAAAGGTCTGACGATGCTGCTCGATTCCCTCAAGCGCCTGGAAGCCACGATCGAGGCCGAGACCGAGGCGCTCGATACCAACGCCGAGATCGACATCGAGGCGGTCAACCGCGCCAAGAGCCAGAGCCTCTTGGAACTCACGCGCCTCGCCCGCACGGTCTCGGCCGACGAGATCGACGCCACCACCGGCATCGTGCTGGCGCGGCTGCACGACAAGCTCACCCGCAATCAGGTCGCGGTCGCCCGGCACCTGCGGGCGGTCGAGGAGATCGGCGACACGCTCGCCGCGACCCTGCGGGCGGCCGATTCCGACGGCACCTACTCGGCCCGGATCGGGCGCTGAAGGGCCATGAAAGTCCTCGTCACCGGCCTGTGGATCTGCGCCGTCACCATCGCGTCGTGCTACGCGGCGGTGACCTTCGGCGGCGGCTTCTTCTCGAAGCCGACCGAGCCCTATCTCGAAGGGCTGCAATACCAAAAACTCGCGCCGATCAACATTCCGATGGTGGCCGACGGCAAGGTGCAAGGCTACGTCATCGCGGTGCTGGTCTTCACGGCCGACGCCAAGCTGATGCACACCCTGCCGGTGCCGCCCAACAGCTTCGTGGTGGACGAGGCCTTCCGCCAGATCTACGGCGACCCGACGATCGACTTCAAGAAGCTCGCCCGCTACGACATCAACGGCCGCCTCGCGCAGATCCGCGCCAAGGTCAACGAACGCCTCGGCGCCGACGTGGTCAAGGACGTGCTGGTGGACGAGTTGAACTTCGTCGCCAAGCGCGAGGTGCGCTCGTAACGCCCCTCCCCCATCAAACCCCCTCATCCTGAGGTGCCCGCCTTGGCGGGCCTCGAAGGAGGGCTCCGGAAGTCGCGCGATCCCTGGAGTCCTCCTTCGAGGCTCCGCTACGCTTCGCACCTCAGGATGAGGTGGTTGGGTGGGACCAAGTCCCTCTTCTTACTCCGGAAACACGCTCGCCAGATAGGCCTGCACGAAGCTCGGCATCCGCGTCGCGTCGATGTCGGCGCGCGAGCGGGCGATGACGCTGTGGGCGAGTTCGGGTTCGTCCTCGTGGCCGCGATGGGCGTCGATCTTCGCCTTCAGCGCCTCGGCGTCGCCGTCGAACCGGACCGGGCGCAGGAAGGCGAGTTGGCCGTCGCCGCGCAGCAGCACCCAGTCCTGCGCCGCGCCCTCCGGCAGCTTCAGGCCGGTTTCCTCCAAAAACTCGCGCTCGGCGCTGCCGGCGAGGTCGACCACGTCGCCGTCGCGCAGATCGCCCGGATCGGGCGTGCCGCAGGGGAAGTAGATCTGACCGGCATTGGCGGTGTGGGCGCCCATCACACCGAGCAGGACCGCGCCGTCGGCGGTGTGGGGCACGATGGCGGCAAAGGCGTTGGCCACCAGCGCGTCGGGCACGCCCGCGTCGCGAAACGCGATGAAGCGGGAATAGCGCACCTCGAAGAACGCCGCCTCGCAGGCGCCGTCCGTGATGGTGCAGCCGCTCGCGAGATAGACCGGGCCGTCGAACAGGCCCGGCGTTTTTTCAAGGCGCCGCTCCCAGTTGCGGTCGATCGCCTCCGCGTTGTCGCGGGCCCAGGCCCAGTCGTGAGCGACGAGCCGGGCCGTGATGTGTTTGAGCCGGGTCAGGGCGAAGCCCGGCGCGGGCAGGGTCTCGCCCTCAATCGACATGGAGAGTTCCCTCGGCGACCAGCACGGCGCCGCCGCCGATCTCGGCGGAGCGCAGCGCACCGTCCGCGATGACGAGTTGGAGGTCGATCGCGCTCGGGCGGCCCATGGCGATGCCTTGGCGGATCAGCACGTCGTGGGTGCCCTCGCCCAGCGGCTCGAACTGCATCAGCACGCCGGCAAAAGCCGCCGCCGCGCTGCCCGTGGCCGGGTCCTCGCGTACGCCGAGCCGCGGGGCGAACATCCGGGCCTGGTATTGGCGGCCGATACCTTGCGGGTCGAGGGCGTAGAGGTAGAGCGCGTCGGCCTCGCCGTCGGGAAACAGGCGGCTGAGCCCGGCCTCGTCGATCCGCGCCCGGTCCAGCGCCTCGCGGCTCCCGAGCGGCACGAAAGTGAAGGCCGGGCCGGCGCCGTGGCGACTCGGGCCGTGGCGGTGGAAGCCGATGTCGGAGGGCGACAGGCCGAGCGCTTCGGCGAGTGCCGCGGCATCGGCCGCCTCGCCGAGATAGCGCGGCAGCACCGGCAGCTTGAACCGGGCGCGGCCGGAGCGTCCGTCGGCCCCGGTCTCGACCACGCAGGAGACGGTGCCGATCCGCTCCTCCAGCCCGAAGGCCAGCGCATCGATGCCCGGTTTCTCGACGCGGTCGTGGAGCGCCAGCAGCACCGCGGTCCCGACGGTCGGGTGGCCGGCGAACGGCAGCTCGCGGGCGGGGGTAAAGATGCGGAGCGCCGCCCGGTGGCGCGCCTCGTTCGGCGGCGTCACGAACACCGTCTCGGACAGGTTGAACTCGCGGGCGACCGCCTGCATCGCGGCATCGTCCAGCCCGTCACTGTCGAGCACCACCGCGAGCGGGTTTCCGGCAAGCGCCGTGTCGGTGAACACGTCGAGGGTGGCGAAGCGGCGTTTCGGCATCGGAAATCCTCGTCTCAAACGCTCTCGACCGGGAACGCGTTCGTCGGCGCCACGAACTCCTCCTGCGCCTCGACGGTCAGCAGTTCCTCCGCCCCGGCTTCCGCCGTGCGGCGCAGGAGCCCGTGGATCGAGGCCGCCGCCATGCCGAGCGCGAGCGCGGCGGAGCGGGTGCGCCAGTAATGCACGAGGTAGAGCGCGGCCACCGCATCGCCCGCGCCGGAGACCGCCTTGAGGTCGAGCCGCGGCGTGCGCACCCGCCAGAACGAACCGCCTTCGCCGGCCATCATGTCGATAGAGTCCGCGGGCGTCTCGGCGGTGGTGAGCGAGGTGACGAGCACGACCCGCGGCCCCAGGGCCTGCACTGCGCCGACCGCCGCTTTCGCGCCGGCCAGCGTGTCGGTCGGCATCCCGGCGATCAGGTCCAGTTCGAACTGGTTCGGGGTGAGGATGTCGGCCGCGGGCACCGCCTGCGCCCGCATGAAGTCGGCGATGCCCGGCCGCACGTAGACGCCGGCATAGGTGTCGCCGATCACCGGATCGCAGCAATACAGAGCCTCGCGGTTGGCCGCCCGCACGGCGGCGACCGCCCGCAGGATCGCGGTGCCGATATCGGCCGAGCCCATATAGCCGGAGAGCACCGCGTCGCAGTGTTTCAACGCGCCGCGTTCGGCCACGCCCTGAACCACCTCCTCGACGGCGGGCCCGTCGAACACCCGGCCGCGCCACTGCCCGTAGCCGGTGTGGTTGGAGAACTGCACCGTATGCACCGGCCAGACCTCGACGCCGAGCCGCTGCATCGGGAAGACCGCGGAGGCGTTGCCGACATGGCCGTAGGCGACGTGCGACTGGATCGACAGGACCTTCATGACGCTCCGGATGTGACGTCTTTCACCGCTTTCGTACCCCGATGCGCGTTGTGACGCATCCCATGGGCGCGCCGCGCGTTGCGGCTTCGACGCGCTTAAGCCTAGCGGCACCGGGGACGGCATGGACTTCGAGACGATCAAGACGACCGTGCTGACCTTTGTGGAGACGCACCGGGCCTGGGCGCCGCTCGTCACCGGAGTCATCGCCTTCTGCGAGTCGCTGGCCTTCCTGTCGCTCTTGGTGCCCGCGACCTTCATCCTGCTCGCCATCGGCGCTCTGATCGGATCGAGCGACCTGCCGTTCTGGCCGATGGTGATCGGCGCCGGCATCGGCGCGGGCCTGGGCGACTGGGTCTCCTACGAGGTCGGCCACTACTTCAAGGACGACGTGAAGAAGGTGTGGCCGATGAAGCGCTACCCGGAGATGACCGACAAGGCCGAGGACTTTCTCCGACGCTGGGGCGCGGGCGCGGTGGCGGTCGGGCGCTTCATCGGCCCGGCCCGCGCGGTGGTGCCGCTGGTGGCCGGCTCCTTCGGCGTCAACCGCATTCCGTTCCAGATCGCCAACTGGCTCTCGGCCTTCGTCTGGGCCTTCGTCATGCTCGCCCCCGGCGCCGGGCTGCTGACGTGGTTCAAGCACTGAGCGGTTCCCTTCTCCGATCCAACCCCCTCATCCTGAGGTGCCGCGAAGCGGCCTCGAAGGAGGGCTCCAGGGATCGCGCGGCTCGCTGGAGCCCTCCTTCGAGGCTGCGCTTCGCTCCGCACCTCAGGATGAGGGTGAGGGTGGGAGGCAGCGGGTGGATCGGCCTCGCGTGATCGGATCGAAAGGGTTTTGGAGATGCGCCGCTTCCCGCCCGAACGCATCGTCTGCCTGACGGAAGAGACCGTCGAGACGCTGTACCTCCTGGGCGAGGATCACCGCATCGTCGGCGTCTCGGGCTACGCGGTGCGCCCGGCCCGGGTGCGCAAGGAGAAGCCGCGGGTCTCGGCCTTCACCAGCGCCGATCTGCCCAAGATTCTCGCGCTCGAACCCGATCTCGTGCTGGCCTTCTCCGACCTTCAGGCGAGAATCGCCGCCGACCTCGCCCGCGCGGGCGTCGCGGTCCACCTGTTCAACCAGCGCGACGTGGCCGGGTGTCTGGCGATGATCCGCACGCTCGGCGCCCTCGTCGGCGCGGGCGAGCGGGCCGAGGCCCTGGCCCGCTCCTACGAGGCGCGGCTCGAAGAGGCCTCCGCCGAAAGCGCCGGGCGGCCGCCGCTCAAGGTCTACTTCGAAGAGTGGGACGAGCCGATGATCTCCGGCATCGGCTGGGTCTCCGACCTGATCGGCCATGCCGGCGGGCAGGACGTGTTTCCAGACTTGAGCCGGATGCAGGCCGCCAAGGACCGCATCGTCACCACCGAGCAGGTGATCGCGGCGGCGCCCGACGTGATCCTCGCCTCGTGGTGCGGCAAGCGCGTCGTCATCGACCGCATCCGCGCCCGGCCGGGCTGGGACGCGATCCCCGCGGTGGCTGCGGGGCGCATCCACGAGATCAAGTCCCCGCTGATCCTCCAGCCGGGGCCGGCGGCACTGATGGAGGGGTTCGACGCGATCCGGGCGGCGTTGGCATAGTCCGCATTCCGACTACTCGCCGCGGTCCCTACCCCACGCCGTCATTGCGAGGCGGAGCCGAAGCAATCCAGGGCTCCGCACCGTCAAGACTGAGCGCGTGGGTGGCCACTACGTCGGTGCGGTCTCGCCCTTCCCGGCAAACGCGCGCCCTGGATCGCTTCGGCTCCGCCTCGCGATGACGGAGAGGGGCGGGCGTCGTCTCAGCCCACTCAAAGATGGCGCGAGACATCGCCACAGGTGACAGCCGCCGCGCCGGCCTGCCAAATGGCCCGGTCACGATTCGGCCCCATCCGCAAGCCATCGGCCCGTCATGTCCACAGCCCTCGCGTCGCCGGCCCTCGCGCATATCGTCCTGCCGCCCGACCGGCGGCAATCGCCCACCGCGCTCAACATCCAGCGCGGGGTGCGGCGGCTGTTCGCCGAGATGGGCTGCGTCACGCTCCCCGAGTTCTCGCTCGCCAACGGGCGCCGGGCCGACGTGATCGCCCTGTGCGGGGCGGGCAAGCTCACCATCGTCGAGATCAAGTCGAGCGTCGCCGACTTCCGCGCCGACCGGAAATGGCCGGATTACCGCGACTATTGCGACCGGTTTTTCTTCGCGATCCCCGAGAGCGTGCCGGAAAGCCTGATCCCGGAGGAATGCGGCCTCATCGTCGCCGATTCCTTCGGCGCCGCGATCCTGCGCGAGCCGGCGGCCCACCCCCTGAGCGGCCCGCGGCGCAAGGCCGTGACCCTGCGCTTCGCCCATTTCGCCGCCGGGCTGCTGCACGCGTTGGCCGATCCGGGCGCCATCCGCGAGGGCGCGCTGTAGCAGGGCCGGCCTCTCCGGCCCGGAGCGGACCTCCCGACTGCGACCCATGCCGAGCATGAGGGAGGCCGCATGGCGTTCCCATGGCCGTCGTCTGCGCGCCGCACTCTGCGCCGCGAGACGATGGGACAGGCCGGTCGAGTCTTCCGGACCTCAGAACCGTACCGGCTCGTTCACGCGCGGGTCGTGCCGGCCGAGGCGGGTGAGAAGGTACTCGACCTCACTCCGGGCGATGGCCGTGAGCGCCTGCGACGGCTTGCGCTGGGCATCCGACGTGAAGATACCACGGCGTTTGAAGACGTATTTGCGGACGGCGAGACCGAGGGGGCCCTGCTGCTGTTCGTAGCGCAGATAGGGGAGATGCGCGTCGAACAGGTCGTGGGCGGCGTCACGCTCACCCGCCGTCGAGAGACGCACCACATCGACCAGCATTTCCGGGAAGGCGTACCCCGTATTGGCGCCGTCGGCGCCGCGCTCGACCTCGAAATCGAGGAACATCCCGCCGTTGCCGACGAGGATGCTGATAGGGCGCATCCCGTCTTCACGCTCGAATCGGCGTAGGGCCGTGATCTTTTCCAGTCCCGGCCAGTCCTCGTGCTTCAGCATTGCACAGGACGGGATCTCGCCGACGATCCGCCGGATCACGGCCGGCGTCATCACGACCGAGAAGGTCAGAGGATAATCCTGGATCACGAACGGCACGTCCGGGCCGATGGCCTCGGCGGCGTTGCGGTAATAGGCGACGATCTGGTCGTCCGTGCGCAGCGTGTTCGGCGGTGCGATCATGACGCCGGCCGCACCCAGGTCCATCACCTCCCGGGTCAGCGCGCGCATGGCCGCGAAGCCCGGCGCCGACACGCCGACGATCACCGGCAGGCGCGTCCGGCCGATGACGCGCCGGGCGATCTCGACGCCTTCGGCATGGTCGAGCTTCGGCGCTTCCCCGAGTTGGCCGAGGATCGTCAGGCCATCGACGCCGGCCGCGACGAAATAGTCGGTCATGCGGTCGAGGGAGGTCTCGTCGACGCGCCCGTCCTCGTGGAACGGGGTCGGGGCGATCGGTACGACGCCGCGAAGACGGCTCAGGCGTTCCATTCGGTCACTCCGTTCATCCTGCGGGGATCGTACTTCGGCAGCGATGTCCGCATCGTGCTCCGACGCCGCGCCGCGCGTGAGCGGACATTCCAGAGTCCTGAAAAAGGTCGCAAGCGGCCTCAGGCAGGGTCGCGTTCGACCTGTCAGCCCCGAGCCTGAGCCGGAAGGGTAGCCGCCGGCCTTCGGAAGAAGCCGTTGTCGAAAGAGAACTCAGTCCTGAACCTGCCCCTGCAGCGTCCGCAGCACGTGCACGCGGATCGCCGAGGACAGGTTGCGTCCGCCCCGCTCCGCGTCGATGGCGCCGATGAGCGCCTGAACCGAAAGAGCGCGCGTCCGCGCGATCCCTTGGAGCGCTTCCCAAAACTCCGCCTCCAGCGAGACGCTGGTGCGGTGGCCCGCGATCATGACGGAGCGCTTGGCGACGCCCTCCGGCGCGGGCCGGCCGTCGCTCATTCCTTGTCGGGTTCGTTGAGGCGGTGGCCCTCGTGGCGGGCGAACTCGATCGCCTTGCGGGTCTCGGCCAGCGTCTTGGCCTTCTTCGGGCGGCCGAACAGCAGGCGGTTCTCGGCGGCCTTGGCCTCACGCTCGGCCTTCTCGCGGGCCTTGCGCACCTGCCGCAGGTTGATGATCTCGGCCACCGAATCGTCCTCCGCCAGGGGGTCGGCGCGGGCGGCAACCCGCGCCGAATCAGGAGTTTGCGCCTATTCCGCGCCGGGCGCCAGCATGGTTTCGGGCCGCACCACGCGCTCGAACTCCTCGTCCGTGACGTAGCCGAGACGCAGCGCCTCCTCCTTGAGGGTGGTGCCGTTCTTGTGGGCGGTCTTGGCGATCTCGGCGGCCTTGTCGTAGCCGATCGAGGGGGCGAGCGCCGTCACCAGCATCAGCGAGCGGCTCATCAGGTCGGCGATCTTGTCCTCGTTGGCCTTGATACCGACGACGCAGTTGTCGGTGAAGCTCACCGCCGCGTCGGCGAGGAGCCGCACCGATTGCAGCACCGCGTTGGCGATCACCGGCTTGAACACGTTCAGCTCGAAATGGCCCTGCGAGCCGGCGAAGCTCACCGTGGTGCCGTTGCCGATCACCTGCGCGCAGACCATCGTCAGCGCCTCGCACTGGGTCGGGTTGACCTTGCCCGGCATGATTGAGGAGCCGGGCTCGTTCTCCGGCAGCGACAGTTCGCCCAGGCCCGAGCGCGGGCCCGAGCCCAGCAGGCGGATGTCGTTGGCGATCTTGAACAGGCCCGAGGCCAAAGCCGAGAGGGCGCCCTGGAGGAAGACGAGGGCGTCGTGGGTGGCGAGCGCCTCGAACTTGTTCTCGGCGCTCGTGAACGGAAGCCCGGTCAGCTCGGCGACCTTGGCGGCGAACCGCTCGGCGAATTCCGGGTGCGCGTTCAGGCCGGTGCCGACGGCGGTGCCGCCCTGCGCTAAGGCGAGCACGCCCGGAAGCGTCGCGGCGATGCGGGCGCCGCCGAGCGCGACCTGCGCGGCGTAGCCCGAAAACTCCTGGCCGAGGGAGACCGGGGTCGCGTCCTGCAGGTGGGTGCGGCCGATCTTGACGATGCTCTCGAACGCCTTCGACTTGGCGTCGAGCGCCCCGTGCAGGTGGGTCAGCGCCGGCATCAGGCGCTCCTGCACCTCGCGGGCGACCGCGATGTGCATGGCGGTCGGGAAGGTGTCGTTGGAGGACTGGCCGCGGTTGCAATGGTCGTTGGGGTGGACCGGCGACTTGCCGCCGCGCTTGCCCCCCAGCCGCTCGTTGGCGAGGCTGGCGATGACCTCGTTGGCGTTCATGTTGGACTGGGTGCCCGAGCCGGTCTGCCAGACCACCAGCGGGAACTCGTCGTCGTGCCGGCCTGCGACCACCTCGGCGGCGGATTCGGCGATGGCGTCGGCGACTTTGGCGTCGAGCCCGCCGAGATCCTTGTTCACCAGGGCAGCGGCTTGCTTGACGATGCCGAGCGCGTGAACGAGCGGCGCCGGCTGGCGCTCGGTGCCAATTTTAAAATTCTGGATCGAGCGCTGGGTCTGCGCGCCCCAATAGCGGTGGGCCGGCACCTCGATCGGGCCGAAGGTGTCGGATTCCGTGCGGGTCTCGACGCGGGACTCGGCGGCTGGGGACTCGTGCGGCGACATCGTGGCCTCTTCGTTGGCTCGGATCGGCCCCTACTTAGCGAAGCCGAGGCTTGAGCGCGATGGCGCCCTTCGATGGGGCGTGACGCAATTCCCCCGCCGTCACCGCGAAGGTTTTTTGGCCGATGCAGGATACCCTCACGCTCGCGGAGCCCTTCCGCCCGAAGGTGCCGCCGCCGCTGACCCGGCCGCTCGGCCTGTTCGCCTTCCTCAAGGCGGTGCGCGAGAACCCGATCGC
This sequence comes from Methylorubrum subtropicum, assembly GCF_038442325.1. Lineage (NCBI taxonomy): Bacteria > Pseudomonadati > Pseudomonadota > Alphaproteobacteria > Hyphomicrobiales > Methylobacteriaceae > Methylorubrum > Methylorubrum subtropicum. The sequence continues at coordinate 5,989 of NZ_JBBXMW010000015.1, read as the reverse complement.
CACGTGGATGCAGGCGCATTTCGAGGAGTTCGTCGTCGCGGGCGAGGGCGCGATGGGGCGCATCACCGTGGTGAGCGACCCCGACCTCGTGCGCTACCTGCTGGTCGAGAACGGCGCGAACTACCGTAAGGACGACCTCCAGCGCCGCGTCCTGGCGCCCGGCCTCGGCAACGGCCTGCTCACGGCGGAGGGCGACGAGTGGCGCCTGCAGCGGCGCACCATGGCGCCGATCTTTTCCGCCCGCCATGTCGCGGGTTTTACCGCGCAGATGGATGCGGCGGGCGCCCGCGTCGCCAAGCGGCTCGCCCGGCGCGACGGGGTCAATGTCGATGTCGTGCTGGAGATGACCCGCACCACCCTCGACGTGCTGGAGCGGACGATTTTTACGCAGGGGCTCCCCGGCGATCCCGACGCGCTCGGCCGAGCCTTGACGCGGCTGCTCGAATCGATCGGGCCGGTCGACCCCCTCGATGTGTTCGGCGTGCCGGGCTTCGTGCCCCGCCTCGGGCGGCTGAAGGCGCGGCCCGCGCTCCGCTACTTCGCCGAAGTGGTCGACGAGCTGCTGGACCGGCGCAAGGCGGCGATCGCCCGCGGTGAGGCGCCCCACGACCTGATGACCCTGCTGCTCGCCGCCCAGGACCCGGAATCCGGCAAGGGCCTGTCGGATCTGGAGGTGAAGGCCAACATCGTCACCTTCATCGCCGCCGGCCACGAGACCACCGCCAACGCGCTGACCTGGGCGCTCTACTGCGTCTCGCAGGACGAGGGCGTGCGCGACCGCCTCGAAGCCGAGGCCGACGCGGCGCTGTCTGAGGATGGCACGATGCGCCTCGATCGGTTGCCGCTCGCCAAGGCGGTGATGGAGGAGACCATGCGGCTGTTCCCGCCGGTGCCGTTCCTCAGCCGTCAGGCCCTGCACGACGACCGGATCGGCCGGGTGAAGATTCCGCGCAACTCCACCGTCATCATCGCCCCCTACGTGCTGGGGCGGCATAAGAAGCTGTGGGACGAGCCCGACGCCTTCATCCCGGACCGCTTCCTCGGCGAGCGGCGGGACTCCATCCGCCGCTTCTCCTACCTGCCCTTCGGCGCGGGGCCGCGCATCTGCATCGGCCAGAGCTTTTCGGTGCAGGAGGCGACGCTGGTGCTCGCCCACGTGGTCCGCGCGGTGCGCCTCACCCTGCCGCCGGACCATCCACCGGTCACGCCGCTGCACCGGGTGACGCTGCGGCCGAAGGAAGGTCTGCGGATGAAAGCCGAGCGTCGGCACTGACAGGCCGTTCCATGCTCCGCTCTCTCCCACCCACCCCCTCATCCTGAGGTGTCGGAGCGAAGCGGAGGCCTCGAAGGAGGGCTCCAGAAGTCGCGCGATTCGCTGGAGCCCTCCTTCGAGGCTGCTGCGCAGCACCTCAGGATGAGGGGGTTGAGTCGGATGAGCGTGCCGAACAGGTTCCAAGACTCGAAACCGGAGACACGATGAAGACCCTGCCGATCCTCGCCGCCATTGCCGGTTGCGGACTTGCGAGCCTCGCCTTCGCGCAAGGCACGCATCACCACGACCACGGCACCAAGCCCGCCGCCGCCGACACTCCGGCCACCCGCGCCTTCCGCGCGGCCGATGCCCGGATGCACGAGGAAATGGCGATCCGCTACACCGGCGATGTCGATGTCGATTTCGTGCGCGGGATGATCCCGCACCATCGCGGCGCGGTGGCCATGGCGAAGGTCGCCCTGGAGCACTCGAAGAACCCCGAGATCCGCAAGCTCGCCGAGGACATCATCCGCTCGCAAAACGCCGAGATCGCCTTCATGGAGAAATTCCTGAAGGAGAGGGAGACGGTCAAACCGCGCTGAAACGCTGCGACCGTTTCGCACCGCACTGGCGGACTCGCGCGCTGAAGCTAATTGAAACGCTTCCAGAGTGGGAGCCCGTCCGTGGAACAACCATCCAGCTTCTCGCTGTCGCTCAGCGTCAACGGCAAGCGGCACGACATCGCCCTCGACGATCCCCGCGTCACCCTCCTCGATCTCCTGCGCGAGCGCCTCGGCCTCACCGGCTCGAAGAAGGGCTGCGACCGCGGCCAGTGCGGCGCCTGCACCGTGCTGGTGAACGGGCGCCGGGTGAATTCCTGCCTCAGCCTCGCGGTCAGCCTGGATAGCGCCGAGATCACCACCATCGAGGGACTGGCGCAGGGCGACGCGCTGCATCCGGTCCAGGCCGCCTTCATCGCCCATGACGGCTTCCAGTGCGGCTTCTGCACGCCGGGGCAGATCATGAGCGCGGTGGGCCTGCTCGCTGAGGGCCACGCGGGCGACGATCCCGAGCGGGTGCGGGAGGCCATGAGCGGCAACCTGTGCCGCTGCGGCGCCTATATCGGCATCACCCAGGCCGTGCTCGACGCGCAAGGAAAGATGGGAACCGCGCAGCAGGGAGAGGCCGCGTGAACCGCTTCGACTACGTCCGCGTCTCGACCGTCGCCGAGGCGGTGGCGGCGGCCTCGGAGCCGGGCGCGGCCTACCTCGCCGCCGGCACCAACCTGCTCGACCTGATGAAGGGCGGCGTCACGCGGCCCGCCCGCCTCGTCGACGTCACCCACCTGCCCGATCTCGACCGGATCGAGCATCGGCCCGAGGGCGGGTTCCGCGTCGGCGCGCTCGTGCGCAACAGCGATCTCGCCTACGACACCGCCTTCGCCCGCGCCCACCCTTCCGTTGCGGAGGCCCTGCTCTCGGGTGCCTCGGCGCAGTTGCGCAACGCCGCGACGGTGGCCGGCAACCTGATGCAGCGCACCCGCTGCCCGTACTTCTACGACCCGGCCAGCGCCTGCAACAAGCGCCAGCCTGGGAGCGGCTGCGACGCGCGAGGCGGCGAGACGCGGCTGCACGCCGTGCTCGGCTGGAGCGAGCACTGCATCGCGACGCACCCCTCGGACTTCTGCGTGCCGCTGGTGGCCCTCGACGCGACCGTGGAGATCGTCGGCAAGGCCGGCACCCGCGAGGTGCCGCTCGAAGCCTTCCATCGCCTGCCCGGCGATGCGCCCGAGCGCGAGACCGTGCTGGAGCCGGGCGAACTGATCGTGGCGGTCCGCCTGCCGGCCGAGGCCGCGGACTTCTCCGGGCATTCGCGCTACCTGAAGATCCGCGACCGCACCTCCTACGCCTTCGCCGTCGTCTCGGCCGCGGCCTCGCTGCGGCTCGACCAGGGGCGCATCGCCGAAGGGCGCCTCGCGCTCGGCGGCGTCGCCCTCAAGCCCTGGCGGGCGCGCGAAGCCGAAAGCGTGCTCGCCGGTGCCGAGGTATCGGAAGCGACCTTCCGCCAAGCCGCCGACTCGGCCCTCGCCGAGGCCAGACCGTCGGGCGACAACGCCTTCAAGATCGAGCTCGCCCGCCGCCTCATCGTCCGCACGCTCACCCGCGCCGCCGCCGGCACGCCGGAGCGCATGCCCGCCCTGCCGGCCTCCGCCTTCGAGGAGACGCTCCATGCCTGACATCGCCTACGAGCAGGCCCGGCACGGGTCGAGCATCGGCCAGCCGCTCACCCGCCGCGATGGGTTTCTTAAGGTCACCGGCGGGGCGACCTTCGCCGCCGACAACCGCCCCGAGGGGATGCTGCACGCGGTCATCGCCGTGAGCCGCATCGCCCGGGGCCGCGTCGCCCATCTCGACGTGGCGGCGGCCAAAGCCCATCCAGGCGTCGTCGACGTGATGGTGCCGGGCAACGCCCCCAAGCTCGCCGCCGACCCGGACGCCAAGAACGATCCCTTCACCTTCCGCCTCGACCTCCTCCAGAACGATAAGGTCCGCTACGCCCACCAGCCGATCGCGGTGGTGATCGCCGAGACGCTGGAGGCCGCGACCGAGGGCGCCGAGTTGCTGGCGCCGCGCTACGAGACGGAAAGCCCCCGCATCGGCCTCGACACGGCGGAAGCCCACAAGCCGCCGGCGGTCGGCGCGGGCGACAAGACCGCCGCGACCAAGGGCGATGTCGAGGCGGGGCTGAAGAGCGCCGAGCACCGGATCGAGGCGGTCTACGAGACGCCCGCGCAGTACCACAACGCCATGGAGCCCCACTCCATCGTGGCGCAGTGGGACGGCGATAAACTCACCGTCGATACCCCGAGCCAGGGCATGGCGATGGCGACCATGCGGCTCGCCGGCCTGTTCGGCATCGATCCGAAGAACATTTTGTTGCGCTCGCCCTTCCTCGGCGGCGGCTTCGGCTCGAAGGGATTCCTCTCCGGGCCGCAAGTGCTCGGCGTCATGGCGGCCAAGCATGCCGGCCGGCCGGTGAAGCTGGTGCTGCGGCGCGAGCAGATGTTCGGTCCGGTCGGCCACCGCGCCGAGACGCGCCAGACGCTGCGCCTCGGCACCGACGGATCGGGCGCGCTCACCGCCCTCGACCACCACACGCTCACCGCCACCAGCAGCTTCGACGACTTCTACGAGCCGGCCAGCGCCCTCTCGCGCTACCTCTACAAGGCGCCCGCGCTCGCCACCACGCATTCGGGCGTGCGGGTCGATACCGGCACGCCGCTGTTCATGCGCGCCCCCGGCGAGGCCTCGGGCAGCGCCGCGTTGGAGGCCGCCATCGACGAGATGGCGGAGACCTGCGGCATCGACCCGCTCGTCTTCCGCCAGATGAACTACGCAGAGGCCGAGCCGATCTCGGAGCGGCCGTTCTCCTCCAAGGCGCTCCGCGAGTGCTACGAGCAGGGCGCGGCCCGGTTCGGCTGGGAGCGGCGCTCCGCGGCACCGCGCTCCATGCGCGACGAGGCCGGCCGCCTCGTCGGCTGGGGCGTCGGCACCGCGCTCTTCCCGGCGCTGATGATGCAGGCGGAGGCCCGCGCCGAGATCCGCGCCGACGGCACCGGCACCGTCGCCATCGGCGCCCACGACATGGGCCAGGGCGCCTGGACGGCGCTCGCGCAGATCGCCGCCGACGGCCTCGGGATCGACCTCGACCAGCTCGATTTCAAGAGCGGCTCGTCGGACCTGCCGAACGGCGGCATCGCCGGCGGCTCGGCCCACACCGCCACGGCCGGCGCGGCGATCCACTCGGCCTCGGCCGCCGTGCTGGCCCTGCTCTCGGAGATGGCGACCACCGACGAGCGCTCGCCGCTGTTCGGCGCGGGCAATGCCGGCGTCTACGCCGCGGGCGGGCGCCTGATCCGCCGCGACGACGAGAGCCGCAGCGAGTCATTCTCCGACATCCTTTCGCGCGCCGGCAAGGACTCGGTCTCGGCCTCGGGCAAGGGTGCGCCCGATCCGGCCTCGCGCGAATCCTACGCCATGCACGCCCACGGCGCGGTCTTCGCCGAGGTCACCGTCGATCCCGATCTCGGCCAGATCCGGGTGACGCGCCTCGTCGGCGCGTTCGCGGCGGGCCGCATCGTCAACCCGCGCCTCGTCACCAGCCAGTATTACGGCGGCATGATCTGGGGCGTGTCGTTCGCGCTGCACGAGAACGCGGTGGTCGATCCCCGCTCGGGCCGGGTGATGAACCCGAACCTCGGCGAGTACCACGTGCCGGTGAACGCCGACGTGCCCTCGATCGAGGCGATCCTCGTGGAGGAGCACGATCCGCACGTGAACCCGCTCGGCATCAAGGGCGTCGGCGAGATCGGCATCACTGGCACCGCCGGGGCCATCGCCAACGCGGTGTATCACGCGACCGGGGTGCGGGTGCGCAAGATGCCGATCACGCTGGATAAGCTGCTGGGGTAGGCCTCGCATCCACCGATTCGACGGGAGCCGGTTAGGCGCCTCTCCTCCCCCTTGCGGGGAGGAGGTAGGAGGTGGGGGTCGGGCAGAAGGCACCGCGGCGCCTCATCCTGAACCACCCCCACCCCTGACCCCTCCCCGCAAGGGCAGGGCTATCGCATTTGGGTGATGAGGTCGGCGAGGAAGTCGTCGTCCCATCCGGCCAGTTGCCGCTTGGTGTGCAAGGAGCCCTTAGCGGTGTCCTGGCGCAGGATGGCGAGGGCCAGGC